>NZ_CP011968.1:632260-948390 GCF_001077535.1 Clostridioides difficile ATCC 9689 = DSM 1296
ACTGTTCCCATTAAATATGTACCAAGTACACCACTACCTTCTGGTGAGTTTATCCCATATTTTTCTGATATAACTCCTAAAGAAGGTTCACGACTTATACTTGCAGTAGCTCCAACAGCTTCTCTTTTCATTCCAAACATTAATGCAAGAGGTAATGCAACGATTGGTGCAAGTATATGACCAAATTCTTGAGCGATAAACGCTGGTCCAGCTTGAATTATTTTGTCAATGTTTGGTCCAACTGTAGTACCATATTTTATACCAAGCATTACTAGTGCAATTCCAACAACTTCACCAGCAATATTTATTTCTTTTTCTCCAACCACTTTTTTAAGCGCTTTAATTTTTTTACCTAATAAATCTGGTGTTATTATAAGTCCAATTATAACTGCATAAAGCATAGGGAACAGTACTATAGAGGCTTTTCCAATAGCTATAGTTCTTTGCCCTATAAATTCACATATTACTACCAAGATTAAGCAAGTTAAAAATACTTGAATAAAATGTTTTTTATTAATTTCCATGATTTCCTCCTCAAAAGAATAAATATTTTACTTATCTGAAATGAGAAAATACGTTTTCTTAAGTATAATACGTTTTCCTAAATAAAATGAAAAAACTATTTCAAATAAGTTTCAGAAATGTCAATAACATGTCCTTAATTAAGGATAAAACAAAAATTTAACATTGTCAACGAAAAATATCTAAAATATTACATATTTTGAATATATTGTAATATAGCTTTATTATGAAAAAATTGTTTAAATATTGTAGGAATAATAGCTAAAAAGCTTTAAAATTAGTAATATAAAATTGAAAAATAATAATATAGAATTGAGAAATAGTAAATTGAAATTTTAAAATAAATGAGTGGAAGTAGCTTAGTAAAGTATGGAAATGAATATTACAATAAAAAATAAATAATATGTAAAGACTTTAAATTAATTTTAAGTATTAAGTACAAATACTAATTTTTGATATAGAAATTGAATAAAGTAAATGATAATAATCAAATGAATTAAGATGATAATAAGTGAATTGATATAGAAATAAGTAAATTAAGTAAGACGATAACAAGTGAGATAATAATAAATGAATTGACATAGCAATAAGTAAATTAAGTAAGACGATAACAAATGAGATGATAATAAGTAAATTGATATAGAAATAAGTAAATTAAGTAAGATGATAACAAGTGAGGTAATAATAAGTGAATTGATATAGAAATAAGTAAGTTAAATAAGATGATAATAAGTGGAATTGATATAGCAATAAGTAAATTAAGTAAGACGATAACAAATGAGATGATAATAAGTAAATTGATATAGTAATAAATAAATTAAGATGATAATATCCAAAGTGAGAAAGATAATAGAAAGTAAATAAAATCATGTAAGAATAATTTAGATAAGATTCTAAGATTTTGTTTATTTAAAAATTAGTATGATTAATTTAGATTAAATAAATTTAATAATTTTAGTAGGTGGTAATGAATGAAAATAAATAGATTAACAGAAATAATAGTAATTCTATTAAATAAAAAATTAGTAACAGCTAAAGAGTTGGCAGATAGGTTTGAAGTTTCTACAAGAACCATATATAGAGATATAGAAACTCTGTCTATGTCGGGAGTACCAGTATATATGACGAAAGGCAAAGGAGGAGGGATATCTTTAATAGAAGAATATTCTATAGACAAGGCTATATTGTCAAAAAAAGATAAAGAGAGTTTAATAGTTGCACTGAAAACATTACAGGCGACTAAGTATCCAGAAATAAATTCAGTAGTAAATAAAATTGGCTCAATATTTGGAGAGCAGAATTTTTCAAACTGGATTGAAATAGACTTTACTGAATGGGGAAGTAATTTTAATGAAGATGATAAATTTACAAAAATAAAAGAAGCTATTTTAAGGCGTAATACTATAAATTTTAATTATGTAAATAGTTTGTCAAGCCAGACAAACAGAACTGTCGAACCACTGAAGCTTATGTATAAGAGTAAGACTTGGTACTTGTATGGATTTTGTAAACTAAAAGATGATTTTAGGATATTTAGAATTAGTAGGATAAGGAATTTATCTATAAAGGATGAAGTGTTTTCAAGAAAGATAATAGAAGAAGTATGTTTGAATGATTCTAAAGTAATTAAGGAAAATACTATAACGTTGAAATTGAGGTTTAAAGAAAAGATGCTTTTTAGAGTATTTGATGATTTTAATAAGGATTTAATAACTAAAAATGAAGATGATACATATGATGTAATTACAGAATTTCCTATTGGTGAATGGATTTATGGATATATTTTATCGTTTGGTGACAATGTTGAAGTACTTGAACCTAAAGATGTTAGGGATAATGTAATAACTAGACTAAGGGAGTTGTCTAAAATTTATTCATTATAATATAATGCTAGATTAAAGATTTTATTAAATATATAATATCTTGCATTTAGTATATAATATCTCACTGAGTTTAATTATATTAAAAATATGACATAAAGGTGTCGTATATTATAAATTATAATTGAATTAGTTCAAAATAAAATATATTAATAAAAACAAAGTGAGGTATAAAGTATGAATTATGAAATAGTAGAGATAAATGAGAAAATAGTTATAGGAATATCGAAGGAGACTACAAATAAAGATGGACAAGCGGTAAATGATATAGGTGAATTGTGGAAAAAATTTATGGGCAAAGGGATATATAATGCTATAAAGGGTAAAAAGAATGACAAGACAATAGGTCTATATACAGATTACCAGGGTGATTTTACAAGTCCGTATAGCTTTGTTGCATGTTGTGAAGTAAATAGTAATTCTGATAAAGAGAAGAATTTAGAAGAATTAAACACTAATAATACTGTTGGAGAAAGTATTATTAGTAAAGTTATACCAGCAGGTAAGTATGCAAAGTTTGTTATAGTAGGAGGTCAAAAAGAAGTAGGAGATTTTTGGTTTGAGTTTTGGCAAATGGATTTTGATAGGACTTATATAAGTGATTTTGAAGAGTATCAATGTAATACTTTTGATACAAAGAAACAAGAAGTTCATATTTATATAGGAATAAAGTAGATTTGTTATTACTATATTGAATGAAGTATTGAGTATAGTACATTTATTATAGATAGTTTTATTATTTATAACTATAAGCAGTAAATCTGTAAAAGATTTACTGCTTTTTTAGTAATTAATAGTATCAGTATCACTTTGAATCTTCAGACATATTCTTCATTTAATATTGTTTATTGATAAATGATACTTGTAAATATAATGATTTGTTATTTAGTTTAAAATATGAAAAAAAGTATTATAAACACATTAGAATACTTCTGGATTTATGGGTATACAATTTGAAAAATATAAAAAATAATGTATAAAGCTAAATCTAATTTAATCGATAATACATATAGAGAAATATAATTAAGTAAATAAACAACTATCTATTAGATATTGAGAAAGTCAAATCCTATATGAATCTACAGAAATGATTTTAATGAATCTGAAAATTTTTTTTATACAAACATAAAAAAGGTATAAAGTTGTTTTATTATAATTTAATTACTTTTGATAACTTTTTATGTTTTATACAATTATATTTTTAATAACTCGTCAAAACGCCAAACATATATTACAATAGATATATAAGTTTTTTTGTTGACAAATTATGTTAAGAGAATTAAGTATAATATGGCATAAATAATTACTTTTATTTATCAATGAAATGTATTTATTGTGTAGCGAAAAATAGTCAGATAGTATAGACAATAACTGAAGATAAAAGCGTTTATTGTTGTACATATGGAGGAGTTAGTTTTATGGAAAATAAAATTTTGATAGTAGATGATGCTATTTTTATGAGAATGATAATTAAAGAAGCTCTGAGTAAAAGTGGCTATAATAATTTAATAGAAGCAAATGATGGAGAAGAAGCGTGTAATATATTTAAATATGAAAAGCCTGATTTGATGTTGCTTGATATTACAATGCCAAAAAAAGATGGTTTAGAGGTGCTAAGAGAAATAAAAAAGTTGGATTCAAGTGCTAAGGTTGTAATGTGCTCTGCAATAGGACAAGAGAATATGATTGTAGAAGCCATAAAACTTGGAGCGTTAGATTTTATAGTGAAGCCCTTCAAAACAGAAACATTAGTTAAAGTTGTAAATAATGTTTTAAAATAAAAGTGTAAATATACACTAATACAATGAAAAGTAAATAAATGCAATAATAAAGGGAGGGGTTTATATTATAAATTATTTAGAACTTGATGATGTTCATATAGATGCTCTTAGAGAAATTGGTAATATAGGCTCTGGGAATGCAATTACTGCACTTGCATCCATGATAAATAGCAATGTAGAAGTATTAATACCTATGGTCAAGATACTTGAATATAATGAAGCGACAAATTTGCTTGGTGGTCCAGAAAACAAAGTAGTATGTATTTTACTCGATATGAAAGGTGATATCAATGGAATGTTTATGTTTTTGTTGGATGAATCAATAACTCAACTTATGCTAAGTTCTCTTTTTAATAAAGAAGAAGCTTTTTTAGATGAGATTGAGGCAATTGAAATTTCAGCAATTAAGGAAATAGGAAATATTATGGCAAGTTCATATGTAAATGCTATTGCATCTATGTTAAACATGACTATAAGTGTTTCAATTCCAGATATATGTATTGATATGGTTGGAGCTGTTCTAAATGTGCCTATGATAAGATTTTCAGATGTTGGTGACAAAGTCTTATTTATAGAAAATAAATTTAAAATGAGTGATAATTATTTTACTAGTCACATTTTGATGATTCCAGAAATGAGCTCACTTAGAGAAATACTCGTGAGGTTGGGATTAGAAGTATGAATAGAGAGATAGTAGTGAACATTGCAGATATGAAGATAGCCTATAGACCAAATGTTTTAGTTACTTATGCACTTGGTTCTTGTGTAGGAGTATGTTTGATAGATAAAGTAGCTGGAATTGGTGGAATGTTACACGTTATGTTGCCATATAGTAAAGATGCTATTAACATTGAAAATAAGTGTAAATTTGCTGACACAGGAATAAATGAGCTCATTAAATCTATGGAGAATATAGGTGCAAATAGAATATATATAAAAGCAAAAATTGCTGGAGGTGCTCAGATGTTTTTAGGAAGTAGCAATTCAGTAATTGCAAGTATAGGACATAGGAATGTTGAGGCAGTAAAAAAAACTCTTTTAGGATTAAATATTCCAATATTAGCTGAGGACACAGGTATGAATTATGGTAGAACAATACGTTTTTACACTGAGACGGGTGAATTACTTGTAGATTCAATAAATAAAGGTAAGAAGAAATTATAATATATATTTCATAGAAAGTGTATTTTAGGAGGGAGGTATTAAATGAGATTTCCAGATGACCCATATTTAGATTATGGACTAATTGATGAAGGAATTAAGTATCTAAAGTTTAAAGTAGATGAGCAAGATTTTGGGGTTGAACTTGAAAAGGTAATAGAAATTACTGGAAATCAAGAAATTATATTTATTCCAGAACTACCTACATATTCTAAAGGCATAATAAATCTAAGAGGAAAAATCATTCCGATAATAGATATGAGTTTGAGACTTAAAAAAGATGAATTAATGACTACAAATTGCATGTATATAGTAGTAACTGAAATAAAGGACTTGGTAGTTGGATTTGTGGTTGATAGAGTTGATGATATAGTAAGCTTAGAAAAAAGTAAAATATCACCTCCACCAAGAGTTACTATAGAATATTCGGATTATTTTGTAAGTGGAGTTGGAGAATTAGAAGGTAAAATAATTACTTTACTAGATTTAGAGAAACTTTTGACAGATAAAGATGAAGTTTTAATAGATGAATTAATCAATGGGTTTGATTGCACTATCATGTAATATAGGGATGTAGTTGGAGTGTTATTATAAAAAGATTGTGATGAGAACATTTAAGAATATAGTGGTATAATTATTAAGTATAAAAATTTTAAATCATTAAAATTTGAATATATTATGTTTAAGAGAGGTTTGTATATGAAAAATAAGCAACAGGGAACAATTTTAGTCGTTGATGATAGTGTTCTGATGTGTGACTTAATAGATAAAACACTTACAAAAGATAATTTTAAGGTTAAAAAAGCATTTAATGCAATAGAGGCAAAAGAATTTATTGAAGAATTTATACCAGACATTATTTTGCTTGATATAATTTTACCAGATAACTCTGGTTTTGAGTTTTGTAAGGAAGTAAAATCTAATGCTCGTACAGCAGATATACCTATAATTTTTATAACTTCAAAAAATACAGATACAGACATAGTAAAAGGATTTGGTGTAGGAGCAATTGACTATATGGTGAAACCTTTTAGTATGACAGAATTAAAAGCTCGTGTTATAGCTCATCTTGAAGTAAAGAAATCTCAAGATAAATTAAAAAAGATAAATAATGAACTGGAATCTTCTCTTGAAAAATTGAATAGACTCGTTGTAAGAGATTATCTTACAGGTCTTTACAATAGGCGACATATAATTAATCAGCTTATGGAGCAAAGAAGAATTAATAAATATAGTGAAACATCAATATCCCTTATCCTTGGTGATATTGATGACTTTAAGGTTATCAATGATACTTATGGGCATGAAGCAGGGGATTTCGTGTTAACAGTAATATCAAGTATAATAAAAAAGAATTGTAGACAAATTGATACTGTATCAAGATGGGGTGGAGAAGAGTTTTTGATAATGCTCACAAATACTCCAATAGAAGGTGCTAAGATACTTTCAGAAAGAATCCGTAAAGAGATAAAGGAGTTTGATTTCAACTATAAAGAACATAAAATAAAGTGCACTATTACATTAGGAGTAGTAGAAGTAAACTCAAATATATCATTAGAAGAAAACATATCCTTAGCAGATAAAGCAATGTATGAGGGTAAAAACTTAGGAAAAGATTGTAGCGTAGTGAGTACAATGAAAGGATTAAAAAAGATATAAACTTACTTTATGAAGGAGTACAGATATGAAAAGAGAAGTAAAGCTTTCTAAATTAGCAATTGTATTGTTGATTATTATAGTATTGGCTGTTCTAGCAGGGATTTTTTCTTCTATTTCATCTTATAAAGCATTTGAAAAAGTAGAAAAAAGTATTAATGATATGAATAATTTGAGGACTCAAAGTCAGTATATAAAAGATACAACTAGAGAGATAAGTGATGTATTAAGAAGATATGTATTTACAGGAGAAAAAAAGAATAAAGATATTTATGAAAAAGAATTATACGGAAAAACAAGAGAATCAGCTTTAAACAAATTAGAAAAAATTGGTCTTACAAAGAGCGAGTCAAATAAAATCTTAGAAGCAAAAGAAATATCAGATTCTTTAGTACCAACAGAACAAAGTGCAATAAAGGCAGTCGAAAGTAATGATAAGAGTAAAGCTCAAAGTATAATTTTTGGTAGTGACTATATAAACTCCCAAGAGAAAATGGATTCTTTAATAAATGAATTTCAAGAGGATATAGTTACCCGTTCAAATTCCAAAATTGTAGAAGTAAAAAAAGAATTACAAAGTCTAATATTAAGAACAATATTTATACTTTCCCTTTTAATAATATTGACAATAATAGAATATACAGTAATAAAATTAAAAATAGTGATTCCTATTAATAAAGTAGAAAAACACTTTTCAAGAATTGCATCTGGGGACTTAAGAACAAGTATAGACGTTGAAGAAAGTAAATCTGAAATAGGGCTATTAGTGAGTTCTGTCAAAAAGATGCAAAGTATGCTTTTAAATTACATAGACCTTATAGACAGTACATTAACTAGTATTGCAAAAGGAGATTTAAGAGTAGAGATAGACCAAGAATTTATAGGTGATTTTAAATCAATTAAAATATCTTTAGAAAGTATAATAAACTCTTTTAATGGTGATTTTTCTGAAATAAATTTATCAGCAGAGCAAGTTGCAAGTGCTTCAGAACAAGTTGCAGCAGGTGCACAAGCTCTTTCACAGGGTGCTACTGAACAAGCTAGTTCAGTAGAAGAATTAGCTTCCACGATTAATGAGATATCAGATGGAATTAAGAAGTGTGCAGATAGTGCTAGTCTTGCATGTGAGGTATCTGACCAATCTGCATCACAAGTTGGTTTCGGAAGTAGATGTATGGATGATATGATGACATCAATGGGTGAAATAAGTGAAAAATCGAGTGAAATATCAAAAATAATCAAAACAATAGATGAGATAGCATTCCAAACTAATATTCTTGCATTAAATGCAGCTGTTGAAGCAGCAAGAGCAGGTCAATATGGTAGAGGATTTGCAGTTGTAGCAGATGAAGTTAGGTCTTTGGCTGGTAAAAGTGCAAAAGCAGCTCAAAATACAGCTATTCTCATAGAAGAAGCTATTAAAACAGTAGAAAATGGTGTCAGAATTGCTAAAGAGACTGCAAATGCATTGGACTTGGTAGTAAATGGTGTAGAAAAAACTACTAATTATATTAATGGTATTTCTTCGGCTGTACATAGTCAAGAAGTAGCAATTACACAGATTTTATCTGGAATAGAGCAAATTTCCATAGTAGTCCAAATGAACTCAGCAACAGCAGAGGAAAGTGCAGCAGCTTCAGAAGAGATGTCTGCTCAAGCTCAAATTTTAAAAGAATTAGTAGAAAAATTTCATCTAAAGGAAAGTGAAGTAAGAGAATCATCATGGGTTTAAATTATGAGGTGAATATTGAAGTAAGAGAATTATCGTGTATTTAAATTATGAGATGTATATATATTGAAATAAGAGAATGATTGTGTATTTAAATTATGAGGTACATATAGTGAGATAAGAGAATCATCAAGGATTTAAATTATGAGATGCATATATAATAGAAAATTATTTGTAGGTCGTAGGTGATAAATGTGAATTATATTGAACCGAGTATGAGACAAATGTTAGATATGTTTATATTTGAGACAAGTTTATTACTCGAACAATTAGATGAAATTATGATTCAAATAGAAAAAGAGAAAGTATTTACTCATAACAACATTAATGAAACTTTTAGAATAATGCATACGATAAAAGGTTCAGCATCTATGATGGGGTTAGACAATATATCTGCTTTAGCACATAGTGTAGAAGACTTGTTTTATGCTATACGTGAAGGTAAAATAGAAGTTTTAGACAATGACCTATTATTTGATTTAGTCTTTCAATCATTAGATTTTATAAGAAGAGATATAGATGAGTTACAATCAAGAGGTTGTATATCTTCTGATTACTCTAATTTTATTGAAGGAATTGAAGAGTATGTGAGTACTTTGGAATTATCAAGTTCTATGAAATCAAAGGATAATGCAAATTTAGAAAGTAAAGACGAAAAAGAAGTAATAGATTCAAATTTTGAATACAAAGAAGACTCTGATGTAGTAAAAATAATCTTTGAACAAGGTTGCATGATGGAAAATGTGAGAGCTTTCATGCTTGTATTTGAACTTAGAGATTACTGTGAATTTATAGATTTTTATCCAAAAGATGTAGAAACAAATGCAGAGTCTACAGAGTATATTAAAAGTTATGGGTTTTATATACAATTTGTAGCTAAAGAGGATAAGGCAATAGTTTATAAAACTATAGAAGATAATCTCTATGTAAAAGAATACATAAATATTAGTAAAAAAGAAATAGAAATGAAAAATACATCAAACAATGATGCAGTAGAAAATAAATTAAAAGATAATAATAAAGTAAGTAAAAGTTATCAAAATAACTATACAGAAGATGAGATACAAGAAGATGTTTTAAATGAAAAAACTGATATGGAAAAAGATAGTCTAAGTGAAGACAATGAACATTTACCAATAAGTAAGCAGAGTATTATGAGTGTAAATTTAGAAAAATTGGACTTACTTCAAAATATAGTTGGAGAAATTGTAATTATGGAATCAATGGTTGTAAATAGCGTAAATTCTACAGGTGTTGATATAGATAATTTCAATAAGGCAACAAGACAATTACACAAGCTTACAGATGAATTGCAAGATATAGTAATGTCTATGCGTATGATTCAAATTGCTGGTGTATTTCAAAAAATGCATAGAATTGTACGAGATATGAATAAAAAATTAGATAAAAATGTAGAGTTAATAACTATAGGAGCAGAGACAGAGGTAGATAAGAGTGTAATTGATAATTTAGCAGAACCCTTTATGCACCTTATAAGAAATGCTATGGACCATGCAATAGAGCCTATTGAGGAGCGTATAGCGAAAGGTAAAGAAGAAGTGGGAAAGATAGTTTTATCTGCTGAAAATCTAGGCGGAGAAGCTGTGATAAGTATTTCAGATGATGGTAGAGGCATTATGAGAGATAAGATTTTGGCAAAAGCTAAGGAACAAGGTCTTCTTAAACATCAAAGTAATGAGTATACTGATGACGAGGTCAATTCTTTGATTATGACTCCAGGCTTTTCTACAAAAGAATCTATAACTGAATTTTCTGGAAGAGGAGTAGGCATGGACATTGTTCGTAAAAGTATTGAAAAAGTTGGAGGTTCAATTGAAGTAAAAAGTAAACAGGATGAGGGGACAACCTTTACTATAAAAATACCATTAACTCTTTCTATAGTAGAGGGTATGAAGTTTAAAGTTGGAGATTCACTATTTACTTTACCAATATCATCCATAAGAAGAACATTTAAACTTACAGACTTAAATCAAATAATTACAGAAGGAAATAAGACAGAGTTAATTACAATATATGGAGCATGTATTCCCATTATAAGGTTACATAAAATATATAATATTCAAACAAAAGTAACCAATCTGATGAATGGTAATATGATAATTATTGAAAATGAGCATAAAGCAGTATGCATTTTTGTTGATGAAATAATAGGTAATCAGCAAGTTGTTGTGAAACCATTTCCAGTTTATTTTAACCGATTTAATATAAAAAATAAGGGTTTATCGGGATGTACAATACTTGGGGATGGAAGTATAAGTTTAATTATAGATGCAGATAGCATTATAGAAATATATTAGGGGATTTAAAGTATGGCTAAAGATGAAATTATTAAACAAGTATTAACATTTTATGTCAATGATGTTATTTATGGAATAGAATTAGAAAATGTGATTGAAACCATAAGATTTCAATCAATAACGTATGTACCATGTCTTCCAACATATATAAGTGGAGTTATTAATTTGAGAGGAAGAATAATACCAGTTATTAATATGCATATAAAGTACAATCTTCCTAAAGCTGATTATAATGAGAGAACTTGTATAATAATTACAAAGGTTGATGAGTATCAAGTTGGAATTATTGTAGATAAAGTTGTTGATGTTATTCATATAGAAAATCTAAATTTACTAGAGACGACTAATTCTAACAACACTAATATTAATAAAGATATAAAAGAGATTGCGAAAGTTGAAGATAATTCTATATTAATTTTAGATATTCGAAAGTTTTTGATTAATAGCATATAGTTAGTTCTGATAAATTAGCAGGAGGAAGTTTTTGCATGATAAAACTCACAGATGAAGAATTTATAGTTCTTGTAAACCATGTAAAAAAAGAATATGGTATTGATTTAAGTAAAAAAAGAGCGTTAATTGAAGGTCGCTTATACAATACAATGATAGAGAAAAAACTTAGTTCTTTTAGTCAATATATGAATCTATTATTTAAAGATAAGACAGGAAATGAAGCTATAAACCTAATAAATAGATTGAGTACTAACCACACATTTTTTATGAGAGAACCTCAACATTTTGAGTTTATACAGAATAGTATACTTCCTTTTTGGGAAGAAAATAATAAAATAAGAAACATAAATATATGGAGTGCAGGATGTTCTAGTGGAGAAGAAGCGTATTCAATAGCTATGACTTTGGATGATTATTTTGGATATAATAAAGAGTTGTGGAACATTAAAATCATAGCCACAGATATTTCAACTAACTCACTTGAAAAAGCTAAAAGAGGTATATACATAGAATCAAATGTTAACAATGTTCCTGAGTTATGGAAGAAGAAGTATTTTATAGACAACAAGGATGGTACATTTAAAATTTGTGATAAGATTAGAAAAAGTGTAATTTTTAAGCCGTTTAATTTAATGAATGATTTCTCATATCAACATTTTGATTTGATTTTTTGTAGAAATGTTATGATTTATTTTGATTTAAAAACAAGAGAAGAACTTATAAATAAATTTTATAATGCTACCAAAAAAGATAGTTTTTTGTTTGTAGGACATGCAGAAGTAATCAACAGAAGTAGTACTAAATACAAATATGTAAAACCTGCTATATATAAACGATAAAAAGGTATTTTTGATATATGATTTTTTGGAGGCGGTAATGTGGAACGTTTTAATAATATGGTTATTGCTATAGGCGCATCTGTAGGTGGTACAGAGGCAATACTTGAAATTATAAAAGACCTACCAAAATCAACACCAGGGATTGTTGTAGTTCAACATATGCCAGCTATGTTTACTTATATGTATGCACAACGGCTTGACAAACAGTGTATTATGAATGTAAGAGAAGCTAAGAATAATGATAGAGTAGAACAAGGAAATGTGTTAATTGCACCTGGGGGTTACCAGATGAAATTGTGTACGGATAAACAAGGATATTATGTAACTTGTGAAAAAGGAGAAAGAATAAGTGGTCACTGTCCATCAGTAGACGTTTTGTTTGATTCAGTAGCAGAAGTAGCAGGTAAAAATTCAATAGGAATAATACTTACAGGTATGGGTTATGATGGAGCAAGTGGACTTTTAAAAATGAAAGAAAATGGTTCATTTACAATTGGACAGGATGAAAATTCTTGTATAGTATATGGAATGCCAATGGTAGCTTTTGATAGAGGTTCTGTTATGTTACAATTACCTCTTGGTGAAATTTCAAACTGTTTGATAAGACATATTAATATTTTAAAACAAAAAGATTAATTTTTTATAAATAAAAATTAATCTTTTATTAAATTATATGGATAAAAAACCCTAGAAACTCCAAATATAATAAGAGAGATTTATATTTAGGAGGAAAATGATAATATGAAATTTTTTAAAGTCGATACAAAAGCTAAAGTTTTAAGATATGTATTTGTTTTAACATTGACTATAATGGCTGTTTTGGCAATTAAACATGACTATAAATATAATAATTTAAGGAAAGATGCTTCAATTAATTTAAATAGTAATAAGGAAGCAGTGACTGTTATGAGTAACCAGTCATTACCAAAGGGTAATACAAATAGTAAACAAACTTTATCAGTAAGTACAATAGGAAGTAAAACAATAGTGAAAAATGATGAGTATTTAGAAAGTACTATAAACATGCCTGTAATAACAAATTCAAATAAAATTGTTGAAAGGTCTACAAATGATAAGATAAAAAATGACATATTTGAATTTTATAATAAATCATATAAAGAAGCAAAGCAGTATCTTAAGGATAATCCTGACGAGAAAAATAAGTTTGTTGCAAATGTAGACTTTGAACTTAAAAAGAATACTGATTCTGCTCTTAGTATAAAAGTGAGATATTACACTTATAGTGGTGGAGCACATGGATTTTATCAAGATATAGCATATAATGTGGATATGAGAACTGGAAAATTTTTAGAATTAATGGACTTGTTTAAGGATAATACTAAATATAAAGAAGTTATAGATGAAGAAATTAAAAGACAAATAGCTGAACTTGAAAAAAAGGATGAAGAAAATATCGGAATATATAATTTTAAAGGTATAAAAGAGAATCAAAACTTTTACTTGCAAGATGAGAATCTAGTTGTATATTTTGATTTATATGATATAACTCCATATGCAGCAGGAATACCAGAATTTTCAATAAATAAAGCGTTGATAAGTTCTATGCTAAAACCAGAGTATGTAGATTTATTTGATTTGAAATAGAAGATTAAATTAAATGTTATGCTATAATATTTAGCATAGAGACTTATTAAAATTGGGGGTATAAAAATGCTACTTTTAAAAAAAGACGACATAAAAAAAGTATTTACAATGAGAGATGCAATTGAAGCTGATAAGGAAGCTTTTAGAATTTATTGTGAAGGAAAGAGTGTAAATCCTTTGAGAACCAATATATCTGTTCCAAGTCAAGATGCTAGTATGTTATTTATGCCAGGATACGTAGAAGAATTAGGCTGTGGGGGAATAAAAATTGTATCTGTATTTCCTAAAAATGCTCAAAAAGGCAAACCAGTAATTCCAGCAACAGTACTATTATTAGATGGAGAAACTGGAGAAGTTAGTGCAGTATTGGATGGTACTTATGTAACTCAGATTCGTACTGGAGCAGCCTCTGGAGCAGCTATAGACGTATTGGCTAAAAAAGATTCTAAGATTGGAGCTTTGATAGGTCTAGGAGGACAAGGTGAGCCACAACTTGAAGCCATGATAGAAGCTAGAAATTTGGATGAGGTAAGAGTTTTTAGTAGAAACAAGGAAAGTAGAGAAAAATTTGCAGAAGAAATGAACTTAAAATTAAGTAAATATAATACTAAAATAGTTGCAGTTGAATCATCTGATGAAGCCATAGATAACGCAGATGTGATAGTTTTAGCTACTCCATCAAAACAACCAGTACTTAATGGAAACTTAGTGAAAAAAGGAGCTTTAATAAGTGCAGTAGGTTCATATATGCCAGATATGCAAGAGTTGTGCCCAAACTGTTTAACTAGAGCGTCTAAGATATTTTTTGAATCAACAGATGCAGTTTTATCTGAGTCAGGAGATATATTAATTCCATTAAAAGAAGGTAAGATAAGTAAAGATGATTTTAGTGGTGATTTAGGGAATGTTATAAACGGAACTATTCCTGGAAGAGAAGATGATGATGAGATAATTGTATTTAAAACTGTTGGGATAGGTGTACAAGATGTCGTAACAGCAAAAAGAATATACGATAAAGCAAAAGAAAACGGTATTGGAATAGACTGGAAGTGGTAAAATATTCAAAATAATTCTATAGTTAGACAAATTTATGTTATAATGTTGATAAATAAATTTTTTATTATTTTAATTGAGGGAGGATGTTTGTATGAAAATGGTAAAAAAGTTAATATTATCTACGATTATGGCTCTAGTTTTAGTTCTAACTATAGGGTGTTCTAATGCAGAAGAAAAAGTAAAGTCGAATTTTGAAGCTAATTTAGCTGCATTAGAAATGTATAAGTATGATGAAAAAGGAATTTCTGATGCATTAACAGAAGCTGAATATAAACAGATTCAAACTTATAACAGCAAGGACAAGGTTTCAATGATTGCTCAATTGACACCTCTTTATGGTAAAGAAAATGCTGAAAAGATATACGAAACAATTGTTAAATTAATTCAAGGTGTTGAAAAGACAGTAACAGTGGAATCTTCTAGTAAGGATAAGATAACTTTGAAAGTTGTAAGTAAAGCTTTAGATACTAGTAAAGTAATGAGTGAAGCGAACACTTTAGTAAAATCTTATGTAACTGATGAAAAGAATTACGATAAAAAAGAAAAAGAAGTTCAAGATGATATGACAAAAATGATTATAGACCTTTACAATAAGAAACCAACTAAGGAAGTTACAACTATGATTACATATACTAAAAAAGATGGTAAATGGCAACCACCTAGTAATATACAAAAGTTATGTGAAGGAATATATACAATTTAATTTATTTTAAAGACACAAAACTATCTTTTAAGCATATAATAAAATGTTTGGAAGATAGTTTATTTTATTTTCAAAGTATAAATTATATTTTATAAATGATTTATTTTATAAATAATTTATCTTGATAAATAGTAAATAATTTACTTTACTAATAATAAATAATTTATCTTACCAATTAATTTACTGTATTAGGTAATTTTTTTATTAAATAATTTGTTTACTAAATAAAGTATAATTAATAGAAATTATTTTATTACTTGTTGAATAATTAATCAAATTTATTTGATGTATTTGGTAATGTTGACTATATAAAACTAGTAATACAATTATGGCATATCTTGATAAAACATGGTGAATAATTGTATCTTATATAGTCGAAAATATGATATATTAATATTATACGTTAAAAGATTATTTATATTTTTAAAAGTTTTTTTATAAAATGAAAGGGGTGTTTTTTATGGTATCAAGGCAAGAATTAAAACGAGTATCTAAAGCTCAGTTATCTGGAAACTGGGGGATATGTGCAATTTCTATGGCAGTATATATTGCATTGATAGTATTAATATCAATTGTAGGATTACCTTTTGAACCATTGACTACTATTGTAGTGGCTGTAATAGCTTTTTGCGTTTCAGCAGGATTTACATGTATGTTCTTGAAAATTACTAAAGATGAAAAAGTCAAGATAGGAGATATCTTTGTAAGTGGGAGAATTTATTTAAGAAGTTTTGGTTTTTATTTATTTGAATCAATTATTGTGTATATTTATTCTTTTATAATCACAATTATAGGAGCGTTTTTATCATTTGGAGTTTTACTTACTAGTGGAGCAATTGAATATTTATCAAGTGATAATGTTGGAATAGGGACTATTATTTCTACTGGAATAACTCTAGTTCTTATAATACTTGTTCTTATGTTACCAGTTTATATATTGCTATTATATGTTTCTCAAGCTACTTTCTTAATTTGTGAAGACAAGGATAATATGGGTGTATTTAAATCAATGGGTGCTAGTTTAGATATGATGAAAGGAAATGTACTTAAATTATTTGTACTAAACTTTAGCTTTATAGGATGGTATATACTTTCAATAGCTACTCTTGGAATAGGTCTACTATGGCTAATTCCATATGTGGGTGTTACTAATTGTAATTTTTATAGACAATTAGTAAAAGAAAACCCAGATGTAGAGGATATACTATTAGATAAAGAAAAATCTTATACTATGTACTAAGATAGATAGTTATATATTTAAATAAAATATGGCTTTAATTAAACATTAAAGTATAACATTGATAAAACTGTCTTTTATAAGAATTTTTTAAAAAGACAGTTTTTATTATTAAAAAATAAATGATTGACATAGTATAGACTACTATGATAGTTTTTTATTATAGTAATGACTATTGTGATAACTATATTTGAGGAGCGATTTTATATGGAGATAAAATTATTTGATTCAGAACTTAAAGTAATGGAAGTTCTATGGGAGAGAGGAGAAAGCAAGGCTGGAGAGTTAGTAAAAATTTTAAAAGAAGAAACAGGATGGAATAGAAACACTACGTATACCGTTATAAAAAAATTAGTGTCAAAAGGTGCAATAGAGAGAATTGAGCCGAATTTTGTTTGTAAAGCTTTAATAAGCAAAGAGGAAGTACAAAAACAGGAAACAGAAACTTTAATTAATAAAATGTTTGGAGGGTCTTCAGAAAAATTTCTTTCAGCTTTTATTAATAAAGAAAATCTTTCAAGTGATGAGATTACAAAACTTAAACAAATTGTTGAAAAATTAAAGTGAGGTAAGATTTATGTTCATTAAATTGTTAGAAATGAGTTTTACTTCTGGAGTATTACTTTTAATAGTTATTTTTATAAGAGCATGTTTATTTAAAAAATTACCTAAAAAGGTATTTGTATTATTGTGGTTGATTGTTTTATTTAAACTTCTAATACCAGTAAGTTTAAATTCTGGTTTTAGTATTTATAGTATAATTGAATCGACTTTTGATGTGGAATTGGGTAATACATCAACAGAAAATTATACTCTTAAGAAAGCTAGTGACTCTACAGGTAAAAACAATTCTGACGAATTTGAAATAATGTCTAGTATTGAAAATATTATGATGTTGGAAATGTTGGGCATTTTGTCTTTTATAGTTACTATTATGTTTAGCATACTTTTATGCTTTAGATATTTTAAAATAATTAATCTTTTTAAAACTTCAATTCATATAAAAAATCATGAGTTCATTAAAAAATGGATGTGTAAGAATAGCCGTTTTAGAAGATTTATTGTTTGCATATCTGAATTTACTAGGACACCACTTACATCTGGTATTTTAAAACCACGAATTATTTTGCCAAAGCAAATGAATTATGCTAATAATCAAACTTTAGACTTTGTTTTAACTCATGAAATGGTTCATATTAATAGCTTTGATAATCTGTTAAAGTTATTTATGCTTGTAGCTCTTGTTGTCCATTGGTTTAATCCCTTAGTTTGGGTGATGTTTTTTTTACTAAATAAAGACATAGAATTTAGTTGTGATGAAAAGGTTATGAGTATACTTGGTGAAGAATATAGGGCTGATTATGCAACCACACTAATAAGTCTAGCAGAGGAGAATAATCCATTTTCAATGACAATATGTAGTGGATTTGGAAAGACAAAAATAGAAAAGAGAATAGTTAATATTATGAAATTTAAAAAATCAACTTATGTTACTTTTTTAGTTTCAACTGTATTAGTTTGTGGGACAGGTCTTGTTTTTGCAACAGAAAATAAAGAGATTAATGAGGTTGAATCTTTTGGTTTAACAAAAAATGAACAAAGTGATAAAATTGGATTTTCAATAAGTAGTAAATCAACTGATTTATATTCTCCCAAAGTAGAATCTGATATTCTTGTTAGTAAAGCTAAAAGTGATGGAGAGACTCATTTTAGTACGGCAAAAGTATCTGTAATTGAATTTAGAGAGCATGAAGAATCATCTATGAGCAAAGTAACTAATTCTGAGAATAGTGAAGAAACGTATGTAAATAAATCTAGTAATAGTAAGGATGTACTTTATACTGATTCAGGAGAAGTTTCAATTGAGCGAAGTGGCTATAATGATAATCGCTTTGTCATATCAAGAAAAGGGAATTTGTTAGCAGTTAATAAAGAACAATATAGAACATGGATAGAATAACCATAAATCTTAGTAATATAAAAGATTTAGAATTAAAATACTATCTCAAAATAATTAATTTTGCTTTGAGATAGTATTTTTTATTGAAAAGTTTTTTAAAAAGGCTTGACATAAACATGACTACTGTGATAGTCTAAGAGTGTAGTTGATAACTATTGCAATAGTCATTTTAAACTACACTACCCAAATAAATCTCTAAGAAAGGAAGATTGGTTATGAAAATAAAAAAATCCCTTATAAGTGCAATGATGGTATCTGCAATGGTACTAGGAGGAACTGGAGCAGTATTTGCAAATGGAAATGATTCATCTAATATTGCTTTACCTAAATTTGAATCTCTAATAAAATCAGGAATAACTGACCCTACTGAATTGGAAAAGTATGGTGTTGAGCATTATACTTATGAAGAGTATGCTAAACATATTCAAGAATTAAAAGACTATGCTAAAGACCCTAATGCAGTCAAAGATGTAAGTCAAAAAGACCTTGAGGAAACAATTAAGAAAATGGAACAAGAATTAGAAAAGATAAAAACTGAAGGATTAAAAATTATGAAGCCTATCACTATAGAAAATGAAGATGGGTCTCAAATTTCAATTGCTTACAATTATGCAGCAATTGACTAATGTTAAATATAATCTCTAAGATATTTCAAAATCCTAAGTAAGTATGATTAAATACATTAAGCTACTGTAATGATATAAACATGCAGTTGATGATTATTTAAATAATTATCAACTGCACTACCCAAATAACACTTAAGCTTGTTAAAATTATGTAATAAAAGTATCAAAGAATTTAGACAAATGTAATTGAACATATGGAGTGAGAATAAAATAAATAAGACTCAAATAAGTAATAAAAAAATAAAGTCTAAGTTAAAAATAAAGTAAGAAGTAGAATAAAAGTAAATCGAGTCAAAGTAAAAGTATTAAACCCAATTTATAATGTTAACATTTTTTAATGTATGTTAAGAAATGTTAACATTATTTTTTTTTCTTAAAAATAATAATAGAAATATTCTGAAAAATATAACGAAAATTAAATGTTATCTATTAGATTCATTAAAAGTTAAAGAAAATTAGCATTTTAGGATTTTTAAGATTTGTTTAAAAAAATCAAAGTTTATTGGCATAGTAATTGCTTAATACATAGAGTAATAATATGATTATAAATTTATTGATTAATTTTATTATTATTTTTAAGGGGGGAGAGTATTTGTAGTTATAAAGCATATTGGGAATAATGAAAAAGGTTAAAAACATATTACTATAAAGTATAGGGGGTAGGTTAAAAGAGTAATCATAAAATAAATATACAGATAATAGTAGATAAGAATACCAGAAAAAAATAGATAGTTAAAGGGTTAGGGTAAAAGAGTAATTGTAAAATAAATATATGGGTGATGGTGGATAAGAATATCAGAAAAAATAGATAGTTAAAGGGTTAGAGTGAAAGAGTAATCGTAAAATAAATATATGGATGATGTGGATAAGAATAGTAAGAAAAAATAGATAGTTAAAGGGTTAGGGTGAAAGAGTAATCGTAAAATAAATATATGGATGATGGTAGATAAGAATATCAGAAAAAATAGATAATTAAAGGGTTAGGGTGAAAGAGTAATCGTAAAATAAATATATGGATGATGGTAGATAAGAATATCAGAAAAAAATAGATAATTAAAGGGTTAGGGTGAAAGAGTAATCGTAAAATAAATATATAGATAATGGTGGATAGAGTAGTAAGAAAATAAATAGATAAAGGGATAGAATAAATTTAAATATGGAAAATGAATATCTAATAATAAGTGATTAATAAATAATTGTAGATAGATTGTAAATTAAATAAATCTTTAATAGAAAGGAGAACTATTTATATATTAAATAGTATTTATAAATATGAAAAAAGGCGATTTTATATGGAGTGGAGTTCTTATTTGTATTATTGCTGTCTTAGCAATACCAAGTAGTAGAGAAGTATTTATGGAAGCAACAGGTGCACATCCATATATTGGAGGTTTTTTAAAGTTTGCTGTATTAGCTACAATGGGAGATTTACTTGGTGCTAGAATTTTGTATAAGGATTGGAAAATACCAGTAGGAGTATTTTATAGAGCAATAGTTTGGGGAATAATAGGTGTAGTTACCACATATGGAATGTCAATCTACTCATCAGGTGTAGGTCAAGCACAAGTGGATGATATGCTTCCATTTGAGGGAATAGCTTTTGCAAATGCTCTATTTAAGAGTGCAACTATGAATATACTAATGTCACCAACTGTATTTTTATTCCATAAGGTTATGGACTGTTTTATAGATAAAAAATATGAGGTTGGAAAGGGGATTAAGGTAAAACTTAAAGATGTGGTAAATATTGTGGACTGGAATGCTTACCTTGGTTTTAGTGTTTTAAAAACTATACCATTTTTCTGGATACCATGTCATACAATTGTATTCTTATTCCCTGCTGAGTATAGAGTAATTGCTTCTGCATTTGCATCTATAGCTTTAGGTCTAATATTGGCTTTAGCTAATAAGTCTAAAGTTGCAGTTTAGGTTCACTGATGAAGATAGTAGTATTATTTAAATTAGGAATAACTTTTTAAATTAATATTATTTGTATTTATAATAAATAATAATTTATATAAGAAGTAATATTCTAAGTGATGGATAGTGTTTTAAATAATAAGAAGTAATATTCTAAGTGATAGATAGTGTTTTAAATAATAAGGAGTAATACTCTAAGTGAGAAGTAGCATTTTAAATAATAAGTGAGATTTTAAATAAAAAGTAGGTTTTTCGTTAGAATAGCATTTTATTAAACTTAAAAATAAATATAATATTTTAAAGAAATCTAAGTTGCTAAGCACTGTTTTTAAGAAGCTTAAAATCCCCCATTTAAAGTTTTAAGATTCTAAAAAAACAAGTTATAACTAAAAAATGGCTGTTAAGACTACAATACTTATAAGTAATACTTATGGTATATATTAGTTCATAACAGCCATTTTTATTTTAAATTAATAATTTTATTCAATAATTTGAGTTTATGTTCTAAATCAAGCTTTAAATTAAAGGATTTAAAGAAGCTATTCTAGTTGTAGCTACATAAACTCTGGATATTTCATACCATGTTTTAAAATCTACTACTCCGCTTTGAGGTAAACCAAAGATTCCTTGGAATATCTTAACAGCGTTTTCTGTATCTGTTCCATAGATACCATCTTCTATAACTTTTGGTACAGCTGGATAAGAATTAGATATAGCATTTAACTGATTTTGTATGGTTCTAACATACTGCCCAGAAGAACCAACTTGTAGTGTAGTACCAGGGAATGACACTGGTACACCACTTACTATAGGTGCTCTTTCAAATACTATTTCATCTCCATAGAAATATCTTAGTATACTCTCATAGTCATATCCTTGGTCACCTAAGTCTTTACTGCCCCATTGAGTCATTTGGTCAGGACATTGGGATTTTTGTCCATCACAATATTGTGCTAATAGTGGCTGTCTTGATGTAGGAGGTCTTTTTATAAAAGTATTAAAAATAGCATCTACAACTACGTTAATTGGTTCAAATAAGTTTCTATTATTTATAAACTTATGGTCGTATGCTGTTGTTGAAGTTATTGTAAAGTTATATCCTTTATTTCTATACCATTCAGTAAAGACTCTATTTAAAGTAAATGATATTATAGCTATTACATTTGCATAAATTGTCTGTTCAGGCCAAGTTGAATATATTTCAGATGACGCTATGTTTTTAATGTACTCTTTAAATGGAATCCAATAGTTTGGAGCTGATGAATCTTCTGGCAAACCATCATGAACTACTATAAATTCAGGCACTACAGGGTTATCTAATACAACGAAACCAGTAGGAGGAGGTAATGGTTTTAAGTTACTTTCTGGAATCTTAGGAGGATAAGTACCATATAGAGTATGTTCTCCTATATCAAAAATCAACTCACTTTGTCTTGAGAAAGAACGCTTACTTCTTGTTCTAGGAGACATGGGAACTCCTTGTCTTGCTTCAATTGTAGCTAACAACTGTGTTCCTTCTATGACAACTGTCTCATATCCATCTGCTATGGCTTCCACTATATACTGGCTATAAGGTCTAACATCAGATGGTTGTAGAGAGTAATCTACATCTGGTGCTGGTAATACTAAACCAGTCACTTGACCAGATTCATTACTTCTTAGGTTTTGGTATAAAGTTGATGAGCTTTGGCTACCATTAGACATTGAATATATGTTTACTACTGCATTTTGAATAGGTCTATTGTTAGTAGCATCAATTATGCTTACTGTTAAGAAACCATCTTGCATCAAATCACCCTTTCTTTAAATGAATTTAGTTCCCTTATATTTCAAGATATGAATATAGCTTGAAATTTGTTAAATAATATAGATATAAATTTAAATTTTTTTGAGTATTTGAGTATATTTGTATTTAAATAATTTAAAATAATTTAATGTATATTTTAGTATGTATTTAAAACACGAATAAGTTAAAAATAAGTAGATGATATAAATCATAAATAAATCAAAAATTTTGAAAGGAAAATAATCTATGAAGCTAGATTTATTTTTATTAGCAATAGTTCCTATATTGATAGGGATGTTTTGGATAAGGTCTAAAGATAGATATTGCAGAGAACCCCTAATCCATCTAATTAAATTTTTTTTAATAGGTGCTTTTCTAAGTGTTATAATTATACTTTTAGAAAATTTACTGATGAAGTTTAATGTATTTGAAGGGTATTCAGAACTAATATATGTATCATTTGTAGTTGCAGGACTTGTAGAAGAAGGTGTAAAAGCTCTGATACTGATTCCTGCCCTAATTAAAGAAAAACACTTTACTGAAAAGTTAGATGGTATTATTTACTCTGTATTTTTAGCTTTAGGATTTGCAACAATTGAAAATATGGTTTATATTTTTTCTGAAAGTAGAAATCTAGCACTGCAAGTTGGTATTAATAGGGCAGTTATCTCTATACCAGCTCATGTAATGTTTGCAATTACTATGGGCTACTATATTTCTAAGTATAAATTTGAGGGAAATAAAAATAAAAGACGTGAGTATTTGTTTATGGCAGTGTTAATTCCAATTTTATTACATGGAGTTTTTGATTTCATATTGATGATAGAATATAGATGGGCTATTATATTACTTATAGTTTATGTAATAATTTTGTGGAAGATAAATCTTGATAAACTTGAGAAATATATGAATCACTCTAAAAAAGTGTTTTTCGGTAATCTTAGGAAAAAGAAGAAGAAATAAAATTTAAAGGAAAGACATAAATAATTAAAGTATAATAAATGACACACAAGTAAAGCAGATTGAAGGGGGATTATAGATTTGACAGAATTACCAAAGGAATTTTTAGAAGATATTGAAGAAATACTAAAAGATGAATATGATGATTTTATAAAAAGTTATGAGGAAAGTAAGACTACTGGGCTTAGAATAAATACTTTAAAAATTGACAAGAAAAAATTATTTGATTTGGAGTTGTTTGATTTGAATCAAATACCATGGGCAGAAGAAGGTTTTTATTATGATGATAAAATTGACAGACCTGGTAGAAATCCACTGCATGAGGCTGGAGCATACTATTTGCAAGAGCCTTCTGCAATGAGTGTAATACCAAAGGCAGATATTAAAGAGGGTGAAAAAGTTCTCGATATGTGTGCTGCTCCTGGTGGAAAATCTACATATATACTATCTAAGCTAAACGATACAGGTTTATTGGTTTCTAATGAAATTAATGCTAGTAGAATTAAGGCTCTAGGGGAAAATTTAGAGCGATTTGGAGCGAGAAATTGTATTATAACAAACACCGATTCTAATAGCTTAAGAAAGACGTTTAATGGGTATTTTGATAAGGTTATTATAGATGCACCTTGTTCTGGGCAAGGTATGTTTAGGAAGGATGAGGTTGCCATATCAGATTGGAGTTATGCAAAGGTAGTAGAATGTCAATCCATCCAAAAAGAGATTATAAGAGATGGATATAAAATGTTAAAGAAGGATGGCATTTTAATTTACTCAACTTGTACTTTTTCAAGGGAGGAAAATGAGCATGTTATAAATGAGTTTATCAGTGAATATCCACATGCAGAACTTATTGAAATGGAAAGATTATGGCCTCATAAGATAAAGGGAGAAGGTCATTTTGTTGCCAAAATAAAAAAATTAGAAGAAGAAGAATGTAATGTCAAAGAATTAAAAATAAAAAATTTAGATAAAGAAATAAAGGATTATAGGGAGTTTGAAAAGAAATTTTTAAAGGTTGATTTTTATAGTAATAAAAAAAATAAATTTTATTTAAGAGGAGAAAATTTGTACCTACTTCCTGAAATATATCCAGATACGAGAAAACTAAAAGTATTGAGATATGGTTTGCATTTAGGGGTTTTAAAGAAGAATAGATTTGAGCCTTCTCATGCACTATCTCATTACTTAAAAGTTGAAGATGTAAAAAATGTTGAAAACTTCAGTGTACAGAGTGAATCAATTCTTAAATATTTAAAAGGGGATGTTGTAAATTCTAATGATAGTAGAGGATGGGTTTTGGTTTCGGTTGAAGGAATACCTTTAGGTTGGGGAAAAGAATCTTCTGGTGTAATTAAGAATCATTATCCTAAAGGTCTTAGAAAAGTATTTTAAACTATTAGAAAAAAGAAGTATAATATTTATATTGTAGGTTTATGGTAGATTATTTTGCTGTAGATTGACTTAATATTTAACACAGAGGAGACGATTTTAGTGGGTGAAGCAGTTAAAAAAGAAGTTGTAGAATGGATAAAAGTGATTGTCATAGCTCTTGTTTTGGCATTTGCAATAACTCGTTTTATAGTGCCAACAATAGTCAAAGGAGAATCAATGTATCCTACATTAGTTGAACGTGATTATTTGATAGTTAACAGAATTGCGTACAAGGTAGGAGAGCCAAAATACAAAGATATAATAGTATTCAAAACCGACTTAACAGAGGAAAATGGAAAGAAAAAAGATTTAGTAAAAAGAGTTATCGGGGTTCCTGGTGACCATGTAAAAATACAAGACTCCAAGGTATATGTAAATGATAAGTTGTTAGATGAGACTTCCTATATACATAATAATCGTACTGATGGAGATATTGATATCGTAGTTCCAGAAGGAAAATTATTTGCAATGGGAGATAATAGAGAAAAAAGTTTAGATAGTAGATACGATGAGGTTGGATTGGTCGACGAGCATACCATTTTAGGAAAGGTTCTAGTCAGATTGTATCCATTTTCTAAGATAGGAACTATTGACTAAACATATAAAATTTGGAGCAATCGCTGATTAGCTGAAATCACCAGACCATACACAATAGTTGTCTATATAAAAAAGACAACACCTTATTTAGTAGACTTATCTAAAAGATAGTGTTTAAGAGACATTATCAATAAAGATAATATAACTATAAAGGAGAATTTGTGAATGAATGAAACTATTAAAGAAGAGATTGTAGAGTGGATAAAAATAATTATTACTGCACTTTTTTTTGCATTTATTATAACTCGTTTTATAAAACCAACATTAGTAAATGGAGAATCAATGTACCCAACACTTAAATCACATGATTATTTGGTAGCAAACAGGATGACATATAAGTTATCAGAACCAAAATGTGGAGATATAATGATATTTAAGACTGATTTATTACAAGAGAATGGAAGGAAAAAAGAGCTTGTAAAAAGGGTTATAGGTGTTCCTGGTGACCATCTAAAAATTAAGGATTCTAAGGTTTATATAAATGGTAAGTTATTAAATGAAGTTTCATATATACATGATAATTATACTGAAGGTGATATTGATATGGTGATTCCTAAGGGAAAAGTATTTGCGATGGGAGACAATAGAGAAGTTAGTTTAGACAGTAGATATAAAGAAGTGGGATTAGTAGATGAAGAAAATATTAAAGGAAAAGTTATTTTAAGAGTATTTCCTTTTACAGATATAGGTATTTTTGAGTAGGTGATTTGTATGGCAGTTGGTATAGCGTCCTTATTGTTTAATATTGAGGAGGCTTTAAACATTTGTGAGAGTATAAAGCAAATAACTCATTTAGAGATTGGAATTGACAATATATCTGAATGTAGTGAGTTATGTAAATATAAAGACAGAATTTCTAAGTTAGGATTATCTATAGGGATACATTTGCCTATGGAATTAAATACTTGCGAAAACATAGAGTATATACGAGATTCATGGATAAATTTTATTGAGAAGATAGAATTTGAACTAAAAGGATTTGATTTAAGGTATTTTAACCTTCATTTGGGATATGTTATGACAAATAGAGTTAGAAAGAATAGAGACAAATATTTAGGAAATAGTGTGGATTTTTTAGATAAATTAAATACAAATTCATATGTATGTATAGAGAATACTTATTCAAAAGGTGGGGATTTTTCAAATATTGGAAATATATCTTATGATTTTGAATATATATTTAAGAGGATTAAAAATTCTAAGATTTGTTTTTGTTACGATACTGGACACTGTTTAATTGATGAGGATGCTTATGTAAAGAACTTAAAGGATAAAATAAGACTGATACACTTAAGTGATAATGATGGTATCAATGATACACATGTTGGTATAGGAAGAGGAATTTTATCTGAAGAGGGGATTAAAGAGGTCTTAACATTAGATGCAGAATATTTAGTATTAGAAATAAATTACGAAGACATTGAAGATACTATAAGTAAATTGAATAATATTGTAGGAGAGGGTTAAATACCTCTCTTTATCTTGTTGATATGCCTCATTAATTAAAATTTATATTCATCAAAAGGAAGGAGATGTTGAAGTGAAAAAAATAAACTTAAAAATAGAAGGAAAAGATAAGGAATATTCATTAGAAGAAAATTCCCCTGGAATCAGATTGGGAGATATAGCAAAAGAATTTTGTGATGAGCATAAGGGTTATATAACACTTGCAGTTGTAGACAATAAACTAAAAGAGCTAAATTGTAGAGTTAAGAAGGATTGTGAGATAAATTTTTTAGATACTACTAATGAAGATGGAGAGAGAGTTTACTTTAGAGTCATGTCATTTATATTTGTAATGGCATGTAGAGAAATCTTTTGGGATAGCAGAGTTACAATAGAACATTCACTATCAGATGGGCTATATTGTGAAGTTCATATAGATAGAAAGCTTAAAGAAGCAGATGTTGAAAATATAAAAAACAAGATGAAAGAGATAGTAAACAACGATTATGTTATAGAAAAAATTGAAGTTACAAGAAATGAAGCTATTTCTATCTTTGAAAATAATGAAATGTATGAAAAGGCAGAGCTTTTGAAATACAAAGAGTATGATAGTGCTAAAGTATATAAGTGTAGAAACTATATAGACCATTTTTATGGTTATATGTTGCCATCAACTGGTTATATAAAATCATTTGATATTAAGCTTTATAATGGAGGCGTTATAATTTTAGGACCTAGTGAAGAAGATAAGACTCTTCCTATGAAATTTGTACCTCAACCTAAGCTATCAAGTGTATATTATGAAGCAGAAGAATGGTCAAGACTTATGGGAATTGACAAGGTAGTATCTCTTAATAAAATAATAGAAAACAATGAATATGGAGATATAATAAGGACATTTGAAGCATTGCATGAAAAGAAGTTATCCCAAATAGCGGATATGATAAAGGATGGCAATAAGAGAGTAGTTTTAATAGCAGCTCCATCTTCATCTGGAAAAACAAGTTTTGCTCACAGATTATCAATACATCTTAGAGTAAATAATTTAAATCCTATTTCAATTTCTTTAGATGATTATTTTATAGATAGAAAACATACTCCTTTAGATGAATATGGAAATTATGATTTTGAATCAATTTATGCAATAGATTTAGAGAAGTTTAACTTAGACTTAAAGAAACTTTTAGCTGGTGAAGAAATTGATGATATAAGATTCAATTTTAAAGAAGGTAAGAGAGAATACACTGGTAAAAAGATAAAGATAGATTCAAATCAGCCAATTATATTAGAAGGTATACATGGGCTAAATCCTATTTTAACATCATCTATACCAGATGAAGATAAATTTAAGATATACATAAGTGCCCTTACTCAAATAAATTTGGATGACCATAATCGAATCCCTACTGCTGATTTGAGAATGATAAGAAGAATTGTTAGAGACTATAATTTTAGAGGATATAGTGCTGATAATACTATTTTACAATGGGCATCAGTTAGAAGAGGAGAAAAGAAGAATATATTCCCGTACCAAGAGGAGGCAGATGCTATATTTAACTCTGCTTGTGTATATGAATTGGCAGTTTTAAAACGATTTGCGAAACCTTTGTTGGAAGAGATAAAGGAAGATAATCCTGCACATATTGAAGCTACTAGATTACTAAAGTTTTTGCAGTATTTTGTTGAATTGGACGATACTTCTGACATACCAGGTATTTCAATTCTTAGGGAATTTATTGGAGGAAGTAAAATAGTTGATTAATATGTGTATTATAGATTGTTTTATGAAGATTAAATGGCATAGCAAGTAGTGTGATTGGTTTATGTTAAGTATATTAAGTGTAAAGTGGAGAATTAAATTGATACAGATTTTAAAGTTTGAGTTGATATATAAAAAGGCTTGTTTTATACTTTTGTATGAAGCAAGCTTTTTATTTTAAATTTTACTTTTTTGTTTAATATTTTGTTAGTTTATGTGATTATTTTTTAAAAGAGTAAAAGAGTAAAAGAGTAAAAGAGTAAAAGAGTAAAAGAGTAAAAGAGTAAAAGAGTAAAAGAGTAAAAGAGTAAAAGGTGTTGGGTTAGAAATTTTTGGTGTTATAAAAATTTAAATTACTGGATTATTAGATTGCTGGATTGCTAAATTACTAGGTTGTTAAATTATTGAATTATTAGGTTGTTGAATTACTAGGTTGTTAAGTTACTGGATTATTTAGATAGTTAGATTACTAGGTTGTTAAATTATTGAATTATTAGATTGTTGAATTACTAAATTACTAGGTTGTTAAGTTACTGGATTATTTAGATAGTTAGATTACTAGGTTGTTAAATTATTGAATTATTAGATTGTTGAATTACTAAATTACTAGGTTGTTAAGTTACTGGATTATTAGATAGTTAGATTACTAGGTTGTTAAATTATTGAATTGTTAGATTGTTGAATTACTAAATTATTAGGTTGTTAAGTTACTGGATTATTAGATAGTTAGATTATTAGATTGCTAAATTATTAGGTTGTTAAATTACTGGATTATTAGATTACTAAATTGCTAGGTTGTTAAATTATTGAATTACTAAATTATTAAGCTCTTTAAACTATTTAAATTGTTTGAAAAATGAATTGATTCTTGTAGAAAATAATTTTAAAGTATAATTTTTTTTAACATTGTTTTATTATAGTATAAACTTGTGCTAAAATAGAATATATAACATAATATAAGAGGTGCATATGAATACGTTAGATGAGACATTATTAAAAGAAATTATAAGTTCTAATAAGAAGTATACTAATTATGGACAAGTCGCTAGTTACATACCAGAATTAAAAAACGCTAGAAGAAATGATTTAGGAATTTGTATCATAGATAGCGAAAATAATCTTTATAGTGCTGGAAACTGTAGCACAAAGTTTACTATACAAAGTATTTCAAAACCAATTGTGCTTGCTATGGCACTTATGGATAATGATTGGGAAGACGTTTTTTCAAACGTTGGAATGGAGCCAAGTGGGGACCCATTTAATTCAATAATGAAACTTGAAATTAATGACACAAAAAAACCCTGTAATCCAATGATAAATGCAGGGGCTATAGTAACCACTTCCCTTATAAATGGGAGTTGTTTAGAAGAAAAAGAAGAAAGAATGCTTAGTTTCTTTAGAAAGTTAGCAAAAAATGATAATATAGGAATAAACTATGATGTCTATAAGTCTGAAAAAATGACTGGAGATAGAAACAGAGCTATGGCTTACTTATTGAAAAGTGATGGATTTATCAGAGGGAATGTAGAAGATGTTCTAGACCTTTATTTTAAACAATGCTCAATTGAGATAGATTCTGTAGATTTAGCGAGAATTGGAATAAATCTTGCAAATTATGGAGTAGATATAGAAAATGGTGAGCATTTAATGAGTGAAATGGTTTCTAGGATTGTCAAGACATTTATGATGACTTGTGGAATGTATGATGCTTCTGGGGAATTTGCTATTAAAGTTGGCATTCCTGCAAAATCTGGAGTTGGGGGTGGTATAATGGCTTCTGTGCCGGGACGCATGGGGATTGGTGTTTATGGACCTGCGCTTGACAAAAAAGGTAACAGCGTCGCAGGAGTTAAAGTTTTAGAGGAGTTGTCAAATAAACTCAAATTAAATATTTTTTAAAATATTAAGAAAGGATTTTTTTGACAACAACATATAATTTAATATATAATTAAATTGTAAAGAAATATGAATTAAATAAATTTTTTAGGAGGGGTCAATGAAAGAGGTATTGGTATTACGAGATTTGGAGTGCATAAAGGCTATTGCGCATCCACGTAGAATAGATATTCTAAAAGCATTTGACAAATCGCCATTGTCAGCAAAACAATTATCTCAATTATTGGAAGAACCTCATGCAAAAATAAACTACCATATAAAAATGTTATACAAAGTTGGTATTTTAGAATTAGTTGAGGAAAAAATAAAGTCGGGGATTGTGGAAAAGTACTATTATCCAAGTGCAAAAAATGTGGTTATAGGGAATAGGATACTTAATTTTTCTTTAGACAATGGGGAAGAAAAAGAAGAATTGTACATATCAAAATTTGAAAATATGAGTGAAGTTTTTTATAAGGCAGCAGAGGAAGATGTTTTAGAAAATGAAAATATAGTTGATTATCATGATATTTCTCTTACTCATGATGAATTAGTTGAACTTAGTGACACTATGAAGTCAAAGATAGATGAAATTTTAAATAAAAGACAACACAATGTTGAAGGTTCTAAGTATGATATAGCTATGGTTATAGTTCCTACTCTTGAGGAGGAATGTCCTAGTTAGAGAATTAATTATGGATTAATTAAAGATATAATATTAGAGATTGAACATCAAAATTTACTTAATAATCAAAAAATAGTTTTTGGTATGGGTAAAACAATGATTTTTAATCTCTATTTTTTTGTTTTCTTATACCTATTGTATTTGTAAATAATATGTATAGTATAAGATGTATACACTATCTGAGAAGTGCTTAGATAATATACAAAGTATGTAAGATTATAATATTTGAAATTGATTAAAATGGGTATAATTAAAGTGTAAATATTAAAATTAAAAATTAATATAAATTAAATCAATGCTAGAAATATGTTAAAAGAGGAATGAGATTAGTTGGGATAGAACATCCCTTAGAGCTTATGAATTTTTAGTGAAAAAGTACTATCAAATAGGAATCTCCATCTTCATATGTTGGCTAAATGTAGTTAAGGTGGAGTAGTTCAAAATTAAAATTGAGTACAAGTAGTAGTACAAATAAAAGGAGATTAATATGATTAAATTAGGAACACATCTTTCAATAGCAAAAGGATTTGCTAATGCGGCTGAGACAGCTGTATATATTGGTGCAAATACATTTCAATTTTTTAGTAGAAATCCAAGAGGAGGAAATGCTAAAGAATTTGATGAAAAAGATATAATTAAATTTCAAGAAATTAGAAAAGAAAATAATTTTGCACCACTGCTTGCACATGCACCATATACTATGAATCTGGGTGGTACAAAGGATGATGTATACGAATTTGCAACAAGGGTGATAGATGAGGATATAAGAAGGATGGACTCATTAGGAATTGAATACATGTGTTTTCATCCTGGAAGTCATGTAGGTGGTGGTGTAGATTTTGGCATAGATAGAATAGTAAAAGGATTGAACAATGCCATAAAGGGTGATGAAAATATAACTATACTTCTTGAAACTATGTCGGGAAAGGGAACTGAAATAGGTTTTAAATTTGAGCAATTAAAAAGTATAATAGACAAAATTGAGCATAAAGAAAAAATAGGTGTGTGTCTTGATACATGTCATATTTTTTCAGCTGGTTATGATATAGTGAATGATTTAGATGGGGTTTTGGAAGAATTTGATAAGGTTATAGGCATAGAAAGATTGAAAACTGTCCATCTAAATGATAGTATGATGCCATTTGGAGACAAAAAAGACAGACATGCTCCTATAGGGGAAGGAAAGATAGGATTAAAAGCATTAATTGATTTTATGGAACATCCTAGTCTAAAACATTTACCATTTTTCTTAGAAACTCCTTTTGATGATGAAGGTCACAAGAGAGAGCTTAAAATGATAAAAGAAATACTATCTAGTAAATAAACCTTTATTAAAAATATGTGAAATACTCCGCCCTCAACATAATTAGGGTGGAGATACAATTATCAAATGTGATAATTTAAATTAATGGATAGGAATAACAAAAATTGTATACAAATTAACTGGGTATAAAGTATGATTATATTATGAATAGACTGATATAAAATATAATTATATTATGAATAGTATGTAAATATATTGCAAAGATTCTCATAATTTGTTGTATAATTAAAGATGACATATTTATATTATATAAAAAATTATTAAAAGTTAGGTGGGGAAAGATATGAGAAATTTAGGCAATACTAACATGAAAATAAAGAGAGTTGGCTTTGGGGGCATTCCAATACAAAGGATTACTCAAGATGATACTAACTTAGTTATAAATGAGTTAGAAAAACAAGGAATAAACTTTATTGATAGTGCAAGAGGGTATACAATAAGTGAGGAAGCAATCGGAATTGCCATTGAAGGAAAAAGAGATAAATTTTTCTTAGCTACTAAAAGTATGTCCAGAGATTATGATTCAATGAAGAGAGATGTTGAAATAAGTTTAAATAATTTTAAAACTGATTTTATAGATTTATATCAATTCCATAATGTTAAAGAAGAGGAGTATGATAATCTTTTTAAAGATAAAATGGCTTATAGTGCCCTTTTAGAGGCAAAGGAGCAAGGTAAGATAAAACATATTGGTATAACTAGTCACAATTTAAATACTATAGAAAAAGCTATAGAAGATGGAAAATTTGACACTATACAATTCCCTTACAATATAGTTGAAGGACAAGCAGATGAAGTGTTTAAAAAAGCTCATGAAAAAGGAATTGGGATAATAGTAATGAAACCTTTAGCTGGAGGTGCTTTAGACAATGCAACACTGGCTATTAAATATATACTATCTAAAGATTACATAGATGTAGTTATACCAGGTATGGAGAGTGTTGAACAGGTTAGACAAAATGTCGCTGTACTTGAAAATCTTGTGCTAGATGAAAAAGATAATAAGGAAATTGAAGAAATAAGAAATTCTTTAGGTAAAAAATTCTGTAGAAGATGCGAATATTGTATGCCTTGTGCTGTAGGAATAAATATACCATTGAGTTTTTTATGTGAAGGTTATTATACTAGATATGGATTAAAAGAGTGGGCTAAAGAAAAATATGAGGTTATGGATGTTAAACCTACTGAGTGTATTGACTGTGGGCTTTGCGAGAGTAGATGTCCATATGAACTTCCTATAAGAGAAATGCTTAAGACTGTTGTTGAAAAGCTAGGATAGATTTTATTTATTGAAATCGGTGTATTAAATTTACTCCGATTTCTTTTTATTAGATGTGGTCTTATATACAAATATTAAATTTACATAGTTATAGCTATTATATAAATTTAATATTTGTTTAATACTTATTAAATATTTACTTAATGCTTTTTAAAAACATTTGTTTGAGTATAGACATAACACAATTATTATTGTTGTATTAGTATAGTTTCAAATACTGGAGTATCAATATAATGTCGAATAACACATAAAATCTTTATTTTTCAAAAATATTATAGGATATATCGTATTTAGATACTGGATAAAGTTCAATTTCAACCCTAGGGTTATCTTTATCTATAAAATCAAATAAAAGTACTGGCTTAAGTTGTTTATCATTTTTTATTATTCCACTTTTTTCAATACCATCACAAATACTTTTTGGATAATTATGTAAATCCCCCATTCTCTTATTTGGGAAGAATAATTTCAAGACTGTTATTAGATTTTCTTCAACAGTTTCCCCTTGATACTGTTGGTTTATAAAACCTGCAATCATGTTTTCGTATGCAAGATACTTAGAATATTTTCCCTTTGAAGGCATCCATGCTTGACCATTTATGTTATGAAGCTTAAAATTAGATTTACTAATAGGTCTACCTGGAATTGTTATTTTAATCAAATTTTTCACCATCCTTATACAGTATTTATTATAATCTGTATATGATTTAAAAGCAAATTGTTATTTAAAGTGTTTTTACAGAGCTTGTTTGTAAAATTTTCCACTTTAGATGTAGTAATATAAGATAAGTATTTTGCTTACAAATTTTAAAATTTGATATATGATGGACATATTCATATTAGACTATTATAAGACCTTCATAATATTAATAAGTATAGTTTAGTAAAGAGAGTAAAAAGAAATCCATATAAGTCAAGTAAAGACTTAATAAATGGCAATGTAAATGGGATATTAATTATAAGAAAAAATCAATCTTTTTGCATTAACTATAGGAAGAATGTCAAAATATAACTAATGATATTTGAAGTTTTAGAGTTTATATTAAAAGGTAAGAAGGTTAAGTGGGTAAAAAAGGTTGAATAGATTAAAAAGGCTAAGTATCTAAAAGAGTTAAGTAGGTAAAAAAGTTAAATAAGTAAATGAAAAAGGCTAAGTATATAAAAGAGTTAATAGGTAAAAAAGTTAAATAAGTAAATGAAAAAGGCTAAGTATATAAAGGAGTTAGTAGATAAAAAAATTAAATAGATAAAAAGATTAAGTATCTAAAAGCGTTGGTAGATAAAAAAATTAAATAAATAAAAAAGATTAAGTATTCAAAAGAGTTAGTAGGTAAAATAATTAAATAGATAAAAAGACTAATTATTTAAAGGAGTTAAGTAGATAGAAAAGTTAAATAAGTAAATGAAAAAGACGAAGTATTTAAAAGAGTTAGTAAATAAAAAAGATGAAGTATCTAAAAGAGTTAGTAGGTAAAAAACTAAATAGGTAAAAAGATGAAGTATCTAAAAGAGTTAGTAGGTAAAAAATTAAATAGGTAAAAAGACGAAGTACCTAAAAGAGTTAGTAGGTAAAAAAATTAAATAGATAAAAAGACGAAGTATCTAAAAGAGTTAAGCAGGTAAGAAAATTGAATAGCTAAAAAGATTAAGTATTTAAAAGAGTTAATAGCTAGAAAAGGTTAAAAAGACTAAAAAAAATAAATAAATTTAAAAAGTCAATTAGATTAAAAAGGAATAATTTTATGGATAATAAGGAATTAAAAGCATTTTGTAATTTAATAGGATTAAACTGTGTGGGAGTAGCAGGGGTAGATAAGTATGATAATTTAGAAAAGATACTTAAGGACAGACAACAAAAAGGTTATTTAACTGGTATGGAAGAACCAATAATTGAGAACAGAATTAACCCAAGAAATATAATGAAGGATGCTAACTCTATAATAGTCTGTGCATTTCCATATCATATAAATAGACAAGAAAAGAATAAAAATTCAAATTTATCAAAATATTGTCATGGAAAGGATTATCACATTGTAGTAAAGGACTTTTTACAACAAATTTGTGATTATATTTCTAAAACAGTAACAGATTTTAAATACAAGTTATTTGCTGATAATGGACCATTAGTTGACAGGTATTTAGCTTATTTATCAGGAATAGGATATTTTGGAATAAATAATAATATCATAACTGATGAATATGGTTCTTACATATTTATAGGGTATATAGTAAATAATTATAAATTTGAAGAAGATAAACCACTAGAAAAAAGTTGTTTTAAATGTGGTAAGTGTGTAAAATATTGTCCGGGAAATGCTATATTGGGAAATTATGATATGAACCCCAAAAAATGTTTATCATATATAACTCAAAAAAAAGGAGATTTGTCAGAGAAAGAAAAAGTTGTTTTAAAGAATGGCAAAAAGGTATTTGGATGCGATATTTGTCAAGAAGTATGTCCACATAATGTTGAAATACCAACAACTCATATTTTGGAATTTAAAGAAAATATAATAGATTATTTGGATTATGATGAGATACAAAATATTTCAAATAAAGAATTTAAAAGGAGATATGGAGATAGAGCTTTTAGCTGGAGAGGGAGAAATATAATAAAGAGAAATATGGAAATAATTTTAGATAAGTATGATGACTAATAATAAGAGTCTGTTTCATATACTTTAATGTGTATTTACTTTAACACTTGTTGTATAAAAGTCATATTATATCATTAAAGTTAAATATGGGGAGGTGGGGGAATATTGAAATATAATAATACATCTGAAATAAATCCACTAGATTATATATTGGGTCAAGAAAGAGCTGTAGAAGCTATGGAATTAGGGTTGAAAATAAATAATCCAGCGTACAACATATATATAGCTGGTGAACCTGGAACTGGTAAAAGTACTTATGCCTTAAAGGTTTTAAATGAGTATGCATCCAAAAAAAATACGCATAAAGATTGGTGTTATATATATAATTTTGAAAACCCTAGAGAGCCTATTATAGTTGAATTAGAAAAGGGGTTTGGAAGAGAACTTAAGAAAGATATGGAGAAATTAATTGAAAGTCTTTTAGAAGATTTTAAAAATGCGTTTGAAAGTGAAAATTTTGAAATAGAAAAAAATAAACTTCTGGATGAATATGAAATAGAAAAAGATATGCTTTTGAAGCAAATTAAAAAATATGGAGAAGAAAAAGGATTTAAATTAAAACAGAGTAAAATGGGAATAGTTTTTATCCCTTTGAAAGAAGAGGAAGATGAAAGTGATGAGTCTGATGAAGAGTTTTACAAAGCTAAAAGAGAACTAGAAAATATGGCGATACAGGTCGTATATAAAATTAGAAACTTAGAAGAAATAGCTGAAAAAGCAGTGTTAGAGCTTGAAGAAGAGATAGCTAAACTTGTAGTAGAACCTCATATCAAGAGATTGTGTGAAAAATATGAAAATTATGATAAGATTCAAACTTATCTGGAAAATATAAAGAAAGATATAATAGAATATATGTATTTATTCTATTTAGATGAAGAGGAGTTAAAAGATAAGTATGATAAAGAGCATTTTATTAAATATAAAATTAACCTATTTGTAGACAATGGAAGCTCAAAGAATAAAGAATCAGCACCTGTTGTAGTAGAGATAAACCCAAGTCCAGCAAATCTATTTGGAAAGGCAGAGTATGATTATGCAAATGGAAATATAAAGACTGATTTCACAAAACTATTATCAGGAGCATTTCATAGGGCTAATGGTGGTTATTTAGTACTTTATGCAGACCAATTACTAAAATATACAATGTCTTGGGAAATTCTTAAAAAGACTTTGCAGACTAAAAAAGTAATATTGGAAACACAAACAGCAATTAAACCAGAAAATATGCCATTGGATGTTAAATTAGTACTGATTGGAAGCCACTATATATATGATATTTTATATAGATATGATGAAGATTTTGAAAAATATTTTAAAGTATTTGTAGACTTTGATAGTGAAATGGATAAAAATGAAGATAATGAAGAAGGAATAGCAAGATTTATAGCATACCAATGTGATAAGAATAATTTAAGGCATTTTACTAAATCAGCAGTTGAAGAGGTTATTAAATTTAGCACTAGATTATCTGGTGATTTAGAAAAACTATCAACTAAGTTTAATAAAATAATGGAAGTTGTAATAGAAGGAAGTGCTTATGCAGAGTTTAGAAATTCGGAGTATACAGAGCAGTGTGATGTTAAAAAAGCAATAAGTGAAAAGAGAAAAAGAATCAATAGAGTGGAAACACATATGGATGAATCAATTGAAAATGGATTTACTCTAATAGAAACAGAGGGAAGAAAAGTAGGAGTGATAAATGGTTTGTCAGTCTTAAGTACAGGAGAATACTCTTTTGGTAGAGCTTCAAGGATTACAGCGACCACTAGCCCAGGAAGTAAAGGCATAGTAAATATAGAAAGAGAAGTAAATATGAGTGGCTCTATACATAACAAAGGAGTACTTATATTAGGTGGCTATCTTTCTGAGAATTTTGCACAGGATTTACTATTGTCACTAAATGCATATGTTTGTTTTGAACAAAATTATGGTGGAATAGATGGAGATAGTGCATCTTCTGCAGAATTATATGTACTATTATCATCTCTTAGTGGAGTATCAATTAAACAAAATATTGCTGTTACAGGTTCTATAAATCAAAAGGGTGATATACAAGTAGTTGGTGGTATAAGTGAAAAGATAGAAGGATTTTATTCTATATGTAAAACTAAAGGGTTAAATGGTGAGCAAGGCGTCATAATTCCTAGAAAAAATCAAAGAAATCTCGTTTTATCAGATGAAGTTAATGATGCAGTGCGAGATGGAAAATTTAAGATATATACTGTTGAAAGAGTAGAAGAGGCTATAGAGATATTGACAGATGTTAAATTTGAAGAAATAAAGAAATTGGTAAAAGAAAAATTAATATCTTTCAGCAAGATACAAACTGTGTCAAAAGAATAAGTTTATTATAGAATTTAATGGGTATTTATGTATAATAAAAAGCAAGAACTTTAATAGGTTTTTGCTTTTTTTGTAAATATATATAAATTAAATTCTTATTTTGTATGTTTTATATATTGATGTTTATTTTTTTGTTGATATGATTAAACCATTTATAAATAGGTTTTATAAATTAGTATTTTAAAGGGGGATAATTATGAAAAATGTAAATCTAAAAGAGATAAATGAAAAAGATGTAATTTTGGAAGAAGAGATAAATAAAAAAGGAATGGATAAGAAAAATATAATTGAGAAGGAAGAGATAAATAAAAAAGGAATAGATAAGAAAGATATAATTGAGAAGAAAGAGATAAATAAAAAAGGAATAGATAAGAAAGATATAATTGAGAAGAAAGAGATAAATAAAAAAGGAATAGATAAGAAAGATATAATTGAGAAGAAAGAGATAAATAAAAAAGAAATGGATAAGAAAGATATAATTGAGAAGGAAGAGATAAATAAAAAAGGAATGAATAAGAAAGATATAATTGAGAAGGAAGAGATAAATGAAAAAGGAATAGATAAAATGATTGGTAAAAAAGATGAGATAATTGATGAGAAAGATATAGAGAATTTTATGGATATTGAAGAAGATAAAAAAAGTATCAAAGTAAGTAAAAAAAGTACTAAAAAAGGTGAAACGGAGAAAAAAACAAAGAAGAGTAGTTCTAATAAGGCTACACAAAAAACAAGTAAAGAAACTAAAAGTAAGTCTAAAATTAAAAATGAGTCAGCAAATGAAAAAGACGTAAATAAGATTTTAGACGAGTTAGAAAAATTGTATCCAGATGCTAAATGTGAGTTAAATTATGGGACAGCCTTTGAACTTTTAATAGCAACTATTTTATCAGCACAATGTACTGATGTAAGAGTGAATAAAGTTACTTCAGAGTTGTTTAAAAAGTACAACACAGCTAGAGACTTTGCTAATTTGAGCATTGAAGAAATTAGTAAAGAGATAAAGAGTTGTGGTCTTTACAAAAGCAAGTCTCAAAAAATAAAGGATACATCTGAACAGCTATGTGAATTATATGATGGTGAAGTACCTGATAGCTTAGAAAAGCTTATAAAATTACCTGGTGTTGGAAGAAAAACAGCAGGGGTTGTACTTAGTAACGCTTTTAATCATCCAGCAATAGCTGTAGATACTCATGTATTTAGAGTTAGCAATAGAATAGGAATAGTGGACGAGCCAAATCCTCAAAAAACAGAATTTGCACTTATGGAAGCTATACCAAAAGAAAGATGGTCACACTCACATCATGTATTAATTTTTCATGGAAGAAGAATGTGTAAAGCTAGAAATCCAGAATGTGCAAGTTGCCCAATAAAAGAAGATTGTAATTATTATAAAGAACTTAATGAAACGAAATAACTTTTAGAAAGTAAGTTGTACAAGAGGGATTTTCTGATATAATAATACTTGTGAAAATGTTAGATAAAAAACTATTATATACATGAAATAAAAATTATTATTAACATTATTTTATATAATAGTATAATATTATTGTTATTCTGTTTATAAAATAAAATTTGATAAATAAAAGCGATACTTAGGGAGGATTAAAATGTCATTAAATATAGTATTAGTAGAACCAGAAATACCTCAAAATACAGGAAATATAATAAGAACCTGTGCAGCAACAGGTTCAACTTTACATTTAGTAAAACCACTGGGTTTTTCATTGGATGATAAACACCTAAAAAGATGTGGGCTTGACTATTGGGATATAGCTGATATACAATATTACGATAGCTTTGAAGAATTACAAGAAAAGTATCCAAATAGTAAATACTTTTTTTCTACAACAAAGGCTAAACAGTCACATTCAGATGTGAAATATGAAGAAAATTGTTTTATAGTATTTGGGAAAGAAACAAAGGGATTACCAGAACCTTTGTTGAAAGCAAATATGGATACTTGTATTAGAGTGCCTATGTTGGATGTTGAAAAGGCTAGGTCATTAAATTTATCAAATTCAGTTGCTATTGTAGTGTACGAGGCTTTAAGACAAATAGGATACCCAAATATGAGGTAGTTTCAACAAGCCTAAATGAGAAAGGAGCATACTTAATGAAAAATCTAAAGATAATCTGTGACAGTTTATCGGACGTGCCAAAAGATTTGTTAGATAAATATGATATAGATATAGTTTCATTAACAGTTATACTGGAGGAAAGAGAATACAAGGATAGAATTGATATATCTGGAGATGAATTTTATAAAAGGCTTAGAGAAGAAAATGTATATCCAAAAACTTCTCAAGCTACTTATGCCCAATTTAAGGAAATTTTTGAGAAATATACAAATGAGGATAGAGAGATACTTTATATAGCAGGGTCTGCCACAGCTACAGGTACGTATCAAAGTGCTGTAATGGCAAAGAATGATGTAGATGGTAAAATATATACATATGACTCTAACTTGCTTTGTATGGGAACTGGTTTACTTGTAATAAAAGCAGGAGAACTTGCAAGTGAAGGAAAGTCTGTTGCTGAAATATTGCCTGTTTTGGATGAATTAAAAGAGAAGGCTTTTGTTATATTTTCAGTAGATACATTGGAATATTTACAAAAGGGAGGTAGAATATCATCTACTAAGGCAGCAATAGGAAGTATATTAAATATAAAACCGATTCTTGAAATAAGAGATGGATTAGTTTCGCAAATATCTCAAGTAAGAGGAAAGAAGAATGTAATTTCTAAGATGATGGAATTGATAAAATCAAATTGTGGTGATGATTTATCAGACCAAATTGTGTATATAGGATATAGTGATGATTTTAAGGAAAAGGAACAATTATCTAAGGTTATGCAAGATGAATTAAGACCTAAAGAAATTAGATTTTTCCAAATTGGTGTGTGTATAGGTGCACATGCTGGTCCTGGTGTTACTGGTATCATATGCTTAAAAAATAAATAATATATTTTTGGGTGACATTATTTATTTTTTTATTAAATTAGGATAGAATATTAATTATTGAGATGTTAAATTGGATTTATTTTGTATGAAATTAAGTGTTGATATATTAGATTTAGTTTGTAGGGAAGTGTGTAAATAGATAAGAATCTATTGCACACTTTTTTATAGTAAGATTTATTAAAAAAATTTCAAAATGTACTTGTAAATTGTATATAAAAAAATTGTAAATAGGATGTAAAAGTAAATAGGATGTAAAAGTAAATAGGATGTAAAAGTAAATAGGATGTAAAAGTAAATAGGATGTAAAAGTAAATAGGATGTAAAAGTAAATAGGATGTAAAAGTAAGTAGGATGTAAAAATAAATAGGATATAAAAATATCGTAAATGTATGAGGAGTGAAATTTAATGCGTTTCAAAAGAATATTGATATTGATGTTAACTGTAGCAATGATAGCTGGAATGTTGGTTGGGTGTGCTAATAACCCAAGCAATAATCCTAGCTCTAGCAAAGATAATAAAAGTGATATAAGCGATAAAAGTAATTCAAAAAAATCTGTATCAATGATACTAGATATTGAAGGAACAAATAATGAAGCTATGAATAATTCAGCTTTATTAGCATTAAACAATGCTCAAAAGAAACTTAATATAGATACAAACAAAGTGGAATCAGATGATTCCTCAACTTTTTCTAATAGTATAGATATTTTATGTAATGACAATTACGATTTAATTATAGCTGTAGGAGCTAGATTTGCAAAACCATTGGAGATGGTAGCCAAGAAATATCCAAAGCAACAATTTGCAATTATAGACTATGAGTATGACAAGCAACCTTCTAATATAACTTCAATTTCTTATGAAGATAATAAATCTGGATATCTAGCTGGATTAATTGCTGGAAAAATGACTGAAAGCGATAAGGTTGGTTTTATAGGAGGAATAAAGAGCTCTAGTAGGGATAAATTTGAATCAGGTTTTAGAGAGGGTGTTAAATTTTCTAATAGTAGTATAAAGGATATTTCAGTTGAGTATGCAGATGTTTTTAAAGATAGCAAATCAGTAGAATCTATAGCTAAAAAAATGATGGATAATGGAGTGGATATTATTTTTTCTACTACTGAAGATGATTCAAAAGCTGTAATAGATGCAGTAAGGGCAAAAAATAAAAAAGTTATAGCAACGAATAAAGACCAACATGAGTTAGCTCCAGAAAATGTTATAAGTTCTATTGTAAAAGATTTTGAGAATCCTACTTATAATCTGATACAAAGTTTTGTAAAAGGAAATTATAAAGGCGGAAAAGTTATAGAAAACACAGTTAAGTCTGGAAGTACTGGGCTTGCCCAAAATAGTTCTCAAAATATTCCTCCAGATGTGTTAGAATATGTTAATAAGAACAATAAATAATCTACTATAATATCCAAGAATACTTATGACTTTAGTTATGAGGTGAATTGGATGTTATAATAGACATATATAGAAAGACATATGCAGAGGTAGGTCAGACCTATCTAAATCAGGGAGTGAATTTTGTGAAAATAAAAAGGATATTGATGGCTTGCTTTGTAGTAGTTTTTACAATTTTTATATTAGCTATATGTAATTTTGATTTTGGATTTGATAAAGTAAATAAGAATAATTCTAATATAGATAGTGCTGAATCGAAACAGAATGAGTCTAAAAGTTTGCCAACTTCAGCAGAAAAGGATAAATCAAATAGCAAAAGTAAGAATAAAGAAGATGACACAGAAGATGATTCATATGTAAGAAAAACTATTGGAGTATTGTTAGATACCGAAAACTTAAATAACGAATCATATAATAACAATGTACTATCAGCCTTAAAAAGGGCTGACGAAGATTTTGATGTTAGGATAAAACTTGAAAAACCAAAGACTTCTAAAAGTTTTAAAGAGAGTATAGAAAAACTGCATAAGTATGAACCAGATTTGATAATAGCAGTTGGAGCCAGATTTGCAGAGCCAATTAAAGAAGCTGCTACTAAATATCCCAAACAGCAATTTGCAATAGTTGACTATACTTATAAAGTTCAGCCAGCTAATGTAATTTCTGTATCATTTCAAGATAATGTTACTGGATATTTAGCAGGACTTATTGCAGGTAAAATGACTGATACTGGGAAAGTCGGTTTTATAGGAGGAGTTGAGGGTTCTAGTAGAGATAAGTATGAATCTGGATTTAGAAAGGGGCTTAAAACTTCAAATAAAGATGCTGAGTTACTAGTTAAGTATTCAAATATATTTGAAAACCCTGAATCAGCTAGAACTATTGCAAAGGAAATGAGAGATTCTGATAGAGATGTTGTATTTTCAGCTACAGAAGATGATAGTAAAAGAGCTATTCAGGTAGCAAGAGAAAATGGTGGTAAAGTTATAGCTATTAATAAAGACCAATACGATATGGCTCCAGATAATGTAATAAGTTCAATTATAAAAGATGTAGAACAACCTGTATATGAACTGATAAAGAACGTTGCAAAAGATGGTTTTAAGGGAAGTAAAGTAATGGAATTTAAAATAAAAGATGGAGAACTTGGCTTGACTTCAAAGAGCAGTAGAAATATACCACCAGATGTTTTGGAATACATAAAAAAAGAGTATAACAAAGTGAAAGATACATATTAATTATTGAGTAGAAGATTATAAAAATATACTGATTAAGTTTAGATTGGTGATAAAAGGATATATTTATTAAATTTGTGCTAACTGTACAAAATATATTGATTAAGTTTAGATTAGTGATAAAAAGATATATTTATTAAATTTGTGTTAACAGTATGGAATATACTGATTAAGTTTAGATTGGTGATAAAAGGATATATTTATTAAATTTAGTCTAACTGTACAAAATATATTGATTGAGTTTAGATTAGCAATAAAAAGATATATTTATTAAATTTGTGCTAACTGTACAAAATATATTGATTAAGTTTAGATTAGTGATAAAAGGATATATTTATTAAATTTGTGCTAACTGTACAAAACTATACTAATTAAGCTTAGATTAACTATATAAAATTATAACAATAAGTGTGTGGGCAGAAAAATTCTGCTACACACTTTATTTATATTCACATAAAAAATTTATCAAAAAAAAGAAAAAGGAGTAAAAAATGGAATTTACAAGAGAACCATTTATACTAGATGACGATTTGTGTCTAGCTTTGGTGGACAAAAGAATTAGTTATCTAATGGAAAATGAATTAAAATTAAGAAATATAGAGATAATAAAAACAATAGAATGTAAAGAATTATATGAAAGCATAAAATATCACCCGGATATATGTATTTGTAATTTAGGAAAAGGAGATATAATTGTTGCGCCGAATGTATATAATCAATACAAAGAGTTATTAAGTAGATATAAATTTAATATAATTAAGGGAGAAGCTAATTTATTAAATAGATACCCTTATGATATACCTTACAATATTGCGATAGTTGGTGACTATGCTATACACAATTTTAAGTATACTGACAAAGCAATATTAGATTATATTGAAAATAATAAACTTAAAAAGATAAATATAGAGCAGGGCTATTCTAAATGCTCAATCTGTATAGTAGATAGAACGTCTATAATAACATCAGATAAAGGTATTTGGAAAAGTATGAAGAATACAGAAATAGAGTGTTTATTGATAGAAAAAGGTCACATAAATTTATTTGAGATGAATTATGGATTTATAGGTGGATGTACAGGGTTGATTTCTAAGGATAAACTAGCTTTTTGTGGAGATGTTAAAAAACATCCTGACTATGAACGTATAAAAAGTTTTGTAGAAAGTAAAAACAAGGAGATAGTTACACTTAGCTGTGAAAATTTACTAGATATAGGTTCTATAGTTCCTCTCATGACAAGAAAGGAGCGATAACTTTGGTTGAGAAGGATAATATTTCTTCCATGAAATTTTTGAGGAATAATAATGTAAACGATAGATTAATATATACGAATGACATTGTAGAAGTAGTGATAGATTCTGCAAAGCAAGAAGTGTTAAATAAAAAAATACTTAATGGTACTAAAGCTGAACAAAGAGCTTTAAATATTGATGAGATATCAACGGAAATAACTAGTATGATAATAAGTATAATGAAAGAGAAACTTTTGAAAGAATACATTCTAAAATGCTATGGGCGTACATATCCTGAAGATAAAAATAATATATACATATATTCACTGAACATATTTGCTAAAAAAGAGATTTTTATGAGAGAAACAGTATTTACTAGGGTGAGAAATTATATAGAAGAAAATGATTTTATAAATGTAGAAGGTTTTATTAGATTTAGAATGAGAGAATTTATGAAATATATTTCTGCTATAGGTGATATTGCAGTTGAGGAGTATTTAATAAAGAAAGACCAAGATGAATTTATAAGAGTTTTAAAATACTTTATAGATACTCAAGAAGAAAAGATTGATTTGCTTAAAGTTCATATAATGGAAGATAATACATTTGTTTTATACGATAAAAATGGAAATAAGATAGACAGTATAGATGATGAAGAAATTATAAATATGGTAATAAGAGAAAATTTAAATTATGAGGACTTTTTAATAAGTACCTTATTAACTCTATGTCCCAAAAAAATAGAAATATTGGATTTGTTAAATAATAATTGCTCAAAGGAAATTATAGATACTGTAGAAGCAATTTTTGAAAATAAAGTTAGTATAATTATGGAAAACTAGAATCTAAGCATATAAAAGCTATCCATATAAAATTAAAAAAATTCTTTTTAAATCGACACAAAAGACTTATAATTGTATATAAAGCTATAGTATAACTAGAATTATTAAGTATAAAGAATATCTACTTGATTAATACAATATAGCTGGCAAATATACAATTGATAAGGAGTAATTTTATAATGGATAATTTAATTAGGATACTGATATTAGCTGTTATTGGTGGATTTATAGGTTATGTTACGAATGTAGTTGCTATAAGACTGATATTTAGACCAATAAAGCCTATTAAAATACCTATTTTAAATATAGAAATAGTAGGTCTTATACCAAAGAGAAGAGCAGAAATAGCAGCAAATGTAGGAGAAATAATTCAAGAAGAATTTCTTTCTATGGACGAAATACTTGCAAATATCATTACTGACGAAGATAAGGAAGAAGTTGTAAGATACATAAAAGCAAGGGTAAAAATTATAATACATGAGAAAGTTTCATTTATCCCGAGTGGTATAAAAAACATGATACAAGATTATCTAGGAGAGATAATTGAGTCTGAAGTTAAGCAAAGTATAGATGAATTGAGTAAAAATATAATAAATAAAGCAAATGAACGTATAGATATACAAAAAATGGTCGAAGATAAGATTAATGAACTAGATTTATATGAATTGGAAGAGATAATAATAAGAATAGCTAAGAAAGAATTAAAACATATAGAGTTTTTGGGGCTTGTCTTAGGGTTTTTAATAGGTATAGCTCAAGGGTTAATTACTATGTTTATTTAAATATATGAGAAGTAGCATTTATTTAAGTACTAATTATATTTACCTATTTGAGTGAATTACTTATTAATAGCATTTAGATATTAATTGTATTTACCTATTTGAGTGAATTACTTATTAATAGCATTTACCTATTTGAGTGAATTACTTATTAATAGCATTTAGATATTAATTGTATTTACCTATTTGAGTGAATTACTTATTAATAGCATTTATTTATTTGATTGTGTTACTTATTAATAGTATTTACTGTACTACTTATTAACTATATTAAGTATTGATTGTATTTAAGTATACAAAACCTAAAAAGAGTACAAAAATTAGAAGTTAGTTTTAATAAAAATTAGTTTTAGTATTTATCTAGTCATATCTATCATGCATGTGGATACGTTTTAAAAATTTTAAATTTATGAAAATATTATAATATCACTATAAATCAAGAGATTAATTTAATATAAAAATATAAGAATATTGGTTTACAGCTGATTGAGATGAAAAATAATGGGTAATTAATATATTACATTAATGTTGATTGATGTATAACTATCTGTTATAATGAAAATATATTAAAAATCATAGTGTTGAAGAGGAAGAGTAGAGTAGAAACCATTCTCAGAGAATTTGGGTCTATGGCTGAGAGCCCATGTAATAGGTCTATTTGAAAACTACCTTGGAGCTGAGCTTATTAGCAGTATTTGTATTTGTACTATACGTGAAAGTGCTCGGGTGACGACCTTATAGTCATCAAGAGGGTTGTATATACTTGTATACGCCAACTTGGGTGGAACCGCGAATTAATATCGTCCCAAACATATTTGGGGCGATTTTTTATTACAAAAAATCTAAAAATTATTTCAATAAGGAGGAAAAAATAATGATTAAAGTTGCTTTAAAAGATGGCTCAATAAAAGAATTTGAAAATGCTATTTCTGTTATGGATGTAGCTAAATCCATTAGTGAAGGATTAGCTAGAAATGTGGTAGCAGCGTCTGTGAACGGAGAGGTTGTAGGTCTGGACCACATTATAGATACTGATTGTGACTTGAATTTATTTAAGTTTGAAGATAAAGAAGGTAAGGAAGTTTTTAGACATACATCAGCGCATATATTAGCTCAAGCTATAAAAAGACTTTACCCAGAAGCAAAGCTTGCTATAGGACCAAGTATAGAAAATGGATTCTACTATGATATAGATTTAGACCATAGATTAGTTCCAGAGGACCTAGAGAAAATAGAAGCTGAAATGAAAAAAATAGCTAAAGAAGATTTAAAAATAGAAAGATTTGAACTTCCTAGAAATGAAGCTTTAGAGCTTATGAAAGAACAAGGAGAAGACTATAAGGTAGAACTTATATCTGATTTACCTGAAAGTGAAATAATATCTTTCTACAAGCAAGGTGATTTTACTGATTTATGTAGAGGACCACATTTACCATCTACTAAAAAGGTAAAAGCTGTTAAATTACAAAGTGTAGCAGGTGCATATTGGCGTGGTGACGAAAATAATAAGATGCTTCAAAGAATATATGGAACTTCTTTTGAGAAAAACAAAGACTTAGAAGAGTACTTACATTTACTAGAAGAAGCTAAAAAGAGAGACCACAGAAAATTAGGTAAAGAATTAGGATTATTTATGATACCTGAAGAAGGTCCAGGATTCCCTATGTTTTTACCAAAAGGTATGGAACTTAAAAATGAATTATTAAAATTCTGGAGAGAAATACACAGAAAAGCTGGATATATTGAGATAGAATCTCCAATCATATTAAATAGAAAATTATGGGAGACTTCAGGACACTGGTATCATTACAAAGAAAATATGTATACAGTTAAAATAGATGATGAGGATTATGCTATAAAACCTATGAACTGTCCTGGTGGATTAATTTACTATAACTCTCAACTACATTCATATAGAGATTTCCCAATGAGAGTTGCAGAGCTTGGTAGAGTTCATAGACATGAGTTATCTGGTGCATTACAAGGATTAATGAGAGTTAGAGCATTTACTCAAGACGATTCACATATATTCATGTTACCAGAGCAAATTAAGGACGAAATAAAAGGAGTAGCTAACTTAATAGATGGTATCTACAAAACTTTTGGATTTGAATATAATTTAGAATTATCTACAAGACCAGAGAACTCTATGGGAAGCGACGAAGAGTGGGAAGCAGCAGAAAATGGATTAAGAGAAGCTTTAGAAGAGTTAGGTCTACCATATACTATTAATGAGGGTGATGGAGCATTCTATGGTCCTAAGATAGACTTCCATCTAAAAGATTGTTTAGGAAGAACTTGGCAATGTGGTACTATCCAATTAGATATGCAACTTCCAAGACAATTTGATAATACTTATATTGGTCAAGATGGTGAAAAGCATAGACCAGTTATGATTCATAGGGTTGCTTTTGGTAGTATAGAAAGATTTATAGGTATATTAATAGAGCATTATGCTGGTAAATTCCCAGTTTGGTTATCTCCAACTCAAGTTAAGATACTTCCTATATCTGATAAATTTATGGATTATGCAAATGAAGTTAAGAAAGAGTTATTTGATAAGGGTATAAGAGTTGAATTAGATGATAGAGCTGAAAAAATTGGATTTAAGATAAGAGAAGCTCAGCTTGAAAAAGTGCCATACATGTTAATAGTAGGTGAAAAAGAAGTAGCTGATAATAATGTTTCTGTTAGATCAAGAGATAAAGGTGAAATAGGTAGTATTAAATTAGATGAATTTATAGCTAGTATTTCAAAAGAAATTGAATCAAGAGAAAGTATTATTCAAGACTAATATATATTATTTTAGTAGCTAAGATATTGTTATATAAGATAAGTTTAATCAATATGTTGATATGTTGATGCATAGTGATTAAATTTATGAAAAGATGAGTATAATTAGAGGTACAGTTAATCATATTTTTATGATTAATGTACCTCTAGTTTTTTGTATGGTAGATTTATTAATAAATATATCATAGAAGTGTTTTGAACAAGGAAATATTTATGTGCATTCTTTAAATAAAAGTTTATTTTTTGAGTGATAATTAAGTGCTTGTTGGTAAGGTTATGGCTGTAAAAATCATAACTTTATTTTCATATTTGTTCCATTTTCATAAAAATTATTATACCTTTAAGAAAATTTCTTAATCCTCTTGAAATATTTCCTTTTTAGTCTAAAGTTAAATTTCTTTCTTCAAAATGAATATTTAAATGAACTAAAATTTAAGTACATTTTCTAATCTTATGAGTCTATTTTTCATAGATAATTGCCCTATAATAGAAGAATCTATGTTGGTGCTATGTGGTGACAATAACAGCATTGTCAGTGATTAATTAATGCTTTATAAATGATTAATTAGTGTTTTATGTTATTTTTGGACTTACCCTCTATACATAGATTAATTTATTTAACTTTAGATAGAGAGAGAATGTCAAGTACATACACAGACATTAGAGTTTAAGAAAGTGTTTATGGAGCAAGAACTTTTAAAAGAGGTAGTGACTTAGTTTAATTTCAAGAAATGATAAATACAAAAGAGGAAAAAGAGAGGTGTTGAAATGATAGAAAAAGTAGAAGAAAAATCTAAGATTATTAAAACATCAAAAGAATATAAGCGAACTATAATTGAAGAAAAAGATAAAGAATGGACCAAAAAATTAAATGATATACTTAGTAGAAGTAGTTTTTCTAATGATGAATTAGATAAAATCAAGGCGTTAATTCCAAAAGAGATTTTGACTAATGAAAATGTTGGAGAAGTTGTGACTGAAGATGGATATGCTAAGCCCGAGTATGATGAGGTATTTAAATCATTGTTCACTTTAAATAATGAATATGATTTACTTGTAAATTTTATAAATGATATCCTAAAAGATGCTCCATATGCTAACAGGAATATCAAACCGTTCACTCAAATAAAGAGAATAATTAGAGTTGAAACTGACCCAACAATTAATTACATTGGAGAGAAAAGACCTAGACTTGATATTTTGGCTGAAGATGAAGAAAATAATCATATAAATATTGAGATGCAAAGAGCTTTTGAGAACGATTATTTGGAAAGAGCTGAATATTATCTTAGTCGTGTACATGGTAGAAAGTTAGAAGAAGGTAAAGAGTATAAAGAAATTGGAAAAACTATTGGAATACATATACTAAATCATGTAAAATATAATCACATAGAAGATTATGTAAATTGCCTGAGATTAACAATGGACGGGCATCCAGATATTTATTCTAGTAAAACTGCATTATATTTTATAGAGCTTCCAAAAATTCATAAATCTGACTATATAGTAAATAGAATTATGCTATGGGGAAAACTTATTAGTAATCCTTCTAGCTTAGATGTAAGAGTTATAGCTAAGAATGATTCTATTATTAAAAAAGCACTTGATAGATTAAAAGAATTAGGTAGCAATGAAGAATATTTATTAAATCTGAAAAGAGGTGCTTATATCATGAATAAAAGTAGAAATTTTAAAGAAGAGATTGAAAGAGAGACAGCAATTAGAGTTGCAAAAGAAAAAGATTATAAAATAATTATAATGTTGAAAAAAAATGGTTTTAAATTAGATGACATATTAAATAAATTTAATGATTTTGACTTAAGTGAAGATGAGATAAAAGAAGTATATGAAAATAATTGATGATAAAAAGTGAACTTATATAAGTTTGCTGAATCGGAGTCTGGAAATATTTATGTGTATTTTTTAATGAATAAAAATTTATTTTAAAAACAATAATTTAGAGGTACAGTTAATTATATTTTTATGATACTGTACTTCTAGTTTTTTCTATTGTAGATTTATTATTTACTAATAAATCTACAATAGAAGTGCTTTTGTTGTAAGAATCATTTTATCTAATGATTGTTTTTTATAATAGTTAAATTTCCATTTGTAGTGTTTAAATATAAATCTATAACAGCATTTCTATAAATGTTATAAATCACTATAATGATTCAACTCAAAGTTACTGCTTAAAGAAGCAGAGATTTTATCAAGGTATATCATGGAAAAAAATATTTTATTGTAATATTTATAAGATTTTATTATGGAAATAATGTAAAAACTTTATAAATAATATATTTTATACCTAGTTATAGATAAATTTATATAGTTATTATTAAAAAAAGCAATAAAAAGTTTAATTCAATTTAGCAAATTTAGTGATATAATTAAAAAAGAAAAGAAATATGGACTTATTTGGAATAATTTTGACAATCTATTTACTACACGTGTAGAGTCGTATATAATTAAATTATACATAAAATATAAAAAAATAATTTAGTAATACGTTAGGAGAAAGTATTATGATAAAGTCAAGCTTATTTTGGAATATTTTCATTGCGATATCCTTTATGATAGAATGGTTTCTTTGTAAGAAAATGCTAGATTATACAAGTGAGAAAAGGATTTCTAACAAAAAAATAAACTTTTGTATGGTAGGTATTATTGTTTTTGCTGACATAATATATTTTTTTGATGTACCTCCAAATATAAGAGTAATTATATCTATGATAATTACTATTGCATTTTATAAAATCTCATATGATGTGAGGTTTATAAAGTCTGTATTAATATCCTTAATTTATTGGATGTTACTAATCGCCACAGATGCTTTGAGTATATCTTTAACAGTTTGGCTTAATTCTATAAATGACATGAGTAGTATGGGGACGGGAGATATATACAGAATTGAGTCTATAATATTGGGAAAGATACTTTTGATTGTGTCTTTGCTTTTATATAGAGCCTTAAAGATAAAACTTAATATAGAAATAAATAAAAGGACATTATTTTATATAGTTATTCCTATAGTCGCTAATATAGCATCTTTTTTTGTAATTTTTGAATACATATTTAATCCAGGGTCTGGTAGCTTAATACATAATTTCCAATTCGTTATGATTTCTGTTGTATTGCTTATATCAAGTATCACTTTAGTTTTAATTGCTAAAAAATTACAGCAATATAATACTTTAGTTGTAGAAAACAATATGATTAAAAATACTTTGAAGTATGAAAATGAGTATTATGAAGATATAGAAAAGAAATATTTAAAAACTAGATTACTAAGTCATGATATGAAAAATCACATATTGTGTATAAATGCTATGATTAAAAAAGGTATTGATGTTACTTCTTATTTAAATAATTTGCAGGTAGAAATTCAGAGTAATGACTTGTTATTTAATACTGGTAATTTTATATTAGATGCTATATTAAGTGAAAAGAAAGAGGTTTGTGATAAGAATGATATAGAACTAAAAATAGGAATAAATTTTAGTTGTTGTGAAGCTGTTGAATTAGTGGATATATGTCATATATTTTCAAATATTTTAGACAATGCAATTGAGGCATGTAATAAAATTGATAGTGGAAATAGAGTTATTTGTGTTAAAGGTGATGTTATGCAAAATTTTTATTTAATAAGAGTTGAAAATACTAAGATGAATAAGATTATTACTAAAAATGGAGATATTTTGACAGACAAAAAAGGTTCTCTTCATGGACTTGGAATAAAAAGTGTAAAAAACTCTGTAAATAAGTATGGTGGTAATGTTGTAATTGAATATGATGATAAAAAATTTGTAGTTAAAATTGCTATTCCACTTAGAAATGTGAAGAAAGCAGTTAATCATGTGATTTAAATGTATATAAATTTGATGTGTAGAAATTTAATATATAAGAATTAATGTATAAAAGTGATGCATAGAAGTTTAATATATAAGAATTAATGTATAAAAGTGATGTATAGAAGTTTAATATATAGGAATTTAATAAGTATAAAAGTGATGCATAGAAATTTAATATATAAGAATTTAATATGTATAAATGTGGTGCATAGAAGTTTAATGTAAAAATTTGGTGTATAAGAATTTAATATATATATTTATTTTAATATATATATTGAAGATATATAATTAAATCATATAATGACATTTGTATATTAGAATTGTTTATTGAGTATTAGAAACTTTTAAGGTTAGAAAGTTTATAACTATTATACATTATATTATTTATAGTATTTATTATAGATTATATAGTGAGTTTAAAATATTAAACTTTTTATTCTACAAAATATAAAAAGAAGTTGCATCAAAAAGAGAAATGCTCTTTAAAGATGTAACTTCTATGGTATATGTATGGAGGAGCTATATTGCCATCTCTGGAATCAAGCTTCTCATAGCTTCTATAGTTGTTTGGATAAGCTTATCAAGTTCCCATCCAAGCATTTCTGCACCACTTCTTATAACGTCTCGAGAACAGCCAGCAGCAAATGATTTATCTTTAAATTTCTTCTTAACAGATTTTAATTCTAAATCAGAAACGCTCTTTGAAGGACGCATTATTGCAGCAGCACCAATTAAACCAGTAAGTTCATCCACAGCAAATAATACTTTCTCCATAAATTGCTCTGGTTTAACATCTGAACCAGTTAATCCATATCCATGACTTATTGTAGAATCGATTATTGATTTATCTAAATCAAGCTCTGTCATTAATTCTCTTTGTTTAACACAATGTTCATCAGGATACATTTCAAAATCTAAATCATGTAAAAGTCCAACTATTTCCCAAAATTCTACTCTTTCAGGGTCGTACTCCTTTGCATAGTATCTCATAACTCCAGATACAATTTGAGCATGTCTTATATGAAATTCTTCCTTATTGTATTTTCTTAATATTTCCCATGCTTGTTCTAAAGTTGGCATGTAACTCATTTTTATCACTCCTCTAGCTGAATATTTTGAATTTTTATAAAGTTTATTTTCCATTGATTATATCAATCAATTTCTAAAACGTCAACATACTGATACACAATTTTGCATTTAAATTCAGAAATTAGTGAAAATTAAATCTTTATATCTAAATTCTTTGTATCTAAAGATTTTCGTTCCTCAATGTTATCTTTGATACAAATGCTATAAGTAATGTAATAAATCCAACTCCTAGTATAATGATGTACACTCTATCTGATAATAAATCAAAAAGTTTACCATACATAACCTGACCAAGGGGCATTGCAATTGCTGTTCCTGCAAAAAGAATTGACATTACTTTTCCTAAGAGTTCATTTGGAGTTTTTAATTGTGTGACTGTTATAACATATATTGAGATAAGAGTCGTTGTAAAAAATATTAGCATAGATGATACTATAAAGATTAAAAATGGAACTGGAAATCCTGTGTTTAATATAAATGGATATACTGAAACCGCCATTGGTATGAACATAACTGCACATATAATAAAGGAAATGTGCAAATTAGTGATTTTTAGATGTTTTGAGAAAATACCAATACTAACAGCAGCTACCAGTGAACTAAAAGAAATTGCTCCTTCTGCTAGACCATATAAGAAGTTACTAGCTCCCATAGTGATTTTTACTATATAGGGGATACCAACTATTAACATAGAGCTTAAAAATAAGTTTATTGCTATAGCTAAAAAAAGTATTTTTAGTATAAATCTATTTTCTTTACATATATGAACAATACCATCCTTTATATCAGTAAATATAGTTTTTATAATGTTGCTGTTTTGCTCTTGTTTGATAAAAGGAATCTGTATAAATATCTCCATAATTGCAGATAGAAAGAAACTTACACAACTTATAACTATAATTGCATTAATTCCAATCACACCATACAAGACACCTCCTAATACAGGTCCTGCAATATTTGTAAGAGATGCAACTCCAGCTACAATACCATTTGCATTCATTAAATGCTCATTATCAACTAAAAGGGGTGTACTTGACTGAACAGTTGGTTGATACATTGTGCTTATGACTGATAATATGGTCATAATAATTCCTACAAGTAATATTGAACCATTATTGTTGAATAAGAATACTGCTAAGATTAGTACTGTAAGACTACTTGAAAAATCAAAAATAACCATTAAGTTTCTTCTGTTGAATATATCCGCAATAGCTCCACCAATAGGGGAGAATACTATAATTGGGATTGAAGATACTGCTAGTATAGTAGCAAATATTTCTGCTTTACCAGTTATATCAAGTATGTATAAAGACAAAGCAAACTTGAGTATTGATGCACCAAACAATGAGATTATTTGACCTAATATCATCAAGTTGAAGTTTTTATTAAAAGTGTTCGAGGATTTTACCATATATGTACCTACCTATCTAAGATTATTAAAATATTTATAATAATTGATATAATAGCAATTATTATAAGGAATTTTTTTCTTACTTTAATATCTAATATTATTAGAAATATACAAACTATTATAGATGGCTTAGAGTAGAGTGGAATGGGTTTGCTCTAGGGTCTATAAGTTTTGTGTGATATTTAGTTTATCATTTATTTTATAAATTATATTGTTTATTTTTTTCATTAATTCAATCATATTAATCCTATTTAGTATAAAAAAATACTTAGAAAAATTATTTTAAATTGTTATTCAAGTATGTGTTCTACAAGATTATCCACCATAAAGTCAAACACTTCAATATAGTTATATTCAATATTTTCTTTTACCAATAGACTTGATAGTAGAGCATTACAAACACCAAAAACTTTTTCTTTTTCTATCTTCAACTTGAGATTGTGTCTCTCAATTAAGTCGTAAAAACTTTGTATGTTATTGGACTCAAGTTGTAAAAACATATCTTGAGGTAGTTTATTTATTAGGCTGATGAAATCAGGATTATTTGGTGAATATAAAAATGGATTTTTATCATATAATCGATATAACATTTTTAAGGATTTTGCAAAGCCTTCTTTTGGAGGCATGTTACTTAAAATTTCATCTACTGATGATATAAGTTTGTTTTGGATTCCATTTAATACTTCAAAAAATAACTTTTCTTTTGAATCAAAAAATGTATAGAAAGAACCCTTTGCAATTCCTGATTTTGAACAAAGTTCATCAATATTAGTTTTTTTGTATCCATATTTAGACCAGTTGATTTCACATTCTGAAATTAGTCTTTTTCTTATATTGTCTTTTTCTATTTCTGTAAAACTTTTAGCCATTTTTATCAATCCTTTCTGTCTATATATGATATATATGACTTTGAAAATATTTTGAGTCATAGATATATAATATTGTCTACTTATAAATTTGTCAAGTGATTTATGTTTATAATATTGGTATATTGGTATATTGGTATATTGGTATATTGGTATATTGGTATATTAGTATATTAGTATATTAGTATATTAGTATATTGGTATATTAGTATATTAGTATATTGGTATATTAGTATATTGATATTAAAGTGTGACCTATATAGATTTGGAGCGAGTATGTTATTAAAATAGAAGAATGTAGAAAAACGTTAACTTAAAATTTTTTTTATAGGTAAACGTTTATGGAAAAAAGAAATGTTTACATAACGAATAAATGGCTATAATTTAAATACACAAAGTTATATCAGAGAGAGGAATAAAAATATGTTTAATGAACTTAAAACAAAAGAAAATGTATATAAAAATTTAATAAATGGAAAATGGGTAGAATCTAATTCGAGAAAGCCAATAGAAATTTACTCACCAATAGATAATTCTCTTGTTGGGAAAGTACAATCTATGACAAAACATGAGGTAGATGAGGTTATAAAAAACACAAAAGAGAGTATAAAAGTATGGGCTGAAATGCCTGTATACAAGAGAGCCAATATATTTCATAAGGCTGCTGATTTATTGTTAGAAAATATAGATGAGATAGCTAATATACTGGTACTTGAAATAGCCAAAGACATAAAATCTGCAAGGGCAGAAGTTGAGAGAACAGCAGATTTTTTAAGATACACAGCTGATGTGGGAAAAAATATGGAGGGTGAAGCCATTAGTGGAGATAATTTCCCTGGTGGAACAAGAAATAAGATGTCTTATGTTTCAAGGGTTCCATTAGGTACTGTTTTAGCTATATCTCCTTTTAATTATCCTGTAAATTTATCAATGTCAAAGATTGCTCCAGCACTTATTGGTGGAAATGCAGTCGTATTAAAACCTGCTACACAAGGGGCTATTAGCGCACTTCATGTGGTAGAAATTATGAGAAAAGCTGGGATACCAGATGGAGTACTTAATACTATTACAGGTAGGGGTAGTGAGATAGGAGATTATGTTGTAACGCATAAAGGAATTAATTTTATTAACTTTACTGGTAGTACTGAAGTTGGTCAGCATATATCTAAAATATCTGGAATGGTACCATTATTATTGGAGCTTGGTGGAAAAGATGCGGCTATAGTATTAGAAGATGCAGACTTAGATTTTGCAGCTAAGAATATAGTATCTGGAGCGTATTCATATTCAGGACAAAGATGTACGGCAGTAAAGAGAATTTTAGTACAAGAGAGTGTGGCGGATAAATTAGTCGGAAAAATAAAGCCATTGGTAGAGAAGTTGACAATTGGAAATCCAATGGATGAAGTAGTTATCACTCCTCTTATAGATAATAAAGCAACTGATTTTGTTCAAGGGTTGGTTGATGATGCATTACATAAAGGAGCAAAGTTAATAACAGGCAATGTTAGAAAAAATAATTTATTCTATCCAACATTGTTAGATAATGTAAATGTTGATATGAAAATTGCTTGGGAAGAACCATTTGGTCCAGTACTTCCAATTATAAGAGTTAAAGATATAAATCAAGCAATTGAAATTGCTAATCAATCAGAGTATGGGCTTCAATCATCAGTATTTACAAGTGATATTGATAAGGCATTTTATATAGCTGATAAACTTGAAGTTGGTACTGTTCAAATAAATAATAAGACTGAAAGAGGTCCAGACCACTTCCCATTTTTAGGTGTAAAGGCATCTGGTATGGGAACTCAAGGTGTTAAGTATTCAATTGAGGCTATGACTAGACCTAAGGCAGTAGTGGTAAATGTTAGGGAGTTGTAATAAATAAATAGAGATAAAGAATAGTAGAGATAAAGAATAAAGGAGTTGTCTTAAATTTGATTTTTTGTAATTAAATTTTAAGTTCAACTCCTTTTTTGAATCTTTATATGTTATTTCTTAGTAATTCTTTTTTTATTAATATTTTAAACTTTGATATTGATGAAATTTGAACATGATAAATATCTCAAATTTATAGTCTTGTTTTCTAATGATGAAGCCTATTTCTACTTAAATAGAGCAATTTCTAAAATGAACATTTTTATCTCGAGTACCATATACAATGAAAAAAATTAACCTTGACAAGTGACCGTTGGTCGCTGTATGATAAATAAAAAAGAAACGACCAGTGGTCGCTAAAAGGAGGTATCGCCCTATGCCAAAAGGAATTGTGCTTACACCCGAACAACAAGCAGAACGCCGAGAAAAAATAGTTGCTGTTGCTTTGAGTCTCATGGCTGAAAATGGATTCCAAAAAACATCAATGAGAGAAATTGCAGTTTTAGCCAACATGGGAAAGTCAAGTCTATACGATTTTTTCAAAACGAAAGATGAGATTGTTGTATATGCAGTTGAGAAAGAAATAGAAAAAACTATCCAACAAGTTCATAGGATTATTGATGGTGAACCTTCACCACAACAGTGCCTTAGAAAAATCATGCTTAATCATCTTAGATTTCCAGAGCAGTATAGAACTGTACTGATGTGGTTAAATACAGAATCTGATTATTTAGAAGAAGAGTATCGAAAGAGACTTAAAGATGCTCGTTATGCATATCAAGATATTATAAAATCGGTAATTGATAATGGTGTGACCACAGGCATCTTTCGCAAAACGGATACCGCTCTTGTGACACGTTTGTTAATTAACTCCATGTTATCAATCAGTTACACGTCAAGACCATTGGATAGTTCGGAAAAAATGTTGGATGAAACAATGAATATATTTCTGCACGGAATTATGAATGATGGAGGTGAATGATTATGATTTATTATGTCTTGCCACTGGAACATAAACAAGCAACCATTGAAATTGTTGGTGGAAAAGGGATGTCTTTATCAAAACTATTGACAGCAGGCATCCCTGTGCCAGACGGTTTTCATGTTACGACTGCTTCATACCAGATTTTTGTTGAGACGAACCATATTCAGTCTCGAATTAATAAACTGCTAGATGGTATTGATTCCAATAATACCAGCCAACTTGAAGATGTATCTAAGAAAATAGGGGAGCTTTTCCATAATGGAGAAATGCCACAGGAAGTGTCGGACGCAATTAAAACAGCTTATGCCGGATTAGGGAACATATCGGTGGCTGTCCGTTCGTCTGCGACTGCTGAAGATTTACCTGACGCTTCTTTTGCAGGTCAGCAGGAAACTTATCTTAACATACAAGGTGAAGATAAAGTTATTGACGCTGTAAAGAGATGCTGGGCTTCCTTATGGACAGCTCGTGCTATTGCTTATCGTGTGAAGAATAATATAAAGCACGAGATTGTCGCACTTGCTGTTGTAGTACAAAAGCTTGCATTTTCCGATTCATCTGGTATTATGTTTACGTTAAACCCAATCAATGGTAGACGTAGCGAAATGATTATTAACGCTGCATGGGGGCTTGGTGAAGCGGTGGTTTCTAGCTTAGTTACACCCGATACAATCGTAGTGGATAAGGATTCCGAACGAATTATATCGTATGAAGTGGCAAATAAAGAGATTATGACGGTTCGTACTTCAGAAGGAACAGAAGAAACCATGGTTCCTGAAAGGTTGAGAAAAAAATATGCTCTTACTCGTAATCAGGTAATGCAACTGATACAGCTTGGAAAGAAAATTGAGAAGTATTATCAAATGCCTATGGATGTAGAGTGGGCACTGGAAAAAGATAAATTGTACATTGTTCAGGCTCGTCCAATTACTGTTCTGCCACCAGAATGGGTATTGCCAGAACAGGATGTTGTATACACAAAGGGAAGTTTGGCAGAACATTTGCCAAATCCTGTTACACCTTTGTTCGCCACGCTTGGTCTTGAAATCGTAAACCGTGCATCAGAGCTTTTATGGATAGATATGTTTGGTAAAAGTGCGAAAAAATTATTACCAAAAAACGGGGCATATACGGTTATTAATGGATATGTTTATCTTTCTGCTAAATCAAATCCACTTTTGATTGCTATCAAATCCCTTTCCCCACGCTCTTTACGTAGGACACTTATGAACAGCGTTGCACGCTGGGAAACGGCACGAAAAGGATATGAGGATGCTATTAAACAATGGGAAGAAAAGCCCCTGCATACTATGAACGCCCATCAAATTATGGAGGGTATTCAGACAATATTTTATGCCGCATGTATTTATTTCACAAGGATTCAGCTTACATTGCCTGCTGCTTCTATCAGTGAAACATTATTTACAAAATTATTTCAAGGAGCAGTTCGACGTGCTGGTATAACGGATACTTCCGTTTTCCTGCTTGGGTTTGATACGATTGTTCTGCAATCGGAAAAGGAGTTGTGGGGTATTTCAGAATGGGTAAAGCAAAATAACAGCATCAACCTTTATCTGCAAAACAGTCCTGCAATAAAGATAGCAGAAGATTTCATGTCTTCAGTTGTGCCTGTTGGAGTTTCACAGGAAGTATGGATAGAATGGAAAAATCGAATCAATAAGTACTTTAAAGAGTTTGGTCGTACCGCTTATGAGTTTGATTTTGCGCATTCCACACCGCAGGAAACACTTACACCAACTTTTGAATCCGTAAAAACATTTGTGGAAGGAAAAGGGGAAAGTCCTTTTTTACGCCAGACCACGTTTGAAAAGCGTAGAAAACATGCAGAAGAAGAGATTTTACAACACATAGGTGGATTGCGTAAAAAACTATTTTTTAAGTTGCTCCATTGGGCACAGGAAACCTCTCCTATGCGTGAAAATGCTATTTATTTGATGGGAATGGGACATCCTCTGATTCGTTGTATGTTTCAGGAAATCTCAGAACGATTCATACGAGGAGGAGCTATTTCACATTTAGATGATATTTATTGGCTCACAAAATCGGAATTGGAGGTACTTATAGAGCAGTTGGATAAAAACAAGTCTCTATCTGATATGAACGGGATAATACCTGTTCGAAAAGCTGAACTTAAAAAATACATGGGTTATGTGTCACCATCCAAGTTGCCAGAAAAAAACAAAAAAACTATATCACAAGCACCACAGAAGCAGAAAGATGGGAAAATTGTGTTGACGGGCATTGGTACCAGTACTGGTGTTGTGACGGCTCCAGCTTGTGTACTGAATAGTCCAGCAGATTTTGAAAGCTTTCAACCTGGAAGTGTTTTGGTTGCAGTTACCACAACTCCAGCATGGACACCATTATTTTCATCTGCAAGTGCGATTGTAACGGACATTGGTGGTCCTCTTAGCCATTCAAGCATTGTCGCACGTGAATATGGCATCCCAGCCGTTATGGCTACACACATTGCCACACGAACTATTAAGAGCGGACAAATGATAACGGTGGATGGGTTGGCAGGTACGGTGACGTTTGATGAGTAAAAAGCCTATTTTCGCTTTGAAGCTTTCGACCTTTGTGATTGCGCTAGCGGAAGTAGTAATACTTAAAGTTTTCAGATTTCATAATACTACTAATACCCACCGAACAGCGGTAAGAAAAACCGTAGCTTGGTGGGTATTTTCTTATGCAAAAAAATGAGAATGTCTCAAAATAAAAATTTGATTAGAAAAAATCAATTTTGAGACAATTCCTTTATTTGTTGATACAATAATATCACTTATAATAAGCAATTTTATATTGTTAATTGGAGGAGTTTTGAAACATAAGTTTTTCAAAGTCTTTTATTGGTAAAGGTCTAGAGAACACGTATCCTTGTAACATATCACAGTCTATTTCTTGTAAGAAATCTTTTTGAAAACTGGTCTCTATTCCCTCGGCTACAGTGGTCATTTTTAACTTTTTAGCTAGGTATAGCCGAACATTTCATAATAATGGTCATTAGCCCAAACAACAGTAAAGTGTTCATCTAATAGGTGTTTACTAACACTTACATCCAGTGCATTCATTAGTAAACTGTATTCAATATTTGCAAAATCTATATATTTTGACATTCTTAGTACTCTCTTATAACATATATTTTGTAGAATATCTGAACTAGCTAGTTTAAAGTAGATTTATTTTTAAGCTTATTTTCATACATCAAAGAATCTGCCTTTGATATTAAAGTTTCAATATCGGATATTCCATCCCACTCAACTAATCCATAGCTTATGGAAAGAGCATAAGGATACTCGTCAGTATTACTTAATTTTGATAATTCATAATTTATATTAATCATTATTTTTTCTGCTTCTACACAACTTGTATTCTGTAAAAGGAATAAAAATTCATCTCCACCATATCTAAATAGTAAGGAATTTTCTACATTTATAAGTTTTTTTATTATTTGAGCAGTAGTGGATATGTATTTATCACCAAATTGGTGTCCAAATTTATCATTTACAGGTTTTAAGCTATTTAAATCAGTAAAACATAAGGTAAATTTGTAGTGATTTGATGTCCACTCTGATAGTTTTTGATTTACAAAAGGTCTATTGTAGAAGCCTGTCAGTAAATCTGTATATACAATATCATTCAATTTATTAATTTCATACTCTGTCTTTATACTTTCTACATATTCTATTTGATTTTTAATATCATAACCTTTTATTTGAGTAATTCTAAAGCTATATCTTTCTGCAATATAGTTACCTACCAAAACTATTATGGCAGACTTGATTCCATATAATTTTAAAATCAATACATTTCCAACAGTATAGTATATTGACAAACTCAAACATAGATACAAGTACATTCCAAACATAAGGCTCAATAAGAAAATTAAGTTTTTTTTGTCCTCTAAAACTGCCTCAAAGTTAATCTTATTATTTTTATTATTTTTATAACTGAAATATAGTCCTGTAACTATAAAGCTAAATGATATAGGAAATACTCTGTAAATATTTGCAATAGAATTACTATCAAATAAATATGCTGGCATATTTAACACTATTGACATTAAAGACCTAAAAAATATATTTATTGCTAAACCAATGATGGAGCAGTTTAGTGAATAAAAAATGTTTTTTATTGTGGAGATTTTATAAGTTACTTTAATTTGTATGAATAAAATCAACATAAAAATTGTCCAATTTATAATTAGATGAAACTTTAAATAAGTACAAATAATAAAAATTAAATAATTAAATATAGAATATATAATATATACTGTGTATTTATTTTTAGAGTTATTAATCATTATGTCCAGATATTTAAAAAAATTATAATGATAGAGATAATAAGATAAAAAACATAGTGAGACTACAAGTAAGCTCATGTAAATATTCATTTTAGTTATTGTTCCTTTTATGATTATTTTGTTTATTAGTGTACATTCTAATATCAGCAATATTAATAATTTCTTCTACAGTCATTTTGTTTTCGCTAGAAACTTCTACAATACCATAGCTAAAAGATATCGTATTATCCATAATTTTACTTATTTTCTCTATAAATTCTTTTGTGGTGTTTTCATTAGATTTAGGCATAATAACTATAAACTCATCTCCTCCTATTCTAGCAAATATGTCATCTATTCCTAAGTTTTCAATAACTATACTTGAGAAGTTAATAATATAGTTATCCCCAGCTAAATGTCCATATGTATCATTTATCGTCTTTAATTTATCCAAATCGATATATATCAATGAAAATAATAAATTGTTATTAATGTAATGCTGTATTTTTTCAAAAGCAAATTTTCGATTATATGCTGATGTTAATTCATCAATGTTAGCTTTTTTCTTTAATAAATTTACTTTTAGTAATTGTTCTTGTTTTATCATTTTTAGTCTATGATGTTCTTTTTCTAAATAAATATTTTTTTCAATGGAATATATATGATTGATGAATATAATTAGTTGTAAGATTAATAATATGTTACTTCCCAATATAAAGTAGGAAGTTAGAGAACTTGGTGGAGCAAATGTAATTTGTATACTATCAAATAATATATATCCTAAAGTGAACCAGATAAATTTTAAAAATAGACTGAACTCTATTTGATTTTGAGTTATTATATAAATATGCTCTTTTATTTTATTCATAGAGTACCATAAGATAAAATCTAAAATAGAAGCTATTAAAATACTAATTAACCTATAGGTCATATTTGCAAATATTATATCTGGACTTGTATTTTTAACAAGTGATATTGTACTTACAGTAATAAGGTGTAAAATACAAAAACTTATTACTGCCATATTGGGAATAAAATGGTTGTTAGTAGAACTTTTTCTGCTTAAGAGCAATTTATGACTTACTATGTAAAACAATATATAATATAGTGGTAATGGTAATTTTGTGAATATTATTATCAAGAAGGTTAATGGTTTTATTAAAAAAATATATTTGTAATTCTTATGTATAGTTATATTTTTGTTTCCAAAAGATGCTATTTTGCATATGTAAATGTTACATAGTTCGATTATTAATATAGTAGTTATGATTAAAAATATATGGTATTTCATAGTACATCCTCTTTTAAAGTGAAATTGTATTTACTTAAAATAGATTAGATTTTATATATTCTATTTTACAGTTTTTATTTAGGTACATGCAAAGAGCTTATTATGGATACCTTCTTTTTTATTGCATGTGTCTGTGTTATATAAAATTTAAAAAGTATTATATCTTAATATACAGTATGTATGATAACTATGTGTCCAAATATAGTAATTATGTATGGAAAGTATAATAGTTATGTGTATAAGTATAGTAATTACATATAGCATGTATGATAACTATGTGTCCAAGTATAGTAATTATATATAGTATGTATGATAACTATATGTCCAAGTATAGTATAATTACATATAGCAAATATAATAATTATGTGTCCAAGTATAGTAATTACATATAGTATGTATGATAACTATATGTCCAAGTATAGTATAATTACATATAGTAAATATAGTAGTTATGTGTCCAAGTGTAGTAATTATATATAGCATGTATGATAACTATGTGTATAAAGTATAGTAATTACATATAGCAAGTATAATAGTTATGTGTCCAAGTATAGTAATTATATATAGTAAGTATAATAATTATGTGTATCAAATATAGTAATTACATATAGTAAGTATAATAGTTATGTGTATTAAATATAGTAATTACATATAGCAAGTATCATATAATTTATTATGTAAAACAAGTATAGCTATTCTATTAACGAATATACATAATATCAAAAACACATATATGTTTTGCTGGAATTTTGAAGTACTTAAAATTATTCCAATTAATATACTACAATGGTATGTTAATTTGCTGTAGTATAGCTACAATATGCTATTTTACTGCATTACAGTATTATAAAACTTAGACCATATATATAAATGGTTTATATTAATTATAGATTATGAGGAAAAAATAAGCAACTATTTTGCCCTATTAAATAAAAGTAAATATACCTTACAAAAAACAATAAATCTAATTTATCGAAGAGGAAAAATATGAAGAGAAAACCACAATATTTAATTATTTTTGAGCATATAATTCAACAAATTTATACTGGTAAAATTACTATTGGAGATAGGCTTGATTCTATAAAAAGCATGTCAGAAGAATATATGGTATCAAAAAATACTATAAAAACTGTAATAAAAATGCTCTCAGAAAAGGGCTTTATAGAGACAAAAGCTGGTTCTAGACCAGTTTTAATCCAGAGTACGAGTAAACAATCAATAGAATCTGACTTATTATATGAGAAGATTTTACAAATATCAGAAATATATAAGATTTTTAGTTTAATATTTCCTTCTATTGCTATGTACAATATTAAAAGATTTACATCTAAAGACTTTGAAGAATTAAACGAGATTATCGATTGTATGGAAAAAAATAGTTCTAATTATTTAGTCTTTAAAGAACAAAGGCTAAAATATATAAATAAACTAATAAGTAAAACAAATAATTTCCTGATTCACCATTTTTGTGAGATTATTCAGCATGATGTCATTATTTCACAATTGGCCTATAATTTCGATAACTTGGATAATTGTTGTATAGACTTTTTTCGTAATAAATACATAGAGCAGGTAAGAAAAACTTACTTATATGGATTGGACGGGAATCTAATTGAATTTAAAAAACTATTAACATATATGTATAAAGCTTGTAGAGAATCCATACTTAAAATGGTAGAAAATCGTGCTCCACAAAGTATAGATACAAGTAGTTTTAATTCTGTAACGTTGGAAAAATGTTATTTATATGACTTAATTGTTTCAGATGTAATTTGTCAAATTTTTGAAGGCAATATTAAAATAGGAGATTGTCTACCATCAATTACTTCGATAATTAATAGATATAATGTATCTCTTCCAACAGTTAGAAGTGCCTATAATGAGCTAAATGAATTGGGAATTGCTAAAACAATTAATGGCAAGGGAACATATGTAACACTTTTTTCTGAATATGATGATGATTATATAAATACAGAAGAAGGAGCTAAAAGGTTGAGTTTGCTTTTGGATGCTATGGAGTTTGTTACGATTACTCTTGAGGATGTAGTACTTTTACTAGGAAATAAAATGGATTTGATAGCTGTAGATAAAATAGAAACTCATTTAAGGTACTTACAAAATAATTGTGAAGAGTGTAAGGTTTATCCAGATTTTGTTTTACTTTGTAAGATAGTAGATTATACACAAATTTATGTATTACAGGAAACATTTTTGCATTTAAAACAATATATGATATTTGGAATCTATTTAGAGAGATTTTTTCATGAAGAATATAATGAAATTTTGAAAACACGTTTTGATGTATGTTTTGAGATACTTAGGTATTTAAAAAAAGGAGATGTTGAGAGATTTGCAGAATCTTTTTCTAATATTTTTAAGGAGTCTTTACAATATTTGAAAAAGGTTATATCTTCATTAAATGTTGATATGAGATTAAAATTAGGTATATTGTAACAAATAGTAAATGTTTTGTGGAGATAAAATCCTTTTTTTAGTTGAAAAATCCCATAAAGTAAGCATTTTTACTGTGTGCAATACAATAATGTAAAGGATAAAATGGTGCTGTAATGCAGTGTAAGTAAACAGACAAGGTTACGAACAGTAACATGAAGTTATGAAATTAAATAAGCTGTTTGACATTTTTACGTGCTCATATTAGAATTAAAAAAATAAGTTATGTATTTTTTCTACTTAAGTGAAGAAGGCATAGACCAATCAAAAATATGGAGGATTATAAAATGGGAAAAGATAGATTTGAAAAAGTATATTCACAAGGAAAAATAAATGCAACGGAGATTTGGGTGGATAAAGAAACAGGTGTGAACTATGTATTCCACTATTATGGCCATGCAGCCGGATTTACGCCTTTACTTGACCGAGAAGGAAAACCTGTTATTTCTCCAATTGTAAGTAAATAACGTTTAAATATAGAAAAATGTAACAGATTTTTGATTTGTAGGGATGTTTTAACTTTCTTTATTGATTCCTTTATTGGTATAATGCATACTTCCTATCTAACTATTCTTAATAGTAACAAGTAGTGTTTCGTGTTATATACTAAGCGATTTTATTGATTTTTGTCATCATAAAAATTGTAAAATTTGCTTGTTATGGCTACTCCAATCCACAAATAAGGAATGTACCTGTGGTCTTTTAAGACAAGATTCGTAAAGTTTGTTATGTTTTTTGTGGTTTCAAGGAGGGGGTATATCAACTTATGATACCTGAAATAGCTATTCATGCAATAAAAAAAATAATAAAGTCTCTATGTGATTTTAAATAAAACAAGTTAAGTAATGGATATTTTCTAATTATAATAATTGAAAATATCCATTATTGTATTTAGAATATATTCAAAACAAGATGCATTTCATATTGTAGAATAATCTTATTACATGTAAAGTAAGCTATTTATATGTAAAGTTAAGTTATTTTATAAGTATTTTTATCCAGTTATGCATTTTCATTGACCAGTTACACAGAAAATATTGAATATTGAGAAAATTGGTACTACTATATATATAAATAAATATATATATAAAGGAGGTTTTTATATGAGTCTTTTTGTTGGTGGATGGTCAAAATTCAGAGCTGTCGAAGAAGAAGATTTAAAAGTATTTAATGAAGCTGTAGGAATGTTAGAAGGGGTTGGTTATGAACCACTTATTGTTTCTACTCAAGTTGTAGCAGGAACAAATTTTAAATTTATTTGCAATGCTACTTCAGTTACAAATCCTCCACAGAATTATTTAGCAGAGATAGTTGTTTTTAAACCTCTTCCTTGTGATGAACATAATGCAACAATTACAAGTATTAATATAATTAAGTAATATTAATAGGAGGTGGAAGATGAGACTAAATGTAACTAAACAAAATACTATAGAGGTTGAAAATAGTAGAAAAGAAGATGTTTATTTTGTAATAGTTGATAATGTTTTTTTTGAACGTCAAGGTGATGTATTTAATAGTATCACGAATAATAATTTAAATAATTATGATGTAAAAATATTACCAACTGATAATGTTTTTTTAGAATTAAAAATAACATCTACTAAAGATTTAGAACCTGTTTTTATTGTAGTTGAAGATAGACAATACAATCATGGTAGTATAATGTTTAAGCCAGTATTGGTATAGAATTTAAGCAAATAAAAGTGAACTATTCAAGTAGGTATAGGTGAATTATTTAAACTAAAGGAAACCTATTTAAACCAGTATAGTTGAACTAATTTAAGCAAATAAAGATAACCTATTTAAACCAGTATAGTTGAACTATTTAAGCAAATAAAGATAACCTATTTAAACCAGTATAGTTGAACTATTTAAGCAAATAAAGATAACCTATTTAAACCAGTATAGTTGAACTATTTAAGCAAATAAAGATAACCTATTTAAACCAGTATAGTTGAACTATTTAAGCAAATAAAGATAACCTATTTAAACCAGTATAGTTGAACTATTTAAGCAAATAAAAATAAAATATTCAAGCTGGTATAGGTGTAAAACTTAAGCAGTAGTATAGGAATGTTTAAATTAATGGTACAAATATAATTAAAAATCTATATGTAATAACCATAGGAAAATAATGGACGTATAATATAAAAAACAACTGTATTACATAAAATACAATAAAATAAGCGCATTAAATAGAATAACTGTGTTGGTAAAGATTATATTATACAACACAGTTATTTTAATAAACAAAGAAGAATAATTATTGAGTGAAAATGCAAATTTAGTGAAAAAGCAAATTTATTAAAAATAAAAAATAAAAAACAAATTTAAATATAGTCTAAAAACTTTGTAATCTACTTAAGGGATTAAACTTTATTTAAATAAAATATATAACCAAGGGGGAAAATAAATGCCAGAAAATAACAATCAACTTTTAGAAGAAATAACACTCTTATTAAATGAAGGAAAAGTAGCAATAAATAAGGCTGAAAATCAAAATTTAATTCTAATTCTTGGTGGGACAGGATGTGGCAAAAGTACTGCAATTAACTATCTTGCAGGATGTGTAATGATGGAAGTAGAAGATGAAGATACTGGTATATCATATATTGATTGCTTAGACCCTGTGGCAGAGATTGGTTCAGGAGCTGTTTCTCAAACTTTATACCCGAACATTGTAAATATGAGAAAACCAATAGAAGGAATGGATGCAAAATTATGTGATACTGCAGGTTTTAGCGACAATAGGGGAGTAGCCCATGATATTAGTGCAGCAGTTTCATTAGGTGAAGTATTTAAAAATTCTGCATCTATATGTGCAGTAATTGTATTGATACCAGAAGCAGATATATTAGATTCTAGACTTACAAAAGTACTAGACCTGTTCCAACAGTTAAATATGTGTCTTCATAAAGAAAATTTTAAGGGTAGTATAACTTTTTTCATTTCAAAAAGTTTCTTAGAAAGAACAGAAAAACAAATATATAATGTTATAAAAAGAAAATATGAACAATTATGCGAAAATTTAGACAGTAATATAGAGGAAAAAGCTTGGTTATTTGAAGAATTGCTAAAAGATAATGGAAAAAATATTCATCTTTGTAAGCCACTTGCATCAGATGAGAGGGAAGGCTTATTAAAGCAAGTACTAGAATTAGATGAAGTTAAAGATAAGACATCAGCATTCCAATATCCAATTAGTGCAGATGCAAGATTAGTTTTAGATACGTTGATAAAAGAAATTCAAAACAATATCGTATCTAGCCTAGAAGATTATGTTAAGGCGTATACAGAAGATTTTATCAATATTATTGGAAGTATAACAATGATTCAAGAAATAGCAAAATATGATGAGGTTGTAAAAGTATTTAAAAACTGGTTGGAAAGTACAACAAGTCTTACTATAGAGAGTTTTATCAACGTATTAGCCAAACAAAGTGGCTTATTCTTACAAGATAGTTGCATGAAATTACAAAATAAGATAAAAGGAAACTTAGATATAATTGATGCTTTAAGTAAATATACAGAACATGGAACTGGGGAAATTTTATTACCTTCTGTACATATGGAATTTATTATAGAAAAGGCAAGTAAGAAGATAATGGAACAAAACTTCATTATAATAAGAAAGAATTTAGAAAAAGTTTTAGTTTCTTATGAAGTGCAAAAACAGGTATTTACATTACCAAATAGAGAAAAATTAATGGAAGTTGCAAATAAAAAGGATTATGTATATAGTGTAAGTGATTTTAATTCAATTTTGACAAATGTTACAGTTACACAAAATGAAGAGTTAGAAGACAGTATAACAAGATTAAGTGCATATGGAGAAGAAGGTAATGAGATAATTAGAGAATTTATTGGTAAATACATTTTAAATCCATTTATAGTAAAAACAATTAATATTAATGATAAGAAAGGTATTGAAATAAGAGCATTAATTCCAAACTTAGTAATTAGCAGTGTATTGGAATATTTCAAAAATAGAAAAGTAGATGACAATGTTTCTACATTTATGTTCTTTGCTAAAGATACTATTTATATGGATGATAACCTTGGAATGAACTTTGCATCAGAGAAAAATATTATTCTTGCTTCTAACAATCTTGATGTAGGTAGTAATGTAAAAATTAATGTAAGTGGAAAGAGCGGAGAACTTGTAGATAATTCTATGTATGGGAAAAATGGTGAAGATGGTAGAGATGCAGGTAATATTTACTTATATATTAAAGAAGAAATTAGAAATTATCGTCTAACACTGATTGCAAATGGAGGAAATGGTTCTAAAGGAATAGATGGGAAAAATGGTGAAACAGGAGCTTCTGGAAGTAATGGAGCTGATGCAGGATATACAAGTTATTTCCACGGACAGATGTTTAAAGGGTATTTTGAAAAAGGTACAAGTGGCAAAAAAGGTGAAAAAGGTGGAGCTGGTGGAAATGCTGGAAGAGGTGGAAATGCTGGTAAGAAAGGTAATATTTACTTCATTTCAGATTCAGAGGAACAAAAAAATAGAATAATTAATCATTGTGATATAACAGTGAAAGATGGAGAAGCAGGTCCAAATGGTAGACCAGGTTTAGGTGGATATGGAGGAAGTGGTGGCTATCACGGATATAATACACTTTCATTTTCTCCAAGTGGTATAGATAAGACTGTATACTATACAGGATATTTTACAAGTTGGGATTATAAGTTAGATAGTATAATTAAATATCATATAGAATTTAGTGGTGGAAGCTGGAATGAAGGTAAAACAGGACCAGCAAGAGAATACGCTGAATATGGAGATAGAGGAGACAATGGAGGATTTAATGCTCCAAATACTAAGTTATCAACAGCTGTTTCAAAGGTAGAAGAGAATCTTATTAAAGAAAAATATCAAGGCTATTGTTCCGAAATATAGAAAGGGATGGATGTATGGCAAATAAACTTTATAGTGAAATCGTAAACCTTTTGGAAGAAGGAAGAGACGAGCTTAGAAAATATGACTTAAAAGAAAAGTCAATTTTGTTATTCCTAGGTGCTTCAGGCGTTGGAAAGAGTACTTGTATAAATTATTTAAAAGGCTGTGTGATGGAAGAAAAAACGGATGAAGAGACTGGACAAATATATATAACTGCAAAAGATTCAGCTGTCGAAATTGGAAATGGTGTATATTCTAAGACTTTATGTCCAGAAGTTGTAGATATTGCAAATAGAGATTTTTCATTATGTGATTGCCCAGGTTTTTTTGACAACCGTGGAGCAGAGTATATGATTGCTGGTGCTATGCTTGTAAGGGAAACTATTTCCACATCTTCAAAGGTAAAAGGGATGGTAGTTATTTTAGACTATCAATCCCTACTGGACTCTAGACATACATTATTGATAGAAACAGGCAAAAATTTGAAAGATATGCTTGGTGATTATGCAAAGTATAAAGAAAATTTCTTCTTTCTTATCAATAAAATACCTAAAACACTAATTGGTAATGTAACAGAAGAAAAAATAAGAAATATATTGGAAAAAGCAAAAGAAGACCTAGATAGTCAAGAGAAAGATTACGACGGTTGTAAGGAATTAGTGTACTTATTAAATGTAGCATTATCAGATGGTGTATCTATTAAATTATGTAATCCACTAGATAAACAGCCAGAAAAGTTGTTGAATGAAATGAAAAATCTACCTGAAACATTTGAAAAAACAGATTTGGGATTGATGCTTACTGCTTCTTGTAAAATAGAAATACAAAAAGCTGTTGATGTAACCTATAAAGACCTAGAAAAACTTTTAGTTCCTTATATAGAAAGTGTTAAAAAAGGTATGGAAGATTCTATTTCCATTCTATCTTCTATAAATAGTCTAAAAGATAAAAAGATTCAATTAGATAAGATGTATACAGATTTATGTAGTAGGACTAATAATATGAAAGAGCTTATGGAGTTTGTACAAGAACTTTCATATGGTGATGGCGTACAGAAAGTGAATATATTAGAAGAAACACGTCTTCTTTTAGAGTTAAATAGTTACTGTAGTGAGACTCATATTGTTGGTCTAAGTGAGTTGTTAAAATCATTGCTAAAAAATACTTTAGAAGATACATTGAAAGATATCAAATATTGGATAGCAGAAGAAGAATATAGGGAAGAAGAAGCCAAAAGGCTTGAAGATGCAGAGTATAGGATAGAGAAGATTCAAAGTTGTACATATATAAAATCATATGAGAAAGAAAATGTACTTTCTATATATATTCCTATACCTAAAGTGAATTTATCGGATTTGACTAAAATAATATCTGGTTATCAACTTAATATTTTGTCATCTATATATATGTATGGAGATTGTGAGTTGAAAATTGACTGTAATATGGAGAAAGAAGTCTTCTCAGGTAAGAATATTGTACTACTTACAGAAAAATTACATATACCAGAAGGGACTTATTCAATCAACGTATCTGGTAAGGATGCAGAAAAATTGGTTGGAGAAAGTTCTATTTACGACGGAATGAATGGAAGAAATGGAAATAATGCAGGTACTTCAGGTGATATCATATTATCTTTTAAAGAAATAGAAAAAAGAGGAGAACTTAAACTTTACGTAGATGGTGGACGTGGTGGAAATGGACAAGATGGAAAAAAAGGAGATACAGGGATAACTGGAGAAGCTGGGGCAAATGCTAAAATAGGTTCTAAAAAAGAGTCAAAAGAATTTGCTAATGTTAAAGGTACAAAATACTATGTGGTAAAAGCAGAAAAAGGAAAACAAGGTGGAACTGGAGGCACAGGAGGTAATGGTGGAAATGCAGGTCTTGGAAGCAAGTCTGGACAGGTTTATCTCCTTGGGAAAGCTCCTTTATTAAAAAGTGCTATAAGTAAAAAAGATGGAAATCATGGTTTAGCAGGAAAAGGAGGCTCTGGAGGAGCTGGTGGTGCAGGAGGTCTTGGTGGAATTAGAGGTATATATGAAGAAACAATAAGATATATAGGTACCTCTCCTCCAATGGATGATAGTGATAGAAACTACTATTATTTTGATAGATATGTGTTTAATCATGCTTTAAATCAGAAGCAAGCAGCAGATGATGGAGAGAAATTAAATACTCTTTATGAAGAACATAAGGACTGGACAATTAGCAAACGTGAAGATTCAGGTTCAGCCGGAGCAGAGGGAAAAGACGGTCACTCTGGAGATGCACTAAAAGAAAAGGAATTGTTAAAGCAGGAGTATTCTTTGTCAATAGATACATTCTTCTATGAATTTTTCGAGAGATTTGGTTTTTCTGGAATTAAAGGTTATAGAAATCTTAGACTGTTGTGTGCAGTAGGAATTTTAGAAGCTGATATTTTAGAATTTTCACATATTTATGAAATTTTTTATGCAGTTGAGAAAATAGAGATGCAATTAAATAGAGAAATACTTCAGAAGTACTATAGTTTTGAGAAGAAAAATAAAGCAGTACTTTCTCTGGATGATATGAATACAAAGAAAGAATTTTATAAAGAGGCAAAGGAAATCTATGAATACCTTATAAATAAATTGATGCAGTCTGATAGAATAGAATCTTTTGTAGGAAAAAATCAGAATTTTAGCGAATGGAGTATGATTTTATTTGCACTTGAGCAGAAGACAGCATTTTATGTGCAGATGATTGAAGAAAGTGAAATTGGAGGAAATCGTGTTACAGATATTCGTTCTTTGACAGATTATCTGGATAAGACCTTAAGAGAATTGGAACAAGGAAAGAAAGATGAGTTAAAAGAAGGATATTTCAATACATATAAGGAAAGTATCCTAACTCAAATTGAATCTGGAAATCAACAAATAGAGGTTTTAAAAAATGAACTTGAGAATAAAATGCTTTCTGTTAATGCAAAAATGAACCTGTTGATTCAAGAAATTATAAAGATGAAAGAAGATGAACAAGAAGACATAGAGGAACTAAAAAAGAAACAGGCAAAACTTGAGGAACAAATGAAAACACAGTTAATTCTTTCTGGAATACAAAGCGCATTGAGTTTACTGACTGCATTTAGTGGTGTTGGTCAAGCTTGTCTAGGGGCATTTGACAGTGCAAAATCTTTGAAGGAAAATCTTTCAGCTAAAGAAGAGGAATACAAATGGACTAACAGGATGGTTGATTTTTCAGATTTTAAATTGGATTCTGATGGTATGAGATTTGTACTTGGAGAACAGCTAAGTGAAGATAGAAAAAATGCTTTAGATAAAATGACTTATAATTTGGCAGGTGTTGATGAAGAAAGAAGAACTAAATTTGACCAAATTAAGGAGATTATAGTTAAGTCTATAGATGATGATAACTATGCAGACAAAGCTGACGATATTCAAAGAGCAAAAGAGGGGTTAAGTGAAAGCGAGTATAAGGAAATTTACACAAAAATCCAGAAAAAAGAAATAGGTATGTTGGAGGCAAATTACAATAATAAACAGCAAAAAGATAAGTTAGCTGCACTAGAGAAAAGTAAACAAGCTATTGAAAGACAGCAAAAGACATCTAAAATTAAAAATGCATTGAGTATTGGAAGTTCTGCTTGTTCTCTTATAAATACTGCGATTAGTGGTGTTAATAATTGTCTTAATGTAAAATCTAGTTTTGAGAGTAAAATAGAGGTAGTTAAAGAGGCAATTAAAGATAAAGAAAATAATATTAAGAAATTAGATGAATTGAATACTCAAATGGTGGAATTTAAAGATAAAACTTTGAAAGAATCTGTTATACCATTTGTAGAAAAATTCGATAGTACAGTTAAAAATCAAGATATTTTTGAAAATGAGATAAGTAAATTAAAGATGAAGGAAGTTTTAACTGAATTAAGCACAAAGTTTGGAAGCTTAAAAATGGAAAATTCAGAGGAGATTTCTATAATATTTAAAAAAGTACAGGATATGATGGAAACTCAAATTATCATTACTGATAAGATTGATAAGAAAAAAGATAATCTTGCAATGGGAGAATTGATTTATCAAATGTCAGATAGTGGTAATCAGATGAATGAATATCAGAAAAAACTTATCCATCAAATTGAATTAAATCAGGTTAGATATTTGTGTCAGGTTGAGGCAGCAGCTTTTCAACTATGGACATTCCCATTTGGAAGCAATATAGTAAATATCTTAAATAGATGCCATGTAGGGATTACAGAAGATGAAAACGAGGTTATAAATCAGGCGAAAGAGCAAAATAGACAGATTAGAGAGTTTCTTGACCAAGATGCTTACCAATGGCAAAAAACAGATAACCATATTTTGAAGGTAGCATTAACAGGCAGTTTAGATGGGAAATCACGTGTGGGATTTGAAAATACATATTCTCTATATGATTGTAATGAAGAAGAAGTGAAAAAGCTTTTGACAGGAGATGAAATTAGTTTTGAAGTTCCATTAAATAAAAACTTTGATGCCATAAAATATGTAACCATGTATGCAAATATCCCGAACCTTAGACGAAATATTTTAGAGGATAGTTTAAAAGTAAAGGTGCATATTCATTTATATGATAGTGGATACTTCTCTCTATATGATGATAAAAAAGATGTCTATTATCAATATGTATTTCCACAAAACTATATAAATATTACACATGGTCTTGATATTAAATACAATGATTCAGATTCAATAAACTCAATATGGTCTTCAGTAGAAGATAAAGGAATTGAAAAGTTCAAAAATGCAGGATTAAACTCTGGTAGAAGTCCATATTCTATGGCTAAGATTTCTTTGAAGGCACATTTTAATAGGAAGCTTTCTTATGATTCACTTACAAATGAGCAGAAGAAGAAACTAGAATCATACTTTGATAAACCTAGTAAGTATGCATGGAGCGATAGTATAGATATATTGAGGAGTCTAGGGTATATTGATTTGAAGGGAATTTTGTCAAAGAGTTGGTATGAAATCAAGAAAGATATAGATAGTGATGGGGAGATTATGAAGCATTTTTCTATATTACAAGTTAATTTATTGGAAAGAATTATTTATGAGCAGACTAGTATACTAAAGGAAAATATACCTAATTTGACAATTGAATTGGTAGGCTGTGGTATTTATGTAGAGTCTGAATTTAATTATCTAAAGCAAAATGATTTAAAATGCTATGAAGAAAGATTGGTTGAAAATACAATTATTGGTTGAAAATATAATTAATATATAAATTTTAAAGAAATTTACAAAAGGGGATGTTTCAAAATGAAAATTTGAATCATCTCCTTTTTTGTAAAAAATAGAAATAAGTTGAGTTTAAAATTTGTAAAGTATGCTTTATATAATTTTGATTAGAAAAAAGCTAATTTTAAGACATATTCTTTTTAAAAGATGAATTATAAATTTTTTATATCATATGTTTTATGTAATGGAGATTAATGGTAGTTATAAGTATTGGTGTTTTCCAATAAATTTGTCATACTGTTTAAACTTATTCCGACAGTAGATGCGTTGTGTAAAAAGGCAGATGTACTTGGTCTAACAAATCCACCTACACCAAGTAAAATCAAACCTAAATTAAAGCCGATAATAAACTTAGAACTTAAATCAACTCTTTTCATAAGCTTATTACTAATCTGCTTTAAAACGATTAAATTATTCAAATTATCTGCTGATATGGTAATATCTGAAATCTCTCTTGCTATTTCAGCACCTTCACTCATTGCAATTCCGACATCTGATTCTGAAATAGCAGGAGAATCATTGATTCCATCACCAATCATAATTACTTTGCGACCTTTGAGTTTTTCACTTTTAACAAAATTGGCTTTGTCTTCTGGTAAGACTTCTGAATAATATTCATCAACACCAACTTTACTTGCTATAGATTTAGCTGTTTTTTCGCTATCTCCAGTCATCATCACAATCTTTTTTATTCCGCATTCTCTTAAATTTGAAATTACATATTTTGCTTCTTTTCGTAAAGGGTCATTTATGCAAATAACTGCTGATAATTTACCTGATATTGCCATAAATAGGTGTGAATACTCATCTGATAGATTATTGTACTTATCCTCCTCACCGTCTGGGATAGTACACTTCTCATCTTCAAATACAAAATGTTTGCTACCTATTACAACCTTTTTATCATCAACTTTTGTTGAAATGCCATGAGCAATAATATATTCTACTTCTGTATGCATTTCTTTGTGACTAAGCCCTTGTTTTTCAGCTTCATAAACTACTGCATTTGCTATGGAGTGTGGGAAGTGTTCTTCTAAGCAAGCTGCAAGTCTTAACATATCCTCCTTATTATAATTTTGGAATGTAATTATATCTGAAACAGTTGGTTGAGCTTTTGTTAATGTGCCTGTCTTATCAAATACAATAGTATCTGCACATGCAACACCTTCAAGAAATTTTCCACCTTTTACAGTAATGTTGTTATTGTTACATTCTCTCATGGCTGATAGTACTGAAATAGGGATAGAGAGTTTTAATGCACAAGAGAAATCTACCATTAATATAGAGAGTGATTTTATAGGGTTTCTAGTAATTGCATAGGTTAATATACTTCCTAAAAAGCTGTATGGAACTAATGTATCTGCTAGATGTTCAAATTTACTCTCTACAGAAGATTTTAGTTTTTCAGATTCCTCAATCATAGTTACTATTTTCTGGAATCTAGTAGTACCAGCTTTTTCCTTGACGCACATAACAATATTGCCTTGCTCTATTACAGTTCCAGCATATATGTAAGAGCCTTCTTTTTTGTTAACTGCAAGGGATTCACCTGTAAGTGATGCCTGATTGACCATTGTTTCTCCTGATACTATAACTCCATCCAATGGAATCATATTTCCCATAGTTACACTTACTAAATCTCCTTCCTTTATCTCTGAAATTGGAATTAAGATTTCAGTGTCACCTTTTCTTAACCATACTTTTTCAATGTTTAGTGACATACTTTGAGCCAAGTCGTCTATAGATTTTTTTCTAGTCCATTCTTCTAATAGTTCACCGATACCAAGAAGAAACATAACTGAACCAGCCGTATTGATATCTTTTCTAAAAATAGAAATACCTATAGCAGTGGCATCTAAAACAGAAACTTCTATTTTTTTATTTAGCAGGGAAGAGAGACCTTTTTTAAAATATTTTATAGAATGAAGTCCAATTAAAAAAAATCTTAAGGACTTTGGAAAAAATATTTTGGAGATACTTTTGACTAGCAGTTTATTTGCTAATTTGTCTCTATAATAATTGTTTAATTCCCTGCTGGTATGTTCAGGAACTAGGTTTTCTATTTTGCTATTGTTAAAACTGAATTTAGTGATTTCTCTTATTATGTATTCTCTTTCACCAGTGTAATAAATGACTGCATCACCAGTTCTATCGTAAACTTTTGCTTTGGTAATACCATTTATAGAAGTTAAATAATATAAGAGAGTATCGGACTGCTTGTTGTTTAATTTGCCAAGTTGTAAGTCAAAGCGTATACGACCTCTTATTTCGTGTTTTATATAAAAATTCAATTTACTTCCTCCTGATATTATTAATCATAATAATCATTAAATTTATTCTGTTGTACAAGTACTATTTTTTTCTTCAATTACGTTATCTTTGATTTCTTCACATTTAATGCTATTAGAATTAGTATCTTCTACAGTTTTTATAGTTTCAGTTTTAAGAACTTCTTGTTCGCATTTAAGAGTATCTTGTACAACGTTTACCTTAGATGTAGATAAGTCTTCTTGCTCGTTGATTTCTTTTGCTTCAGCTAAAATATCTTCTACATTTTCTTGAATTTTCGTAGTTGTTTCAAGAACAGAATCTTTAACTTTCAATGCTCCTGCTGTTGCACGAGTGCAAGTTTTTTTAACACAATCACTTGAAAGTATCTTAACACCTACAGTACCAAAAAGTACTCCTCCTAAAAATATCCCTGTTTTTTTCATTTTTAAAATATTCATTTTACATTATCCTTTCATTTAGTTAGATTTTGTTTGTACTTATGTATAAGGTAACAAATGTTAAAAATAGAGTATGTTTTACAAAATTAGTTTAGAGAGTTTAGTAATTTTATTTGATTTATATTAGTAAATTTACATGAATTTTACATATGTAGTTTATATGGTTGAAATAATTCTTATATAGCTTATATATGCAGTTTATATATCTAGTTTATATATCTAGCTTATGTATGTAATTTATATATGTAGTTTATATAGTTGAAATAATTCTTATCTAGCTTATATAAGCAATTTATATATCTAGCTTATATAGTTGAGGTAATACTTTATCTAGCTTATATAATTTATATAAATTTATAACCGAATACTACACAGTTTATACATAACATATTGTTTGAGCTTATCTAGTTCATATAAATTTATAACTTATATAAATTTTTTGTACTTTGTATTTTAGAAAGTTCTTGATATTTAGTCCAAAAAATTTAAAATACAGTAAAAGTAATAATTGTTATTAATAGATTTGTAAAATCATATGACATTTATTACCATTTATGCAATTAAGTATAGCATGTGCGAATGGTATTTTCAACAGAAAATGATAATTTATATCAATTAATTTGGTTGATTTGTAATAGAGCATCAAAAAGTATACTTATTTATATATGGGAATGAAAGGCAAAGTTTTAGTTTTTTCAATTAAAGTGCGTTAGATATATTATTATAAATGAACATTATTTTAAGTATAATAATGATTAGGAGGGAGTGTTTATGATGTATAAATGAATAACAATATAGTTTATGATTGTAAATATTATGTAAATATAAAAGTTACTTAAATGGTTTTAGGAAATTGATATTATTGCGTCTGGGAGATTGTACTTACTTCAAAAAGAGGAGGTTATGACAAGAAATGTGTTGTTTGACATTTATACAAGCAGATATTAGAATGAAAGAAAGTTAATTTATATTTCTTTGTTTTAAGCTAAGAAGGCGAGCTAGGCAATTTAAAATATATTGAATGGAGAAAACTATGAATAAAAACAACAATTTAGTTATTATATGTATGTTTATAGGCATGATACTTGGAATGGCTATAGGTTGTGCTATAGGTATTTCTAAAGGAAATGTAGGTATCACAATGTGTTATGGTCTAATTTTTGGAATGATAATTGGCATATGTATAGGGACTGTTATCAAAAATTCTAATAAAAAAGAATAAATTAATTTTGATTTACTAGGATGTCTAGTTATGATTTATTTATGATAAAACTTTTTAATTATCTGTAAAAAGTAGAATAAGACATACTAAATAAGTTATACTAATAGATATTTTTTATATTATTTTTTTTATATGAAAAGAATGGAATTTATATACACTATATTTAAATCACAAAAAATAAAAGTTAATTTTGTTTAGGTGGAGATTTTTTTGCTCTTATATATTGAATAATATCAAGTAAGTCTGCATCTTCTAAAATACGATACTTAATCCAGCCTCCATTATTGCCACAAGGATAACGAGTGACCCAGAGCTCTTTAGCTTTTGGTGTCAAAGCTACCAACGTTTTTTCTACTGCTGGAACTTGCTTGTCACCTATCTGAATCAGAACAGTAAATGCACCTTTTTCAAAAAAAGCATAAAATAAATGAAAAGATTTATGGCTATATTTGTAACCCCAACCATAATTGTTTCCAAAAGGAAATCGAAGTTCTCTTGATAAATTATATTGAGTTTTCAAGTAAGTTTCCAACTTACACAATCGTGCATATCCATCTTTACCTATATATTCTATTATTTGAGACAAACAGGGTTTATTGCTTTTATCAAGCATACGTTCATACATTAGAATTTACCTCCATTTTTACTTTTAATTATAGCAAAGTAATTATGACAACAGTATGTCAAGTTTTTATGCATTATTCAAGTTTTTATGTATTATTATACTAATACGTAGAAATATAAAGTAATTAGTTTTAGCTAATAGAAAAATATGATATTTATATATATTGGAAAAAAATGTAAAATAATGATAAAATATAGTTTATAATACAAAAGTATAATTACATTATAATTATATGTAGTTAGTTGGATTTGTGTATTTAAATAATGTATAATTTATGCTGATTACTGCTAAAAAAGCATAATAATATTGCATTGTAAGGTTTTATAAACTTCTAATTGAAAGGGGATAATTCAAATGGATAAGAGATATTTAGAATCCGATGTATTTGAAGCTTTTCAAGAAAGACTTTCTTATCTTTTTAATGAATTTGATTATATCTATGTATCTTTTAGCGGAGGAAAAGATAGTGGTTTACTGCTAAATTTAGTTTTGGATTATAAGAGAAAGAATAATATAAGTTCCAAAATAGGAGTATTTCATCAAGATTTTGAGGCTCAATATAGTTTGACTACTGAATATGTTGAAAAAGTATTTGAAGATAATATTGAAGATATTGAACCATATTGGGTGTGTTTACCAATGGCTACAAGAACTGCTGTAGGAAATTATGAAATGTATTGGTATCCATGGGATGATGAGAAAGAAGAGTTATGGGTAAGGGAAATGCCAGTCAAAGAATACATAATAAATCAAAAAAATAATCCTTTTACTTATTATAAATATAAAATGAGACAAGAAAGTTTGGCAAAACAATTTGGTAGATGGATTAGAGATATACATGAAGGTGCAAAAGTTGTTTGCTTATTAGGAACACGAGCAGCAGAATCTCTACAACGTTATTGTTCTATTGTGAATAAACAGCATGGATATAAAGGAAAGTGCTGGATAACTAAGGAATTTAAAAATGTCTGGACGGCATCTCCTATATATGATTGGGAAATAGAAGATATATGGTTAGCACACTATAAATTTGACTATGACTATAATAAAATTTATGACTTATTCTATAAAGCTGGAGTAGCTCCAAGAAAAATGAGAGTGGCATCACCTTTTAATGATTCAGCAAAAGAGAGTTTAAATTTATACAGAATATTGGACCCAGATGTATGGGTGAAATTGGTTGCTAGAGTACAAGGAGTTAATTTTACTTCTATTTATGGCAAAACAAAAGCTATGGGATATCGTAGTGTTAAATTGCCATATGGACACACATGGAAAAGTTTCACATATTTTTTGCTTGATACCTTACCTGAAAATATAAGGAATAGCTATATTAAAAAATTTTCAACATCTATTGAGTTTTGGCAGAATACAGGTGGTGGTTTGTCAGAAATAGTTATACGTGAATTGTTGAGAAAAGGTTATAAAATAGAATTAAATGGAGTTTCAAATCATACAAAAGATAAAAAGAGTAGAGTCATATTTTTGGATGATATACCTGATGATACGGATGATATTAAATTTACCAAAGATATACCAAGTTGGAAAAGAATGTGTTATTGTATTTTAAAAAATGACCATATGTGTAGATTTATGGGATTTGGTCCTACAAAAGAACAGAGAATTAGAACGGAATATATTAAGAAGAAATATGAAAAAATTCATTAGATAGGAGTTAAGATGCTATGGAATATAAAAGTCCTGTATATGGAATCATCGCAGTGCCAATCGAAAAGATAGAATCTAACGACTATAATCCAAATGCAGTAGCCCCACCAGAAATGCAGTTGTTGTATAAAAGTATAAAAGAAGATGGGTATACAATGCCAATTGTCTGTTATTATAATGAGGAAAAGGATAAGTATATTATTGTAGATGGTTTTCATAGATATAGAGTAATGCTTGAAAATGAGGATATATATGATAGAGAAAATGGACTTCTTCCTGTTTCAGTAATTGATAAATCTCTTGATGAAAGAATGGCAAGTACTATTCGACACAATCGTGCAAGAGGTTCTCATAATGTGGATTTAATGAGTAAAATTATAACTGAACTTTGTGAAATTGGAAAATCTGATGAATGGATATCAAAGCACCTGGGTATGGAAGTTGATGAAATTCTTAGATTGAAGCAAATAACTGGATTAGCTTATTTATTTAAAGATAAAGAGTTTGGTAATGCATGGATTCCCTTTGGCTCTGATATAGAAGAAGAAAATTAAATAGATTTATTAAAAGAAAAAGATTTATTAAAAAAGAAAATTTAAAATATATATTAAAAAATAAAGAGTTTTAATATTATATGTAAGTACAGAAAAAAGAGTAGGAAAATTATCCTATTCTTTTTTTATTTTTATAATTATACTCTTAGAAAAAATAAAATTATATAACTAAATGTATTTTAATACAAGTTTATTTATAAAAAAATAGTATTAAATTGTATATTTATATCGTTTTTAATAAAAAATAATCACATTTTATTTAAAAATGAATAATATATAGTAAATAGTAATTAAGCTATAAAAAATTGTATAAACTCTATATTATTTATTTAAAATAGATATTTATGAAAGATTAATTAGAAAAATTTTAGAGGTAAAATAAGAAAAAAAGATACTTATTTAATCATTTAATCTTATTAAAGACCTATTAAAACTACCAGTTATAATATAGAACCAGTATACAATTTTTAAAAATAATGCTATTTTAAAATTCTAAAAATTAAGGAGGATAATTAATGGGATATTTAAAAGAGGATAAACAAGACTATTGTTGTGAATTTGCTAGACCATACATCAATCGTCAAATTTATGATGACACATACAATCCAAAAACAGCATTAAAAAGAGGTACTTTATTTCCTGAATTAGATTTAATAGAGTCAAATAACTATAATGATTGGCTATATGCAAATCCTAAAAATAGAGTTAGAGCTAAAAAAGGGGGTAACATGTACTAATGTCATTAAATAGAAGAGAACTTTTAGAGAGAATTTCAGAATATCAATTTGCCTGTATAGAATTAAATTTATATTTAGATAACAATCCAAGGGATAAGAAAGCTCTTGATTCATACAACAGATACTGCGATAAATTTACACAAGCTGTGTGTGATTATGAATCTAAATATGGAGCATTAACTAATTTTGGATATGAATCAAGTGAATATCCTTGGTCATGGATATCTGAACCTTGGCCATGGGACAAATCATTTTATAAATAAAATTATTAAACTTTAAAATTAGATTTATTATTAAATATATATTAAGGAGGAGTAAGATAATATGTGGATTTATCAAAAAACACTGGAACATCCAGTTAACATAAGACAAGCAGACCCTAGAATGGCAAAATATATCATGACTCAGTTGGGAGGACCTAATGGTGAGTTGGCAGCTGCAACTAGATATCTTCAACAAAGATATACTATGCCAACTGGAAAATCTCGTGCACTTTTAACTGATATAGGTACAGAGGAAATGGCTCATGTTGAGATAATTTCTTCAGTGTTATATCAATTAATAGGCAATTGTACTCCAGAAGAGCTTAAGGCTGCTGGACTTGGTAGTAATTATGCTAATTTTGGACATGGTCTTCAGCCAGTAGATTCTAATGGAGTAAACTTTACTACAAGTTATATTAATGTCTTTGGCGATTCGGTAACTGATTTACATGAGGATATGGCTGCTGAACAAAAAGCATTGGCTACGTACTATCAATTAATAAATTTAACTGATGACCCTGATTTGAAAGATATATTGAGATTTTTGGGTGAGAGGGAAGTAGTTCACTATCAAAGATTTGGTGAAGCATTAATGGATGTTTATGAGTTTACAGAGTGCAAGCATCAGTTTTAATGAATAATTAAAAGTGAATGGAGAGTAAGCATCAGTTTTAATAAAGAATTAAAAGTGAACAGAGAATAAGCATCATTTTTAATGAAGTATCAAAAGTGAATGGAGAATAAGCATCATTTTTAATGAAGAATTAAAAGTGAATGGAGAGTAAGAATAAGTTCTAATGAAGAATTAAAAGTGAATGGAGAGTAAGAATAAGTTCTAATGAAGAATTAAAAGTGAATGGAGAGTAAGAATAAGTTCTAATGAAGAATTAAAAGTGAAAAGAGAATAAGCATAAGTTCTAATGAAGTATTAAAAATGAAAAGAGAATAAGCATAAGTTCTAATGAAGTATTAAAAATGAAAAGAGAATAAGCATCATTTTTAATGAAGTATCAAAAATAAAAAGAGTGTAAATATTAGCTCTAATAAACTATCAAAATAAGAGGTAAAAGTTTTAGTTGATTTCTTTTATCTCTTATTTTTTATTGATTAAACAGATTACTTTGCTATTTAAATATATTATTTTAGCAAAAAAAGTCCAATCAAAAGTTCAAAGTATTACCATAGTTCAAAGCATTGCCGTTGTTAGTAAGTTTTTTACAATATTTTTTATTTACTCTTTGGATAATCAAAAGAAATAAAAAATCATATCTCTTTTTTTATATTTCTGTACACTTTTGGAGAATATCCCGTTTTTTCTTTAAAACATTTACTAAAATAGATTATTTGATGAAAAACAACTTTTATAGCAATGTCACTTATTAGCTCATTTGTGCCTTTTAGAAATTGAGTTGCTTTTAGTAAACAAAACTCAGTAAAATATTTACAAGGTATAGTATTTAAACTTAGTTCAAATCCTCTGGAACACTCTGATTTATTGATATTATCACTGCTTGATAGTACTCCAAAATTAAGTTTTCACAATAGTACCCTTCAATATAATGTAAAACAATAGTATTTTTCAATATAACGTAAAATTTTTTGCATATGGATATTAATTATATTTTTGTGTTTTATTGGTGGCAAAACAATATTTTTTATCATAATAAGCCAAAGGAAAGAAACAGAAACTAATGCTTCATACATATACAGTTCATTTTTACTTTTTTCTAACCTTATTAATCGTTGTAGAATAGAAAACACTTTATTGCGCCAATTATATTTATGTGTAAAATGATAAATAGCGAATTGTTCGTTTTCTGTTATTCTATTTACTAACGATTTTACTGGATTTCTAACATAAAAATACTTTTCTTTTTTACAGCCTATTCTTACTTTTCCCATTTGAAAGTATTATGATATTACTTGATGTTATATCGATATTTTTTTGGTCTATTTAGTGATAAAATTATAATATACACTTCTATAAAAGTTAATACAGTAGGAAGCTTAAATGTATGAATTTTATATTCATCAAAAGGAAAGGGAAAAAAGGATGAACAGATGCAGGTAAATATAAAACTAATATGATATGAGGATAGATATTATAACGAAAGTGTAGTTAGAAGGAAATTATATTAGTATGTTTTTACATAATGGTAGATAGAAAAGAAGTGTCTAATGATTTGAGTGAAGTTTTCAGAATATAAGGAGGAATTGTATGCAATATATTAGCTATTACCATAGTCCAATTGGAAATATTCTTTTAGCATCAGATAATATTGGGTTAACTGGTCTTTGGTTTGAGAATCAAAAGTATTATGCTTATAATCTTGACCAAGAACATCAAGAAAAAGAATTGCCAATTTTCGAGCAGACAAAGAAATGGTTAGATATTTATTTTTCGGGAAAAGAACCCAATTTTACACCATCACTCCATATGGTAGGTACTCCTTTTCAGATTACAGTGTGGAAAATTTTACAACAAATACCATATGGTAAAACAATCACTTATGGAGAAATTGCATATAAAGTTGCTCAACAAAAAGGAATATCTAAAATGTCAGCACAAGCAATCGGTGGTGCAGTAGGGCATAATGGAATCTCTATTATTGTTCCATGTCATCGTGTTGTAGGAACAAATGGGAGTTTGACTGGGTATGCTGGTGGAATTGATAGAAAAATAAAATTGTTATCTTTAGAAAAAGTATCTGTGCAACATTATTTTATCCCAAAGAAAGGGAGTGCATTATAAAGCCATTAAATTTAGAAATTCTTAATCATTTATTTGATATACAAACATCTAATTTTGAAAGCAATAACTTGCAATTTTAAAAAATGATTATTTAAACTATATGTTATACAACCTTATTCCTAGTAAACATTATACAACTTTAGAGGTAGTTTTTAGAGCTTGTATTTTGGAAGTTTATTTTCATTTTTCGTGTGAGTAGTTATATGTTTAGATGCAGTAATTTATATGCTACAAACAGGAAAACAAGGAGCAGACAAAAAATATTTAGATAATATGTTTTTTGTGAAAGGTTATGTTGAAGAACTTCTATTTTTAGACAACAGTTATGATATTGTATTTTCATGTATTGTATTTCATCATTGTACAAATGTTCAAAATATATTTTGTATATTTTGGAAATGGTAAGAGTGTTAAATGTAAGGGGAAAATTTATAATGTTTGATACTTAAGCTACTCATTAAGTATTAAGAACCATACAAGATAAGGTTGAAATTTATATGCTTCGTTTTATGTAAAAAATGTAAGTGAGTTAGAAATGAAAGAATTATTTATAAAAAATAGATTAAGTATTGGAAAATATGAAAAATAGATGTTGAACAAAACTTAGTCGATTGGTTAAATTTAACCAAACACTTAAAGTATCAAAAGAAAAAATTATTACTCTTAAGCAAGAAGATATAAATGGAAAAATGAAAACAAGATTTTATCCTTTTATAAGTGATAAGGGGATGTGTTTTAATCAAAGATGGACTTTTATTTTAGGCTGAAAAATTATATAACTATATTATAGGATATAAGGGAGATACACAACTTTTTAGTGTCCAATCTCCCTTATTTTTTATTATTATATCAAGACTCATTTAGTCGTGTTAATTTTAGGATAAAATGAGTATTTTTTTAATAAATTATTTATAAGTAAAGTGTGTTGTCGGATAATCAGTATTTCTGTATAAAATTTGGTATAACTTTAAAGAAGTATGTGAAATTTTCAGGTATTTTTTACTATAGTATATTATTTAACTGATTTTAATTTAGCAATATCATTCGAATTCTTAGATGTGACTATCTCTATATTATTTAAATCATTTTTAATATCTGATGTATCTTTTACTAATGAAGAGGTATGTTTAATCACTGTATCTAATGTATTTCTGTTAATTTTTACATCTGACTTAATTTCTGTAACATCACTCTGAATAGTATCAAGTCTACTACTAGTTTCAACTTGTCCAGTTTTTAAGTCTTTAATATCAGGTTCCATATTGTCTAACCTACTATTGACTTCTTTAATTTCAACTTGCATATCAGTAATACTGTCTTGCATACTATTAATAGTGCCATCCATACTACTGATACTGCCTTGCATATCGCTAATAGTGCCATTCATACCACTGATACTACCTTGCATATCGCCAATAGTGCCTTGCATACCACTAATAGTGTTTTCGATACCATTGATATTGCCTTGCATACTACTAATAGTGCCTTCGATACCATTGATATTGCTTTGCATATCGCTAATAGTGCCTTCGATACCATTGATATTGCTTTGCATATCGCTAATAGTGCCTTCGATACCACTGATACTACCTTGCATATTACTAATATTACCTTGCATTTCCTGTAATAACTCTAATATTTTTTCATCCATCACTATCACACTCCTGTTTTATTATTATAACATAATTTAGGTGTTATATTCCACAAACGCTATGTCATATTTAATTTTTAATCATATAATTATCTGCTATTCAAAACATGGTTAAATATATCTATATTGAGAACGTTTTTATTAATGACTATATTGAGAACTTTTTTATTAATGAATCTTATGTATTGTCTAAGTTTCTAAGATACTGTAATAAGTGTTTTTGAGGCATGTGTGGTTATATTTGTATTTAAAACTGCTGGTAATATCATATACTTTTAAATATACCTTAAGTTATTTATATTGATTACTTGTATTTGAATATTTTGATTAGTAGCTTCCTTTTTATCTCTTTTTATTCTTAGTTTTAAACTTTCATATTTCCTTGAAAATTTATTGGCAATGAAAGTGCATGAATTTTTTAGCTATTTTTTATGTTACAATATGAATATATAACAATTCGACAAATTGGATTTTTGAAAGGAGTAAAATGTTATGAAAATGCCAAAAGAGAGTATTGATACGATTATGTTTGCTCCTTGTGGAATGAATTGTATGGTTTGCTATAAGCATTGTTATCACAAAAAGCCATGTGCTGGTTGTTTGAATGGCGATACAGGAAAGCCAGAACACTGCCGTAAGTGTAAAATAAAGGATTGTGTCTGTCAAAAAGGGTTGTTTTATTGTTTTGAATGTTTCAATTTTCCTTGTAAACTCATAAAAAATCTTGAAAAAAGTTATAACAAGAGATATCAAGCAAGCCTTATGGAAAATAGTAAATTTGTTCAGCAGTACGGTTTAGAGAAGTTTATGCAAAAGCAGAAGGAGAGATATACTTGTTCTAAATGTGGAGGAATTATATTTATTCATGATAGAGAATGTAGCGAGTGTCAAGAAAAAGTGAAATAGCTAAATCACTGTTTATCAAGATAGAAAAAATTGTAATATATATAAAGGTGGATTATATTGAGGTGGTATATAGTGATAGGTTTAAAATGTGGTATGGTTAAATTATTGGAACATCAGATGATATGGGATAAAAGTGCAAAAGATGTCATTATATTATTGAAAAGTATATGGGATAAGACTGCTATTGATATTCAACACATTGGAAGCACTTCTATTCCCAGTATTAGCGCAAAGCCTATTATTGATATTGTTGTAGGTGTTGCTTCTTTAGAGGAAGCTAAATTATACCTCGAAAGGTTAGAGCAATGTGGAATCGTTTTTCGAGGTCAGGATGTACCAAAACAATTACTTTTTGCTATGGGAGATTTTGAGAAAAATACTCGTACTCACCATATTCATGTTGTTGAATGGAATAGTGTTGCATGGAATAATTATATCAATTTTCGAGATTATCTAAATACTTTTACAGACAAAGCAAAACTCTATGATAGTCATAAACAAAAATTAGCATTACAGTTTGAGGACAATCGTAAAATCTATACACAGAGAAAGCAAGAATTAATAAATATTTTGCTGGAAGAAGCACGACTGTGGAGAATAAATACCTAAAAGAATAAATTCACATTTATTGAGAAATTGAGCAATTATTTTCTTATATTTAGTAAGTAAAAATCTATTTTTGTTGATTAAAAAATATCTGTACACACTCATGACTTTAGTCATTGGAGATTCAGATTGTGTAGAATTATTGGATGAAGGAGGAATAGTATGAAAAAGGATACATCTCATATTATCAAACGGGCAGAGCACTTTCAGGTAATTTTGATTGGTGAAGGACTTATGGTTGGGGCTGTGGCTGGTTTGATTGTGCTTTTATACAGGATACTTTTAGGGCAGGCTGGTACTTGGCTTAGCCAAATTTTAAAATTTGTAGAAGGTTCTACAATAAAAATAATAGCTTGGTTTGCAGTACTTGCAGTACTTGCATGGATTGTATCAAAGTTGGTGGACTGGGAGCCAATGATTTCTGGAAGTGGTATCCCTCAGCTTGAGGGGGAAATGACAGGGAAAATAAAACAAGTATGGTGGCGAGTGTTGCCAACAAAATTTATTGGAGGATTCTTATCACTCATGGGTGGTCTTGCTTTGGGAAGGGAAGGTCCTTCCATTCAGCTTGGTGCTATGGCAGGTAAAGGTATTTCTAGAGCTCTTGACCGAGGGAAGACAGAGGAAAAATTCCTGTTAACCTGTGGGGCAAGTGCTGGATTATCAGCAGCCTTTCATGCACCACTGGCGGGTGTTATGTTTTCACTTGAAGAAGTCCATAAAAACTTTTCAGTATCTGTTTTAATTTCTGTGATGACAGCATCTTTGACAGCAGACTATATTTCAGCCAATTTCCTAGGAATGGAGTCTGTATTCCAGTTTGATTAAAAAATAGCTACGCACACTTGTGACTTTAGTCATGAGTTAGTAGCTAAAATAGTCAGCATATAGGGAAACCTATATGTAGAGATAGGATAGAACCTATCCAATACTACTTGAATTGCTGGAAACCCCTAAAGCTAACCAAACTAAAACATAAGGATGAAATAAACCTAAGTGTGAAAGTTACGAAAGTAGAAAAAATTGGTTAGATGGTATAAGGTTAAATCCTAAGTACTTTAAAATGGGCAATCAGCAGGTAAACTCCGAATAGGAGAAACTTCAACGACTATTCCTCTTGAGGGAAGTACACTACAAGCTATTGGTAGTGGAAGTGGGTAGACCTTAACGGATAATGCCGAAGGATAAGATATAGTCTGTGCTTGCATGAAAGTGTAAGAAGTTCATAAGAGAACTGCATAGGTAGTAGCGAACTTATGTGAACGACAACCTCAAAAATGATAAAAGTTAAGACTTACGGTTCTTAAATATGTTATTTAAAATTAAATATAAAACCTTCTAAATAATTGTTTTAAATAATTACATTTGTTAACATTATTATAAGAGAATGGATTTGTCCTAGTTGTAATGAAACTCACGATAGAGATATAAATGCAAGTATAAATATATTAAAAGAAGGATTAAGACTAATAACAATTCAAAATAAATAACTTATGTAAGAACCGTAGGAACTACGGGGATAGCCTGTGGAGAATTAGTAAGACATATGTTAGTATGCAAAATTCTATGAAGCAGGAACCCTGTGACTTTAGTCATGGGAGGTTCAGATTGGAAATGTGTTGCCACAAGATTATTATGGATTAATAGTGATTTTAGGTGTTATTCTTGGAGTTATGGGGGCATTTTACAACTGGTTTACTCTATATGTGCAGTCTTTATACAAGAAGATTCCTAAAATTGGTACCTTTGGAAAACTGTTGATTCCATTTATAATGGCTGGTATTCTTGGGATTGTTATGCCTGATGTTCTGGGGAGTGGACACAATTTAGTTGAAGAACTTACAAGTCATGAATATATTTTTGGAATGGTTGTTTTGATTTTTGTTATACGTTTTATATTTTCGGCTGTTAGTTTTGGGTCAGGTGCACCAGGGGGAATATTTTTTCCATTGCTTGTTTTAGGAGCATTTATAGGTGGAATATTTGGTATGGTAGGTGTTAAAGTTTTTGGAATGAATCCCGATTATGTAAATAACTTTGTGCTTTTGGCTATGGCAGGATATTTTACAGCTATTGTGCGTGCCCCTTTGACTGGTATCATATTAATTTTTGAAATGACAGGTTCTGTTAGTCAAATGCTTTCACTATCAGTAATTTCAATTGTGGCATATATTGTGGCTACACTTATGAAGTCTAAACCTATTTATGAAAGTCTTCTTGAGAGGTTACTTGAAAAAAATGGAGAACCTGTACATAAAGAGAGGGGCGAAAAGATACTAGACCAGTTCTCTGTTATGTTTGGCTCTCCTGTTGCGAACAAGGCAATTCAGGATGTACAGTGGCCTGAAAATTGTCTTTTGGTAGCAATTCAAAGAGGTGGAGAAGAAATTATTCCTAGGGGTAAGACAATTCTTAGACCAAGTGATGTAATTGTGACTATGACAGATGAGAGAGATAGTGGTGCTGTGTATGATAAAATGGAAAATTTGTGTAAAGAACATACGGCACATATTTTTTAGGGATAATGATGAATGTTTAATAATGATAGAATATTTAATGAAGATTTGATTAAAAAATTGGTAATTTGAAAGAGAGTTAAGGAATTAATATAAGAAAATGAAAATGTGATATCTTAGATGTAAAAGAGTTTGAAGAAAATAATTGTATATATTTGTTAATGAGATTATATGGACTAATGGTATATTTATACTGTGCTAAAAGTTGCACTATTGTATGAGGAATGGGAATAAAGGGTTTGAAAAAATAGGTAGAAGATTTTTCAGATATTCTTATTGGGATATTTTAATTAATATATTTTAATTGCGATATTTTGGGAAGAATAGAATTTATTTATAAATGAAAATAATTAAAAGGGGTTAAGGTTGTATTAGCCCCTTTTGCTTATAGAGTTTGGAAATGGTATCTTGATAGTAGTTGTTTCATGCTTATTATATTTTATTACATATTTTAAAATTGACCTTATTACTCCTAAATCATTGTTATATCAACTTTTAAAACACTTTCAAGACAATCGCCTATTGAAAACAAAGTTAATTAAAAACCTACATATCAGTTTAGTATTCGTGTAGATGATTATATAAATATAAAAGTATAAGAAAGGTGAGTATCTGTGGTTAGTTCATTTTTAAATGATATCTTTAGAACAATTTTAGTAAGTTGTATTTTTATAGTTATTTTATTAGTCTTTAGAATAACTTTATTTAAGATTTTCAGTAAAAAATTTAATTACTATATATGGCTTATTGTGATTATTAAGCTATCATTACCATTTATGAATTATACTTTTATATTTAATGAGTCAAAATATAATGGTAATATTAATAAGATAAGTTTAGGCAATTTTAATAGTATTTCTATTGTATATAGTACTGTTTTAGTCTCTGTTTGGATTGCTATTACGATATTTTATTTAGTTTATACTTTATTGAAATATATTAAGCTTAAAAATATGATAAATGATTTGTCTTATGATGTTGAGGATGATAAGATAAAAAATCTTTATGAAAATTTATTAAAAGAGCTTAAGATAAATAAAAAAATACGGCTTAAATATTCATATGAAGTTGAAAGTCCAGTATTTTTTAATTCGTGTGTCATTTTACCACCATGTGATTATACATTGAAAGAGTTAAACTGGATATTTAGGCATGAGTTGATGCATTTTAAGAGTAAAGACCTTTATATTAAGTATTTGGTGATATTTTTAAAATGTGTTTATTGGTTTAATCCTTTTGTGTATATAATGGAGAAGTTTATAGATTTGGATTGTGAATTTTATTGTGATGAAAGAGTTTTGAAGAATTGTACGATAGAAGAGAAGCAGGATTATGCATTGACAATAATTAGTGCAATGAGAAAAGGTTCAAATAGTTCAAATAAATTTGTGGCTGGATTACATAAGGAGTCAGATATTAAAAAAAGAGTGTTTAGTATGTTTAATGAAAAGTACAGAAATGGTATTTTGATAGCAGTTATTTTATGTTTATTATCTTCTATTACATATTTTAAAATTGATTTAATTACTACTAAATCAATATTTTATCCACTTTCAAAACAAACACCTATTGAAAACAGAACTAATTCAAAACCTACATATCAGATTAATGTTTATATAGATAATTAAAAAATACAAAGTTTAACAAGAGATTAATATAAATAATTTTAATAAGTATCTTTCACATATGTTAAATTTACTTTAATTATATTAAAGCCAATGAATTATTCTTTAGAAGCTCCAATGCCAGTAAATACAGGTAAAGAAAAAATTACTACAATTGTAGATTAAAAATGTTCTAATATTTAAAAAAATGCAAAAGTGTAAGAAGGGTAAAAATCTATTATAATACATTAAAAACTAAATTTAGAAAAATTTACATAATTAGAAAAATGATTTGATAAAAAATAAAGTTAAATATTAACTAAGTAAATTTGAAAAAGAAAAAATATAAAGTACAAATTTAAAAGGAGGTAACTAATGAAAAAGAAGTTGGAAGATATGACTTTAGAGGAGTTATGGAACTTGTTTCCTATATTTTTGACTACTCACAAAGAATGTTGGAAAAATTGGTTTAAAGAAGAACAATATAGACTAACTGGAATATTGCCAATGCAAAAAATTGTTAGAATAAGTCATATTGGAAGTACTTCTGTGAGTACGATTTATGCCAAGCCCATTGTTGACATACTGATTGAGATAATTCCTGATTATAATATGAAAGATATTAAAGATTTGATTGAGTCGAATGGATATATTTGTATGTCTGAGAGCAGTAGTAGGCTTTCACTTAATAAAGGGTATACAGTAGATGGATTTGAAGAACGAGTTTTTCATTTGCATATAAGGTATGTAGGTGATAATGATGAGTTGTTTTTTAGAGATTACTTAATTGACCACCCAGATGTTGCAAAGGAGTATGAAAAACTTAAGTTGGACCTTTGGAAGAAGTATGAGCATAATCGTGATGCTTATACAGATAGTAAACTAGATTTTGTTAGGGAGTTTACTGAAAAGGCAAAGGTGTTGTATTCTAATAGATATAATTAGAAATAGGTACAATTAGATATTTATCTTATATATTGTATTATATTTTTTAAGAAAGTAATTAATAGAAAAAGGGCTTGTTTCAAAATGGAGAGATAAATCCCTTTTTCATTGTTGAAAGGATAAAAATATATTTGATTTCATGTAAAAAAGAGTGCCTCATCAACTAAAAAGTTTATTTTGAGACACACACATTTTTACTAAGGTAAATAAAATATCACATTTGATTAAATTTTAAGTTAATGAATATATGTGTAAATATTTAATTATAAGTTATTATAATTTTACATAGTATCAAACAATCTAATTTGTATTATATAAGATAATCTAATTTTAGACTAAAATAATCTAATATAAAGAAATAAAGAAAATTCACTCTCAGTATAAGAGATATCCAATTTTCCATTGTACTTATTAACAATTTCTCTAATATTCTCAATACCATATCCGTGAGAATTACTATCTTTTTTATCTGAAATAAATAGTTCTTGTTTTCTATTGATAGGATTTACCTTGTTGTTTGTCAATAAATAGCTAAAATACTCCTTCTCACAACGTGCCTTTAATACCACTTTTCTATTTGACAAATCAGGAATTTTCAAAGATGCTTCTATAGCGTTATCTAAAGAATTTGAAAAAATAGTACATAAATCTATAGGTTCTATACCCAAGTGATTGTCTATATCTATATTAAAGTGCACATCAACACCATTTTCTTCTAAACTTGTATGACGAAGATTTAAAATTGAGTTAAGAGCTTGGTTTTTGCAAAATTGTTTTCCACTAAGAGTACCTATACCTATTTTTAACTGATTAAAATACTTTTTAGCTCCAGCAATATCTTCAATTTCTAAATACGATTCAATCATTTGAAAGTGATTATTCATATCATGTCGCATTTTGCGTATTTGAATTTGTTGATTTTCTAGTAAGTTATAGTATTTTTCTTTTAGGTGATTTGCTTGTTTTTCTATCTTCATCTTTACATTTTCAATCAATGGCTGTAAAAGAAGTATCACACCGATATTTGCCAGAATTGCTGACAAGATGATTAGATAAGTGCCATAAGGTAAGTTGCCTAAGATAATATTCTTATTACTACCCATAGGGATTAAATTAGTAGGTGGCAGAATAATAGCAATTAATATTGATAAAAATGAAGATATACATACCATATCAATAAAAATCCATATTTTATTTGATAAGTATTGTTTTATATTGACCAATCTATTCTTTAGGAAAATATGTATTAAAAACCAAAATAATAATTTAATTAGAGCAGAAATTATCTGGACTATTGAAAGTATTAAAATATACTCTTTTGAGTGTATAAGTTCCTCATATATAGGGTTGTTTATAAAAAGAAAATTAAGCCCAATTATAATAGGATAAAGTATCATGACAACTGATATTATAGGAATTAATTTGCTTTTGCTACATATTATAAGTAGTATAAAATATCCAAATAGTGTAAACAAAATATTTACGGGGTCGGAAAGCCATATTATCATTTGACTAATAATAGAGTAGCCCAAAATCAATATGATTTTGAAAATCCAATGATTCCTAAAGTCTATAAAATAGGAAGTCAACTTATAAAGAAAAAAGGCTATGAAAATATTGATTAATATTAGAATAAAATTTATGCTTGTAGAGATTAAAGAATAAATGCCCATTTAATATACCTTTCTATTAATTAAGATTCTGGAAACTAAGTTTTAAAAAATTAAATCTTAAAAATTAAAATTCTGGAAATTAGATTTCAAAGAATTGATTTTGAAAAATAAAATTCTAGAAATTAAGCTTCAAAAAATTGAGTTTTAAAAGATTGAAATTTTAAAAATTAAGTTTCAAAAAATTAAATTTGAAAAAAAACTCTAAAAACTAAGCTTCAAAAAATTGAATTTTGAAAGATTGAAATTCTAGAAACTAAGCTTTAAAAAATTAAGTTTGAAAAAAACTCTAAAAACTAAGCTTCAAAAAATTAAATTTTGAAAGATTGAAATTCTAGAAACTGAGCTTTAAAAAATTAAGTTTGAAAAAAACTCTAAAAACTAAGCTTCAAAAAATTAAATTTTGAAAGATTGAAATTCTAGAAATTAATCTTCAAAAAATTAAATTTGAAAAAACAAAACTCTAAAAACTAAGCTTTAAAAAATTAAGTTTCAAAAATAAAATTCTAGAGATTGAACTTCAAAAATTAAGATTCTAACATATACCTTGTAAATTTTCCTACAACCTCTTGATATTTTTTACGGCTTATAGGAATTTTTTCATTCTGAACTTTGGCATAAGTTTGAGTTATACTATCTACATGGTTTAGATTGACAATATACCTTTGATGCGTACGTATAAAATTAGAGGGAAGAACAGTTTCCATATCATTTAATTTTCCGTAGTATTCTAATGTTTTATCAAAGGTAACTACAGTTAATTTTCTTAGCTCACTTTTAAAGTAGAGGATATCTTTTGTATTAATTTTACAAAGATTAGTTCCAATCTGAACTGTAATAAAGTTTTCTTTCCATTGTTCTAATTTTTTTAGTGCTTCTTTTAATACTTTACATATTTTTTCAGTTTTATAAGGTTTTAAGATGTAGTTCAAAGCTCCTACATCATATCCATGAAATACATAGTCAGAAAAACCTGTGACAAAGATGATTATAGTATCCTTTGAATGTTTTCGTATAGTTTTTGCTATGTCAACGCCATTACTTTTTCCAAGTTCAATATCTAAAAAAATAATATCTATGTAATAATTTTCGTGTTCTAGATTGTATACTAGACTTTCTCCATTTGAATATTCTTTTATTTGGTAGGGGTAGCCCCACAAATCCATTTCTCTTGTAATGATTTTATTCAGCATGTTTCTTTGTTGTTTTTCATCATCACAAATACAAATCGAAGTCAATTTTTTATCTCCTTTCAAATTTTATATTTATATAGTTAAGTATATAATATATTTTGCTACCTAGATATATAAAATGAAATAACAATTATATCCAGATAGCAAAATAAAATTTTTTATATTAGTATACTTACACTTAAAACTATTCTATTAAACTTATTCTGAAGTGCTAATGATTTTCTTATTAAAAAATCTAACAATCTTTCTTATTATAAAATACAAATGCTTTTATTATTATAAAAAGTAATGATTTTATTACTTTAAAAATCTAATAACCTTTCTTATTATAAAACACCAATGATTTTATTACTTTAAAAATCTAATAACCTTTTTTATTATAAAACACCAATGATTTTATTACTTTAAAAATCTAATAACCTTTTTTATTATAAAATACCAATAATTTTTTTGAATTTCTTATAAGTTAATAGATATATAAGGTACATATAAACCCCACAAATCCCTATAAAACCTAAGTTTATCAAAAGAGCATTGACCTCACTATTGACGATTCTACCATCATTATTTAACATAATCATAAAATTAAACAGATAAATTAAAAAACTTCCTGCAATAAGAGGGTATGAAAATACTTTCTTTAATTGATTTCTAATACAGAACTTTATATAATCATTGTTTGCTCCTAATCGATTTAAATCCATAAAGACCTGCTTGTGATTTATAGCTATAGTAACACCCCTTGTATATGCAATGATTCCTACTGCTGTAAAACATATGATTGCCACATATATGAATAACATTAAGAAGACTGCCATGTTTTTTATCATATCTTGGCTTTGTAAAATTTTAAAGTTAGGATAGTATTTCCAATTAAGATACAACTGATTGTTGTTTGGGTCTAGTTTTAAATGACCTTCACCACTTGGATATTCTTCATCCATAAAATATTTTCTTCCAGTTGATTCATAACGTTTTTTTACGTATTCATCATAACCACTGAACATGCCCATTTCCTTAGATGTTCTTTTTATAATTTCTTTCTTTAAGTCATTGGCAAAAGCATAGGTATCTTTATCTACATTAAATAGTATAGAATTATTGTAATTTTTTATGGATAAATCTTTAGTAAATGATTTATAATCCTCATCATTAAGGACATAGGCGTTCATACTTCTATTTTGAAAAAAAGAACCATTAAATATTATTTTTCCAGCATATCTAAAGGGGATTTCTTTTTCTGTGACTGGGCTTGATATAAATTTGGTATATTTATAATCTTGATTTTCATTTCCTTTATTTACAACAGCAAGATATTCACCATTTTTTATAGTTATTGGTTTGCCAATTAGCTTGGAAAAATCTTTAGAATTAAAGAACATATCATAGGAGCTTTTTTTCATATATACCTTTTCGATAGTTCCATCTTTATGATATATTGATTCTACACCATCAACAATTAATTCTATAGAAGGAATTTCCATATAGTTTTGAATTTTTATATTGTGTTTATCTGCTAATTGTTCAATATCTTTTTTTGATACCTGTTTATCTCTTTGATTGTAGGTAAAAGTATAATCTATAGGGTTATTTTTAAGAGTATCATAGATACCTGTAACCATATTAGGAACATAGAATACAGCAAATAATGCTCCTGCAATCAAAAATGAAATAACACACATGTTTTTTACTGTTTGTCTTCCCATAAATCTCATCATGCTAGTTGATATGATGTTTTTATAGTATTTCTCTGGATGTTTTCCTCTTTTAGCATGTACAACTATGTATGTCATAATCATATATATTCCAATAAGAGAGAGTAGATAAGTAAAGCTCCATACAGATGGTAGTCTATAATTTAATTTGTTTATAGTTAGTGAAGGTACGAGATATCCTAGAAAAATACCTAGTATAATAAAAATTATACCTAATATACCATACCAGTCCTTTACATCCTGTATTGGTTCAGATATTCTCTGGTCATTTAATATATCAATTATATTTGTACGATTAATAAATTTTACAGAAAGTATAAATATGCATAATGTCACAAATACACTAAATATAAATCCATATATGAATCCTTGAGTTCCAAAATGATATGTCATTTCTCTGGTATCAATAATCACTAATTGAAATATTTTCCATATACCAAAAGATACAGGAATACTTAATATAAGACCTAAAAAACAGCATACTACTGAAATTAACAATATCTCTGAAAATAGAAGTTTTTTTAATTTCTTCTTATCTGTTCCTAGAGCCATGAAAATACCAATTTCCTTGCTTTTAAATTTTAAAAAGAGGGAAGATGCGTATGTAGTAAAGACAGTGCATCCTAATATAGCAACTGAGAATATCATTGTAGCCTGTTTTCTGCTATCTCCACCAGTTGGAAGTATGTTTTGTATTGTTGGGCTAAAATAAATTAGAGCATATGAAGTTACTAATACCACAGAAAGTATTATACAAAAGAATAAAGTTGTATAGTTCTTCCAATTATAGGCTCGAAGTTTACTGTATAATTTATTAATTGTCATCTTGAGCGCCTCCCATTTCTTTTAAAACTTCTAGTAATTCATCTAGGAATTTATGTCTTGAATTTGATTTTACAACTTCTTTATAAATTATTCCATCTTTAAGCACAATAACTCGGTCACAGAAGCTTGCTGCAAAGCTATCGTGTGTAACCATGAGTATAGTAGCATCTAATTCTTGCTTTGCTTTTAAAAATGATTCAATGACTGTACGACAAGACTTACTATCAAGGTTACCAGTTGGTTCATCTGCTAATATTAAATCTGGGTTGTTCATGAGTGCTCTTGCTACTGCTGTACGCTGTTTTTCTCCACCAGATATTTCGGCAGGGTATTTTTTTCTGATATGTTCAATACCAAATAGCTCACATAGATTAATTGCACGGTTTTCCATTTGTAAGACTTGACTACCTTTGATAATTTGTGGAACACATATATTTTCAAAGACACTAAGACCATCAAATAGCATGAAGTCTTGGAATACAAATCCTAGTTGTTGATTTCTAACTTCTGAAAGTTCCTTTTCTTTTAAATTTCTTATATTATTATTTCCAAGAATTATTTCCCCATTATCAATTGGGATAAAACATGAAATACAATTTAAAAGAGTAGTTTTTCCACTTCCTGATGAACCCATGATTGCGACAAATTCTCCTTTGTTGATTTCAAAAGAAATATTTTTTAATACAGGATATGTTTTACTGCCTGTTTTATATGATTTACATAATTGGTTTACTTTAAGCATATATATCATCCTCACTTTCATTTATCTTGTAAGTCAATGATAGCATTTGAAAGGGGAGGAGGGATATGAGCTATATTGTAATAGTTGGATGTTTTTTTGTAATGTTTGAAAATATATTGTTTGGATAGTGTGAGAGGTTATTATTATAGTTAAATTGATTATATTATTGGAGGATTTAGAGGGTTATTTTTAGGTATTAATTGTTGTGCTAAAGTAATATGATGTGGAACATTGAAGGTGTAGTTAGAAAAGAAGTATATAGTAAAAGTAAAAAGGTTATAGAATAACGAATGTTGTATTGAAAAAAATGATGTAAATAATGTATAGTAGGGTTAAAAAGAAAAAAAGAATTATAGAGCAGTAAGATTATTTAATGGAATGTATTGTAAATAATTTGAAAGGATTTAGGGGCTATTAACACAATGTAATTGAGAAAATATATTGGAGTTTTGGAAATAAATAGGTTGTTAAAAACAATTGAAATTTATAATAAAAAGGTTAAAAAGTATTATTAGTATAGGTATGATAGATAATTTTAGAAAGTGGAAGTATTTTAGACTATGCTGAAAAGTGATTGATATGATTTTGAGATATTAAAATATTACTATATTATAGTAAAGAAGTTAAAATAATAAAATGTTGTAATAATAAAGGTTTGTAGTATAATAAAGAACTGTAATAAATAAGACTTTGCAATGTAATAGAAATGCTGTAATAATAAAGGTCTGTAGTATAGCAAAGAACTGTAATAAATAAGAGATTGTAATAATAAAAGTCTGTAGTATAATAAAGAACTGTAATAAATAAGACTTTACAATGTAATAGAAATGCTGTAATAATAAAGGTCTGTAGTATAATAAAGAACTGTAATAAATAAGACTTTACAATATAATAGAAATGTTGCAATAACAAAATACCATAATAAATAAGAGTTTGCAATATAATAGAAATACTGTAATAACAAAACACTGCAATAAATAAGAGATTGTAATATAACAAAATCCTATAATAAATAAGATTTTACAATATAATAAAAATCCTATAATAAATAGGACTCTGTAATATAATAAAATGCTGTAACAACAAAACACTATAATAAATAAGACCCTGTAATATAATAAAAATACTATAATATAGTAAAAATCATGCAATAATAAAAATCTATAATAATAAACCTCAGCATAACAAAGACATTAATTTCTTACTAAAAAGGCCACCACAATTAACAGTGAAAAAGCAATTGAAAGTATTGAAAAAGTAAAGTGAGAATTAGAGTCATTATTACGATTATTAAGTTTTATCCATAAACCACATATAATTGTACACAACAATAAAATTGCTGATATTACTCCTATAAATGTAAAAAACATTAAAATTCCTCCCCCTTATTTAATGCAAGTATTTTTAGTCAATGAGAATATTTTCAAACGTTACCATAAAATAAAAAAATGTACATAAAAAATTAATATAGTATTATTTTGTAATATCTACCAATAATAAATCTAATTGAAAATCTATTAAACCATTTCTCTGTTCAACATTAAGAATATCAATACCACTATACTTGAAAAAAGCATTAGAACGAAGAAAAAGCAACTGAATAAATGAAGTTATTTGATACGCAATAGTTCTGTATTCAGCTTCAGTTTTTTTGTTATTCTGATTTTCATAGTGAGCCTTAATTAAAGGTAGTATCTCAAATGGATAAACAATTTCTTCCTGTATCAATATATAGGGTACAGAAATCTTTATAAATTGACTATGTTCACCTATAAAATCAAAAAATGCAATTAGTATTTCCCTTAATTGCTGTTTAGGTGCTAAATTTTTAGTATCATGTGTAGCCTTATATTCATCCATATGACGCTTTAAAAATTTTTTAATAGAAATATTAATTAACTCCTCTTTAGATTTAAAATAATAATTAATCATAGCTAAATTGACATTTGCTTTAGCTACAATTTCTCTAGCCGTAATGCTTGAAACATCTCTATGTGAAGATAGTAACTGGATTGTGGCATTAATTAATTGTTCCTTTGTTGAATCTGCTTTCATAATTTTTCCCCTTAAAAGTTTCTTCATAAAAAATTAAACATGTTTAATACACGTTTAGATACTATCATGAAAATTTTGGGATGTCAATGGGTGATTAGTACTTAAGTATTTAAGTACTAATCGATTAGACTTTTATAAGGGGGATTTGAATTTCTGTAAGATAATTTTCAGGATTTATTTCATTATGTTCACCTTTATGACCGATTTGTCTATTTATACCTGATATTTGATAATCACTATTTTTATCTAACCAATAACAGAACGATTCATATGCACCAGCTATATTTTCATATGGACCATAAACCATAGTACATGCCATCATATCAATTTCTTCTGTCTCACGATATATAAATCCAGATTTGTTCTTTCCAATCTTCTTTACAACCATTCCAACTTCAATATCTACACCATTATCTTTGACTTCTTCATCATGGTAAAAAGCTATGTTATTGTTGGATTGACGTGATACTTCTATATGTTCTTCTTTGATAAATTTAGATAGCTTTTCCCAGAGTATACCTTCAGATTGGTAGTCTGGAATTATCTCTCTAAGTGATATGATTTTATAACTTGGAATCTTTTTAAAGACAACATTGTAATGAATTTCATCTTTATCACAGTTTATAGCTTCTATAAATTTATCAATTTTATTTATTCTTTGTTGTTCCTGCTTTATTTCCTTTTGTATTTCATTCTTTTTTCTATTCAATTCCTTAATTACAAATTCATCATTCCAATTATGTACGATATTTGCTATTTCTGCAACGCTAAATTTTGAATCTCTCAATAATACAATTCTTTGTAATATTGAAATCTGTTCAACTGAGTATAATCTATGACCTGTATATTTGTCTGTTTTTGCAGGTTTTAAAATACCAAGTTCATCATAATAACGCAACATACGAATAGAAATTTGTGTTAGTTTTGAAACCTCTCCTATTTTAAACATGAAAATATGACCTCCTTTTCACTTATAATCAGTATATATTTTGTTTTTATATACTTCAAGCGTTTGTGGAAATACAATTATTTTCCAGATGTTACAATAAATTATAGAGAGTAAATTATATTTAAGTAGTAATCGTATCAAATCATAGATTATCTTAATTTATAATTCATATTAAAATTACCAGTCTAACTCAAATTCAAAATCATCCGACTTTATCTGTTCAATTTCAGAATTTACCTTCTGTTTAAATTTATTAGAAGAAATCATATATACAAGAAATATTAAACCAAATATTATTTGTACATATTGAGCTATTACACATAATTTAATAGGGTAGTGTAGAAGTAATTGAATGTTGAAAAAATAGTACATCATATGAACTAACCCAGCTGATAAAATGCTTCTACTTGTATTGATATATACAAAATTAATTATAAAGTTTAAAAGTACAATGTTTGGTATAAATAAAAAAGCATCAAATAGGGAGTATTGTGCCAAATTATATGGTATTTGATTAGGTGTAAAATACGACCCTAGATACCAGATTCCACAAACAAGCCCTAAAATAATTGAAGAGCCTATAAATCCAAATCTAACTAATAATTTGTCAATGGCATATCCTCTCCATCCAGCTTCTTGACTAAGTATACTCAATATAAAACTTGCTAATAGCATATAAGCTATTTTAGAAGGTCTAAACACTGCTATGTGTATCCAATCTATATCAGAAGTTTTTACATTAAAGTAATTTCCGATTATTAACGAAGTAATAAAAGTTAAAGCAAAAAATAATATTGTTAATAGTATCCATTTTATTCTAATTTCTTTAAAGCTTAGGTATCTATAAATAAAATCTTGTTTTGCACTTTGTGGATAGATTGTAGAAATAAAAAATAGACCTACAATAGCTGGTGATGTATATGCAAGATAAAAAATGATTTCTCCAAGTATTGTATTTGTAATTCCGAGCAACGCAGGTGTAAGACTGAATATCCAGTTCAATACTAGCGTAAATGTAAAGAAATAGATTAAGTGTTTGTTTGTATTAAAGGGGGTGTTATATAGTTGCATTTTTTCACTATCCTTCCGTTTTATAATGAAGTTTTAATTTTTATTAATTGTTTATTTATTTTTATATGTATTAAGTTATCGCTTGATGTTAGTTATTGCCTATAATAATATCCTATTTTTTATATTTTGATTAATTATTTTTACACTAAATATAATTAATTAGTATTTAATATTGAATATATTATATTATTATTAATTATTAAATAGGTCAATAAATTTGCAATTAGTGATATTAATAAATTACTTTAGATTTTTATTAAATGTTTAGCTTTTCTTTAATATTTTTTATATAACGACGATTTATAATAACTTTTTCGTTGTTTTTTAAAGTAGCTTGCATGCGATTATGTGATATTACTTTTATACTTTTTATGTAGTCCATATTTAAAATCATGGATTTAGATATTCGTGAGAAGGATGTATTAGCTAATAATTTTGATAATTTATATATTTTTAAATCAATTTCAAATACATCATCTTCATAATAAGCAAATGTTTTATTTCCAACTGTCTCAAAGTATAAAATATCATAGACATTGAGTTTATAAATCTCTCCTGATTTTTTACCTTTTATATCAAGTAACGGTGTACTCAATAATGAAATTATTTTTTCAATGTTATTATCTAGAGCAGAACATTTTATGGTTATTTCAATATCATCACAATTAATACCTTGTTCGACATGTATTTTCATTAATCATCACCTCATTTTATTACTGTCATTAGAATAGCATTATATCTTATTGAGTCCAACTAGATGCGTTCTAAATTTCAAATTAAGCATAGTGAAATTCAAAAATAAAACAGTGAAATTCAAATTTGAGGTGGTAAAATTCAAAAAAATACTATGGATATTTGGATAAATTATCCAAATATCCTAGCATTTTACATAGAATATGCCTAATTATTTTACAAATAGACCTATTTTATGACTTACATATATTGTCAAATTACTTCTTAAATATCAAAATATTTTTGGATAATGTATCAATACTGTTTGATAAAGTATTTAATTTACCCTCAATTCTAACCAATAAGTACATGGATAGAGCTATAGGAAAACCAACATTGGTTATTAACAGTTGTAAACTATCATCCATAAAATTAGCCCCCTATTCTATAACTAAGTCATAAGGAGTGGTATTTGTTTCCACAACCTTGGCTTCAACCACAGAAGCTAGGTCAAATCCTCCAACCGAAAAAATATTTTTAGATACTATCAAATCCATGACAGATTTTATATTTTCTTCAGTTAAATCATCCTTTGGATTTTCTATAGAAAAAGAAACTTGTTTATCCTTTACATTTTTAAAGCTCATGACTAATTTTTTCTTAATTTCCATATAATTACCTCCGATATAATAATTTATATTTTAATTGTTTGCTTGTTAATATTGGTATTTTAATTGTCAATATTAGTGTTTTGCTTGTTAGTATTAATATTTCAATTGTCAATATTAATGTTTTGCTTGTTAGTATTAATATTTCAATTGTCAATATTAGTGTTTTGTTTGTTAGTATCAGTGTTTCAATTGTCAATATTAGTGTTTTGCTTGTTAGTATTGATATTTCAATTGTCAATATTAGTGTTTTGCTTGTTAGTATTGATATTTCAATTGTCAATATTAATGTTTTGCTTGTTAGTATTAATATTTCAATTGTCAATATTAGTGTTTTGCTTGTTAGTATTAGTATTTCAATTGTCAATATTAGTGTTTTGCTTGTTAGTATTAGTATTTCAATTGTCAATATTAATGTTTTGCTTGTTAGTATTAGTATTTCAATTGTCAATATTAATGTTTTGCTTGTTAGTATTAGTATTTCAATTGTCAATATTAGTGTTTTGCTTGTTAGTATTAGTATTTCAATTGTCAATATTAGTGTTTTGCTTGTTAGTATCAGTGTTTCAATTGTCAATATTAGTATTTTAATTGTTGACTCTAGTTATTGCTGATATAGAAAATATTTAATTTATTTCAATTAATTAGATTAAAGTAGGGTAGCATCTAAAATAGCTAACATGTTTAAGTTGAAATACGTTTAATATATTAATTTTTCAAAGCGTTAATATATTAAAGTTATAACCAAAATTGAAGTTATAATCTGCCAAATCTATAGCGTATTAAGTACGTTATATAACTTAATCTTTTATATAAAGAGTTAATTTTTTAATTTGTAAAGCAGAGTACGTTTAAAAGATACTATTTAGATAGTGATGTACTATCTAATTTTAAAATATCTACAATAGGGTTCTCTTGAAGACTTGCTATTGCTTCTGCAACAGCATAAACATCTTCATTTAATGCCTCTGCTTTTACATTTGCAAATGATTTACTTTTAACAACTGCCTTACCCTTATCATCAAAACCAGCATCCAATTTTAGTTTTATACTAGATAAATTTTTTGTTGAAACAACTTCCATAAAATTACCTCCTAAAAATTTAATTTCAAAGATTTGTCGACTTTCTTTGTTAGCTATAATACTATCATCTAAGATAATATCGGAGTTAAACAGTAATTTCTAAAGATTTTTTGTGTAAATTTTTATAGGAAAAATTTTACTTTTTTGCTGATGAAAAAGTTTACAAGTTATTTGTGAAGATATGTTCTTAGTGTTTTGAAATAGTATTTGTATATATTCCTGCTTAGTTGAGATAGTTTTGTATGGATTTTCATATGTGTAGAGTTAAATGTTAGGTACTAAAGTTTATGTTAAATTAAATGTTAAAGCTTATGTTAAAAATTTTATTAAATTTAATCTGTAAATAAAAAAGTTAAAAGTCCAATATTAACATTTTACTTTTAAACCATTAAAATCTTTATTAAAGCTAACAAAGTTATAAGTTATGAGAAATTTTATTGAAGTTAATACAAAAATTAATTTTAAAGCTAAGAAATTATTTATTAGATTCAATAAAACTAATAAATATAGTTTAGTCAATAATGTATTAAATAAAAACTTTGTTAAGTCTATAAAAATATCTTAAAGGAGGTGTAACTTATGAAGATAAAAGTGGAGGATATACCAGTTCAATTTCATGCAATGGTAGAAATAATTGGAATTGATAAGTTTATAGAGGTTGCCAAGTTGTATGGAGGAACAAATACTTATATACCTACGTATAAGGGGCTTTTTAGATATGCTAGAAATAGGGATATAGTAAAACAATTTAATGGAGTCAACCACAATGAATTGGCTATTAGATATAATATGTGTGTAAGCAATATTAAGCGAATACTCAATGAAAATAGTGTTTAAATATAATAAAATAATGTTTAAACATAATGAAAATAGCCTTGTTAAACGTAAGAGTAAAGACAAAGAAGATGTTTTATAAAGTTTTTTTAGACAAATTAACTAAATTTACTACTTATTAATTTAAATACATTGTATATTCTATAAAAAAATTTGTTAAATACTGGAGATATATTGAGAATACAAAGAAAATGGTCGAAAATATTTGTTGGCTAAAAAATAGATAAAATGATACAATTGCTTGTATAAAGGGGAAAAATAAACAAATAAACTATATAAATAAAGAAATAGCAATTAATATGACATAATATATTTATAAAATTAAGAATATAAATAGATATTTTAAGGTATTAGTTGTTAAATTAGGAAATATTAAAAAAAATATATATTTATATTTAAACTATTTTGTTATTTATATAAAAATACTTATCTAGTTACTAGCAATTATTAGTAGAAATGGGGGAAATAGAGATGAATAAGGGATTTTACAAATTAAATTCAGTGGTATTGAACTTTGATATTAAGAATGATGTTAACAAGATAAGATTTAATCATTATATAATGAGAAAAGAAAACATACAAAGACTTCAAGGAACTCTGCCAAACGGACAATTTTATATGACAGTGAGAAGAGCTGCTACAGATTTACAACTTTCTATTTCTACTATAAGTAGGCTTGTAAAAGAGTTTTTGGATTTAGGGATAATAAGATTAGTGTCTAAGGGTGTAAAAGGTAATCGTTCTGTATATAGTTACGTAAGTATAGAGTTTAATGGAAGTTTATTTGATGATAGTAAATATATGGAACTTGACTGTGTATGTAATGATGAATTTATTGATAATAGTGGCATAGAGTTTGATTGTGATAGCAAAGATAATTCTTTTAATGGAGATATAAATGTAGAAACTGTGCATTGCATTAATGAGTATTTCTCTGATGATGATGTAGAGCATAATTATAACAATTTCTATAACAAAGATACTATGAAGGATAAAGCCATTTCTAATATTAGCACTATCAAAAAATATATTGATGAATCTTTTGATACAAATAAATCAGAAAATTCTAACTTACAACAGGAGTCAATAAATTTCAACTTTAATGATACATGCAATGAAATAGATAAAAGAACGAATAATAGTATAGAAAATAATCAAAATAAAAGGCCTATGAGATTGAGTGACATCAGTGTTTTAAGTGATAAAGGTATGACAAATAAAAAGAATTACTTTAATCATAATCATGGTATACAAAAAGGGACTAAATCTGTAACAAAGAAAAAAGAATCCTTAAATAAATTTAATAAAAAAAATATACAGCAAAGCATTATAAATATGCTAAATAAAAAATCAGGTAAGAATTTTAAAATCGATTCTCCAATAAGCATAAAACTTATCAATGAAAGGCTAAAGGAAGGCTATGTCTTAGAAGATTTCTACAAAGTTATTGAGGTAAAAGTGGCTAAGTGGAAAAATACCATAATGGAAATGTATATAAGACCAGAAACCTTGTTTAGCTATAAGTTTGAATCCTATGTAAATGAAAACATATCTATGAAAAGTCAAAGTAATGTTCACCCATGTAAAGAAGGCAATAGTAATGATAGCAGTAATTATATACATTCTGATTATACAACATATGATGGCAGTGTGCGTGAGAGAAAAAAATATGAGAATGTAAGATACTGGAATCCTATATGTGAAATTTAATTAGTTTAAGAATGTATTTATGATAAATAAGATATTAATAGAGAATAGTGAGCTATAGCAAATGATATATCAATAGTTGGTAGTAAGTTATATTAAGCAAGATATTACTATCAGGTAGTGAATTGTATTGAACGATATATCAATAATTGGTAGTAAATTATATTAAGTAAGATATTACTATCAGGTAGTGAATTATATTGAACGATATATTAATAATTGGCAGTAAATTATATTAAATAAGATATTACTATAGAGTAATGAATTATATTGGACGATATATCAATAATTGGTAGTAAATTATATTAAGTAAGATATTACTATCAGGTAGTGAATTATATTGAACGATATATTAATAATTGGCAGTAAATTATATTAAATAAGATATTACTATAGAGTAATGAATTATATTGAACGATATATTAATAATTGGCAGTAAGTTATATCAAATAAGATATTACTATAGAGTAATGAATTATATTGAACGATATATTAATAATTGGCAGTAAATTATATTAAATAAGATATTAATATTGGATAGTGAATTATATTGAACGATATATCAATAATTGGTAGTAAATTATATTAAATAAGATATTAATATTGGATAGTGAATTATATTGAACGATATATTAATAATTGGCAGTAAGTTATATCAAATAAGATATTACTATCAAGTAGTGAATTATATTGAACAATATATTAATAATTGGTAGTAAAGTATATCAAATAAGATATTGCTATTATGTAGTAAATTATATAAAACAATGTATCAGAATAAATAGTATATTAATAATTTGTAGTATATCATGACGAATAATACAGTCATAACAAATAGTGAGTCATAACAAATAATGTATTTATAATTGATAATGTATTTAAAAATCAAAATATAAAAACTTATAAGGAAAGAGAGATTAATTTATATGGGTAAATCAAAAGATGTTGAAATAGAGAAGTCTATTTTAGGCACAATTCTTTTAGACAATAAATTAAGCTATAAGCTAGATGAATTAAATGAAAACATGTTTATGAATGATATATGTCTTGAGATATTTAAAATTATGAAAGAACTTAAAAAAGAAAACATAGTGATTGATGTGGCCACTGTGAAATCAAAGATAGATAGAAAATCTCTAGCAATAAAAACAAGTGATGTGACTAATCTAATTACTTGGGGTCAGAATTTTGGTCTTGATGGTCATATTAAAATTTTAAAAGAAAATTTAGCTAGAAGAAGCATAAATCAAAATTGCCAAAACCTTTTACACAGCCTAAACCTTGGAGAAAATATCGATACTTGTATTTACAAATTTGAAAGTAATATAAAGGAGATTTTGGACAAGGATACTTATGAAAATGATGATGTAAATAGTATAGCAGGGAAGGTGCTTGATTTTTTAGAAAACAAAAAAGATATTGGATTTAAATTTGGTATAAAATTACTTGATACCACTATAGGAGGTCTTTTTAAAGGAGAGCTAACCACAATAGCAGCTAAATCGGGGGTTGGGAAGACTGCTTTGGCACTTCAAATAATGTTAAATTCATTTAAGCAAGGTAAAAAAACTTTATTTATAAGTAGAGAAATGACCAGTGAGCAAGTATTTATGAGAAATATATGCAGAGTAACTGGTGTAAGTACAAGGAATATGAAATCTAAAGAAATAGATGAAAATGATTGGAAACTTATTGTAAATGCTATAGGTGATTTAAGCGAAAATAACTTAATTTATATCAATGATAAGATAGATACAATTAGTGCAATTAGAAAGAGGATAAGGCAGGTAAAGCCAGATTTATTAATAGTGGATTATGTGCAACTCCTTACATCTCAGAAAAGCATGGATAAGAGAGAAAGGGAAGTAGCTACTTTTTCGAGAGAACTTAAAAATATGACTTTAGATTTTAATATACCTGTAATCCAATTAAGTCAGTTAAATGATGAAATGAAAGATTCAAGACCTTATGGAGATAGACCTATGAGAGATAGCAAAGCCATCTACCACGATAGCAACAATGTGGTTTATATACATCAATTAAAGGGGAGTGATTATGAAGAAGCAGTGAGAGATATTGGAGAAAGTGAGGAGGCAGTTAGAGCATCAGAATACAGGGGAATTAAGATGGTTGATTTAATAGTTGCGAAGTGTAGAGATGGACAGACTAGGCATAAGCATTTTTGTTACTTTGGGGATAAGTTACATTTTCAAGAACTAAATTATTAGGTCAATAAAGTAGTAATAACAAGCTTATTAAAAGTCGGGGAATAGCAAATAGATTATAAAATATGAGGTGAAAATATGTTGGAATTAACAAAAATTATAGAATTACTTGAAGAACACAAGATAGAAGTAAGTATTCCAAAGGAGTTACATAAGTATAGTTTATTGGAATACCTTGAATTGTGTCAACAAAGTGGGGGAACATATTTTTATATTAAAACACTGGAAGGGGCTTTAAAAGAGGCTAGAAATGAGCTTATGATTAAATTGTTTAATGGGAAAAATTATATGGAATTAGCGAGGATGTTTGAAATGAGTGTTATTAATGTCAGGCATATTGTTAGAAAAAAATAGATATTTTTGGAGAATACAAGTGTGATATACTTCTGAAATAGAAGTTATTATAGTTGAAATAAAATTGTGGTTAATAAATTAAAGTTGTGTATAAGTTTAAGATTATAGAGGAGTATAAGTGTGATTAACAGCATGATTTTGTGAATAAAATTGAGGATATATATGAGTTAAATGTGTGATTAATAAGGTAAGGTTGTGTATAAGATTATGAGTATTTAAAAGGAGGGGCTATAATTAATAGTGTAGAGTTGTGTGTTTGCTTAAGATTATATAATAATTTAATAGATTAAACTATACTAATAAGGTAAAATCGTGTGTTTAGTTAAAGCTTATTATAAAATCTTGATATGTGATTAATGATGCAATATGTGAATAAAGTTAAGATTATAATAGATTTAACCTGTGGCTAATAGAATAAAATTGTGAATAAAGTTAAGATTATAATAGGTTTAATCTGTGACTAATAGAGTAAGAGTGTAAATAGAGATAAACTTCAATATGAGCTTAACCTATGATTAATAGAGTAAGAGTGTAAATAGAGATAAACTTCAATATGAGCTTAACCTATGATTAATAGAGTAAGAGTGTAAATAGAGATAAACTTCAATATGGGTTTAACTTGTGATTAATAGAGTAGGGTGTAACTAAAGATAAACTTCAATATGAGTTTAACTTGTGATTAATAGAGTAAGGTGCAACTAAAGATAAACTTCAATATGAGCTTAACCTATGATTAATAGAGTAAGAGTGTAACTAAAGATAAACTTCAATATGGGTTTAACTTGTGGTTAATAGAGTAAGAGTGTAAATAGAGATAAACTTCAATATGGGCTTAACTTGTGATTAATAGAGTAAGAGTGTAACTAAAGATAAACTTCAATATGAGCTTAACCTATGATTAATAGAGTAAGAATGTAAATAGAGATAAACTTCAATATGAGTTTAACTTGTGGCTAATAGAGTAAGAGTGTAAATAGAGATAAACTTCAATATGGGTTTAACCTGTGGTTAATAGAGTAGGGTGTAACTAAAGATAAACTTCAATATGAGTTTAACTTGTGGCTAATAGAATAAGATTGTGAATAAAGTTATAGTTTTAGATGGGTATTAACCTGTTACTAATAGAATATGATTAGGTGTAAAATTATAGAGCTGTATAAGAAAATATTATAGATATATTAAATATTAGATAATAAATATTTATATAGATACACAAAAGAAAAGGCGATATGAAGCTAAACTTAATGACTTCATATCGTTTTTTATTTGAAACTCCTTTGTATTTAGAGTGTGATTTTTAATATTGAGGTTTTATGTGATTAAGTCACAGATAAAAAGTAAGTATCTTGATATAATTCTTATAGATTAATAATATAGGGAGGTTATTATGTCTAATAAAAAAAAGAAGTATGCAAATATTTTAGCAAATGAGTGCGTTGCTTGTGGTAGCTGTATAAAAGCATGTCCAAGAAGTGCTATCTCAGTTCCATGTGGCATTAGTGCAAAAATTAATAGAGATTTATGTGTTGGATGTGGGATTTGTGAAAAGATATGTCCAGCATCTGTAATTGAGATTATAACAATATTAAAAGAGGAAGAAGGTAAGTGTCATGAATAATAAAAAACATTGGTATGACTATTTATGGATTTTTTCTTCAATATATTTGATATTGGGATTTGTAAATATTATTTTCGCTTGGATTGGGCTAATTTGTTTCTTTGTTCCACTAGCTATTTCTATTGTTAAGGGAAATAAAGCTTACTGTAATAAGTATTGTGGAAGAGGGCAACTGTTTAATTTGCTTGGAAATAAATTGAAGCTGTCAAGAAATAGAGATATTCCTAAATTTATTAGAAGTAAGTGGTTTAGATATGGGTTTTTGACATTTTTTATGGTAATGTTTGCTAATATGCTTTTTTCAACTTATTTAGTGTTTGAAGGAAGTAGAAATTTTAAAGAAGTAGTGACTTTGTTGTGGACTATAAAAATGCCTTGGCAATGGGCGTATCATGGAACTTTAGTTTCACCTTGGGTGGTACAGTTTGCATTTGGTTTTTATAGTGTTATGCTTACATCAACTGTTCTTGGTTTGATTACTATGATATTGTTTAAACCTCGTTCATGGTGTGTTTATTGCCCTATGGGTACTATGACTCAGATGATATGTAAGGCAAAGAGTAAGTCTGTATAGAAAGGCCTTATGTGATATTTACAGTTTTGTTCAAGTAGAGATGAGTAGTAGGTTTGAATATATATGACAAATATATGAGTATAGGGGCATAGATTTAGTTTGTGTAAGGCAAACTGATTTATGCTTCTTTTTTATGTCTTAGATTATTGGCTAAGTAGAAACAATGAATTTAGATATTAAGAATTATTCAGTTATTTGAAGAAAATAGAATAATAATTAACATTATATGAATGGATATTCATTACATATAAGCAGTTAATAGCAAGATTTATTTAATATGAAATAGGTCAAGTATTTAAACTAAATAAGGTCATGACAATTAATATAAGTATAGATATAAAAAGATTAGAAGTTATAACTTATAAAAGGTATTCTATATAAGTAGTATGTGGAAAATAGTCAAATTAACTTATTAGAAACAAAAAATATACATAAAAAATAAATGTAAATATCAAATAAGATACTATATAAAAATAGATATAAGTATCTTTTTTATTATTGAAATTATGAAAATATATTTTATTTTACACAAAAAAGAGTGCCTCATGAACTAAAAAGTTCATTTTGAGACACACTTTTACAGTGTCAAAGAACGAAGTTTATCCTTATCCAATACTTTTATACCACCACGAGATAAAGACACAATACCTTCTCTAGCAAAATATTTCAACATTCTCGATACAACTTCTCTGGCACTACCCATATACTTAGCAATTTGCTCATGAGTCATATTTATAGTGCTACTGCCATTTTTAGCTATCTCATCAATTAAAAAAGATGCCAAACGCTTATCAAAACTCATAAAAAGAATTTGTTGTATAGCCCACATAACATCAGAAAAACGTTCGGTAGCTAATTTATATGAAAATAACTCTGCATGAATATTTTCTGTAGATAATTTTGCAAAAACAGAGGAACTAATCTGTATAATATCGCAGTCCGTTTCAGCATCTACATAGACATCAAAAGTTATTGTTTTTAGAATACAGGAAGCTGATAAAATACATACATCTCCATCATCAAGTCGGAACAGTGTAACCTCTCGACCTTCATCTGAAAGTATGTATGTACGCACTGTTCCAGACTTTATAATCAAAATACCAATACAGTCACTATCACCACAATGTACTGGATTCCCTTTTTTGTAATGCGAGGTATTTGCTGAAGAAATTAATAATTCTTTTTGTAAGTCAGTAAGTTTATCCCAAAAAGGCAAGCTATGTGTAAGTATATCAATTTCATTTTGTGAAATCATACAATATCTCCTTTCTTAAATTGTTATAATCCCATGATACAAGTGAATAGATAAATTGACAAGTAGTTTGTTAAGAGGATTATTTAGTCAGATAGTAATAGTATGATTTATGTAGAAAAAATATGATAATATGTATTCTTGCTATTAATGAGAAAGTAATATGTTTTGATGATAGTAGGTTTGTATAACTAATGCATACCGTTTATTTTTAAAAGATTAAGTTCCTTATGTAACCTTATAGACATAAAACCAGCAATTATAGCAGCCATCAAATCGGCTATTGGTTGTGCATATAAGATACCATTTAACCCATAGAATACAGGAATAATCAAAATTATAGGGATAAAACAGACACCTTGTCTACACATACCTAAAAATCCACCTTCCTTTGCTTTTCCTAGTGCGAGGAATAATGTAGAATACACTGTATAGAATCCAAATAGCATAAATGAAAACCCATTTGCCCTAAGAGCTTTACTACCATTTTCTATTAATAAAATGTCACCACTTGTAAATTGTGAAATTATAGATTTTGGGAAGAGTATCAATATAAGACCAAGCACTACACAAAATACTGTAGTCCATAATATGGAAGTTTTTATTGCTATATGTAATCTATCGTAGTTCTTTGAACCAAAATTATAACCAGCAATTGGTTGGAAACCTTTTATAAAACCAAATACAATAAGACTACCTAAAGATGTTATTCGTGTTACAGCACCCATTCCAGCTATCACAGAATCACCATACTTTGTAGCCTCCATATTAGTTAATGTAATGGCAAGACTAGTCAATAATTGAAATATTAAGGTAGGTATGCCAATTTTTAGGATTTCTGAAAAAATTTCTTTTGAAAAACAGCATTCGTTAATTCTAAAACTAAATATACTTTTCTTGCTTAAAATATATCCTACATAAACAAGTGTTGAAGCAATCTGTGAGATAGCTGTTGCAATAGAAGCACCCCTTACCCCCAGACCAAAAGTATAAATGAATATCGGGTCTAAAATCATATTAAGCAAAGCACCTAATAACATAGCACACATAGTTGTTTTAGCAGCTCCTTCACTTGTGACAATATTAGTCATAGTGACATTGAATATATTAAAAATAGATGACACGACATAAATGCTAGCATAAGATATTGCATAAGGCATAATACTTTTTGTAGCTCCTAACAATTTTAAAATTGGATTGAGAAAAATCATAATCACAATAATAACTAATGTACCCACTATAATACTACTGTAAATAGATGTACTTACCACTTTTCCTGCTTTTTCATTATCACCATGCCCTAAAAGTCTGGCAATATATGAAGCAGCTCCATTTCCAAACAATAATCCTAATCCCACAACAAGCTGACCTAATGGAAATGCAACGGATATAGCTCCCATTTGACTTGTTCCAAGTCCACCCACAAAGTATGCATCAACCAAATTGTATAATGCAGTTATCATCATACCTATCATGGTAGGTAATCCCATAGATAACAATGCTTTTGAGATTGGGGCAGACCCTAATAATTCAATTCTTTTGTTACTTTCTTTCATACTTAACACTCCCCTTCTATTGACATTAAGTCTAAATTATAATACTATAAATTATAGTAAGTATGGAAAATAGTACTATAATTTATAGTATTTGTCAATAGTAAGAAAACTAAAGGAGATGATTTTTATGGCTACAATAGATTTAATTGTATTGGGAATAGTAAAGCAACAACCCAAGAGTGCTTATGATATTCAAAAGGCAGTGGAATACAGGAATATATCACGTTGGGTTAAAATAAGTACACCATCAATTTATAAAAAAGTAATTCAATTAGAACAAAAGGGATATATTGAAAGTAAAACTGTGAAGAATGGAAAAATGCCAGAAAAAGCAGTTTATTCATTAACTGAATTAGGTGAGACACATTTTTTAGATTTAATGTTTGATACATCTAGCAAACCAATAAATATTCTTTTAGATTTTAATGCTGTTATAGTAAATTTAAATAGCCTTACACCAGAAAAACAGAAATTATGTCTCAATAATATTGAAGAGAATGTTCAAGAGTTAAAGAAAACTATTGAGGAAAATATAAGTATAAAGACAGAAGTACCAGAGACAGCAAAAGCAGTGTTGGAGCAACAGTTGGTGCTAGCACAAGCATTGGAAACCTGGATAAATTCTTTAAAAGATAATATGGGAAATTAGAATTAGAGAAGCTAACTTAATAATCATTAAACAAAAACCAGCATATTTAATAATGAGATATTAGAAAAAATAAAACAAATGATATAAACTGAAAAGTATATTTAAAATAAAGCTCACTTAATTGAGGGAGAATGTTAAACTTTTTAAGAGCAAGAGCAAGAGCAAGAGCAAGAGCAAGAGCAAGAGCAAGAGCAAGAGCAAGAGCAAGAGCAAGAGCAAGAGCAAGAGCAAGAGCAAGAGCAAGAGCAAGAGCAAGAGCAAGAGCAAGAGCAAGAGCAAGAGCAAGAGCAAGAGCAAGAGCAAGAGCAAGAGCAAGAGCAAGAGCAAGAGCAAGAGCAAGAGCAAGAGCAAGAGCAATCAGTAAAGTATAAAATTCTATTACTATAATAAAAGATAGAACTAGAAGTCTTTATGAAAGTGGGAAAAGTATTTATATAAATAAATTTATATAGTTTAACAGTAGGAAATATCGTATGAGTAAGACTATCGTATTTTACATAAAGATTTAGCAATATGACACACTGTTGTCGTGTTCTGTAGGGTATGATTAATAAATCAGATATGAAAGGAGAGTGAGTAATATGCCAGAATTACTAAAAAATATGTATAATCGTGAGTCACTTTATGAAGTTGCAGTAGCTATCCAATCAGTTTATAACTCATTTAAGGTAGACGAGTTCATAAAATCTACAATGGATGAGACATGGAATAACTTAGAATTAAAAGCCAGATGTCGAAAGATAAGTATGAGTTTAGGAATGTATTTACCAGAAGACTATAAGGAAGCTCTTTCCATTCTTGAAAAATCAGTTACAGGTTTTTATTTTGCTTTTTTCTTTCCAGATTTTGTTGAAGTTTATGGGCAGGACGACATAAATTGGGATTTATCTATAAGTGCATTAGAAAGAAATACTGAGTATTGGTCTTCAGAATTTGCTGTAAGAGCATTTATCATCAAGGATGAAGATCGTATGATGGCACAGATGCGTAAATGGTCTAAGCATAAGAGCGAACATGTACGAAGACTTGCAAGTGAAGGTTGTCGTCCCCAGTTGCCTTGGGGACAAGCAATATCCAAATTTAAAAAAGACCCTACACCTGTACTGCCTATATTGGAGCAACTTAAAACAGATACATCAACGTATGTACAAAAGAGTGTTGCTAATAATCTAAATGATATCTCAAAAACACATCCAGATTTAGTCATAAGCATTGCAAAGGATTGGTACGGTAAAAATAAATCCACTAACTGGATTGTAAAGCATGGTTGCAGAACTCTGCTAAAAAAAGGCAATCGTGATGTATTAGCCCTTTTTGGATATGATGATACTACTTCTATAAATCTTCAGGACTTTACTTTAGAAACAACGTCTATTTCTATTGGAGAGGATTTAACTTTTTCATTTAATATTTTAGCAAAAAAAGCGACAAAAACAAGGCTCGAGTACGGAATTGATTATATTAAATCTAATGGAAAAAGGAATAGGAAGATATTTAAAATATCGGAGGTTTCATTAAAAGAAAATGAGAAAAAGTCATATATGAAAAAACATTCATTTGCAGATGTAAGTGTAAGGAGACATTATCCAGGCATCCACTCGATTGCTATTATTATTAATGGTATAGAAAAAGATAAACTTGATTTTGAATTAGGTATATAATTTTACTAACAGAATAATCTATATCAGATACTTTGCTAAACTTATATAATATATTTTACTAAATTTATATTAGGTAGTTTACTACTTGTTTACTGAATTTAAATACAAAGAAATACAGGTGTTAATCCCTGCCCATTAAAGGAATATGAGCATAACACAAAAGTAGAACTTATCAATTCTGTTACAAGTACAGTAGTAAATCCTCATAATCACAATTAGCAAATGAAGTGTAAAAAATAAGTTAGTGTTGATTTTAGTTGCTAGTGATATTGAATAGTTATACAATAGCCATATAAATTAGAATTTGTAGAGGAGAAATGTAAATGGATGTATATAGTTTTTGGAATGACACTTTGGCACAAGATGCTGTTAAGATAAGAAAATATTTTCATGAAGATGCTTATATTAATTGGCATGATACAAATGAGCATTTTACTTTAGAAGAATTTATTATTGCAAATTGTGAGTATCCTGATAAATGGAATGGTAAAGTAGAAAAGGTGCTAGAATTTGGAAATTTAGTAATTACAGTGACACATGTTTATGCAATAAATAAACCACTATCATTTCATGTCGTTTCATTTATCAGCCTTAAAGATGATAAGATTATTTCTATTGATGAATATTGGGGAGAGGATGATGATGTGCCACAGTGGAGATTAGATAAACATATTGGAAAGCCAATAAAATAGTGTTTGTTCTGTTTTATAACTGAAATTTTGATAACATTTGATACTTTGATTTGTCATTGGTCAACATAGTCGTTAGTGTAATAATTTAAAAAAGTAGAATTTGGAGAGTGAGCACTATGGAAGAAAAATACATCTTATCTGACCGAGGTAAAGTATATTATTGGATAAAAGAAAGTAATAGTGTGTTTGCAAAGAACTTAATTTTTTTGCCAGGACTAACAGCAAATCATCATCTTTTTGATTTCCAAATACAGTACTTTTCAAAAAATCATAATGTATTGGTATGGGACGCTCCTGCTCATGGAAAATCAAGACCTTACTTAGATTTCTCATATTCTAACTTGGTAGAAGAATTGAAAGTAATTTTAGATAAACAAAATATGAAAAAGGTTGTACTTATAGGGCAATCGGCAGGGGGATTTGTGGCACAGTCCTTTATTGTAAAATATCCAAATATGGTAGAAGGATTAATGATGATTGGAACTTGTCCATATGGAACTGACTATTATAGTAAGTCAGATATTTTCTGGTTAAAACAGACTGAATGGATGTTAAAGTTATTCCCAGATAAATTGTTGAGAAACATAATATCTAAGATGTGTGGAGCTACGTCTGAAGGCAGAAGGAGTATGATGAAAATGTTAGAAGGCTACGAAAAAAAAGAACTGTGTCATCTCATGTATCTGGGATTTGCTGGGTTCATACCAGAAATTCAAGACTTAAATATACATTGTCCAGTTTGTTTGGTGGTTGGAGATAAAGACAAGACGGGTAAAGTGAGAAAATATAATGAGCAGTGGCACAATAAGACTGGGTATCCATTGCACATTATAAAAAATGCTTCACATAATGTAAATGTCGATAAACCTAATGAACTAAATCAGATTATGGATATATTTATTAAGCAATTATAATATATAAAAATTACATACCCATTAGGTAAATTATGTAGTATATGTGTTTACAGATGGTTATAGAAATAAATATGTAATAAACTACTTAACACTTAAAAAGTGGATTTGTCCAGAGCATAATACAAAGCATGATATATATAAATTTTTAAGCGAAATACATCAAAAGAAGGATTAGAATTAGTGGAGACAGAACAGCTATTATAGATTATAAATAAATAGTTTTAAAGGATGGGTACTACGAATATAGAGGAAGGTAAATCATACGTTATTCAAGGATTATAAATGATTAGTTTAAAAGTACTATCGGATAGGAGTCTCCATATTTAAACCTTAGTAAAGGTAGTTAAAGTAGTAGTTTAAAAACTAAAAAATTATATAAAGGAATTAGGTATAAGAAAATGATTGAGAGTATACCAGCAAAACAAATTTTACAAAAAGTGAAATTTGACAATACAAGATGGTTTGGAATTGACTATAATATGAATCTCTATCGTGGCTGTTCTCATGGATGTATATATTGTGATAGCCGTAGCACAATATACAACATAGAGAATTTTGACAAAGTTAGATATAAAGAAAATGTGATAGAAATTTTAAGTAAAGAATTGCGTTCAAAAAGAAAAAAAGGGGTAGTAGGCATTGGAGCTATGTCTGACACATATAATCCTTTTGAAAAGCAACTTTGTATTACAAAGCAAGCACTAGATTTGATTTCGGAAAATCATTTTGGAGTATCTATTGATACTAAAAGTAGTTTGGTGGTTAGAGATATACCGATTTTGCAGAAAATTAAAAAAAATAATTCTGCTATTGTAAAGTTGACTATAACCACTGCAAATGATGAATTATCAAAGAAAATAGAACCTTATGTAAATCCAAGTTCTGTACGATTTGACGCAGTGAAAGAACTTAATGATTCTGGAATTTTTTGTGGCATATTATTGACTCCTATGCTTCCATTTTTGACTGATAATAAAGATGAAATACGAGCAATTGTAGAAAAAGCACACAAGGCTAATGCAAAATTTATTTATTGCATGTATGGCGTAACAATGCGTAGTGGTCAGAGAGAGTTTTTTTATGAGCATTTAAGAGATATATCACCAAAATTGGTATTTAAATATCAGAAAACATATGGTTTAAACTATGTATGTACTGTACAAAATAAAGATTGTTGTGAGAAGTTGTTAAGAGAAGAATGTGCACGTTATGGTATTTTGACGGATATGAAAGAGATTATAAAAGCGTACAAGAGGTCGGAGTCATATATTCAAATAAAATTTTTTTAAGATAGGCTTTGGATGAGATATAATAGTGGTGATTGATGTGTTGATATTATAGTTGATTGTTAGAGAGGATATTATAGATGAATATTAGTATTGATATTCTAGGTAATTGCTAGAGCTGATATTATAGATGAATATTAATATTGATATTCTAGGTAATTGCTAGAGTTAGTATTATAGATGAATATTAGTATTGATATTTTAGGTAACTGCTAGAGCTAATATTATAGATGAATATTAGTATTGATATTCTAGGTAATTGCTAGAGCTAATATTATAGATAAATATTAGTATTGATATTCTAGGTAATTGCTAGAGCTAATATTATAGATAAATATTAGTATTGATATTCTAGGTAATTGCTAGAGCTGATATTATAGATGAATATTAGTATTGATATTCTAGGTAACTGCTAGAGCTAATATTATAGATGAATATTAATATTGATATTCTAGGTAATTGCTAGAGCTGATATTATAGATGAATATTAATATTGATATTCTAGGTAATTGCTAGAGTTAGTATTATAGATGAATATTAGTATTGATATTTTAGGTAATTGCTAGAGCTGATATTATAGATGAATATTAATATTGATATTCTAGGTAATTGCTAGAGTTAGTATTATAGATGAATATTAGTATTGATATTCTAGGTAATTGCTAGAGCTGATATTATAATTTATTATTAGTATTAATATTCTAGGGAATTATCACTATATTTTAAAAAGTAAAAATATATATCAAAATGAACTAAATAAGTACTGTAAGAAGTTTGCTAAATTAAGGTTTGAATAAAGTGAGGGTGGAGAACTTATGATAGAAATAAAAACTATAGAAATAAATAAAAAAGTCAAATTGACCTTTTAATGTTAGCCGACCCATGTGAAGAAATGATTGATAAATATCTCAATAAAGGAACTATGTACGCATTGTATGATAATAAAGAACTTACTTGTATAGCAGTTGTAAATGAAATTTCCAAAGAAATATGTGAATTAAAAAACATTGCTACATATGAGCATTTTCAAAATATGGGTTATGCCTCAAAGATGATTTATCATCTTTTAGATGTTTATAGTAAAAAATATTCATCAATGGTTGTTGGTACATCTGAAAGCGGAGTTCCTTTTTATGAGAAGTTTGGATTTGTTTATTCACATAAAATTAAAAACTTTTTTGTAGATAATTATCCAGAACCAATCTTTGAAGGAGAATTACAATGTGTTGACATGTTGTATCTATCATATAACTTTTAGATAGGATAATATTTTTAGGTTAATATACATAATTTATTCATATAATTATCGGAATTATAATTTATAAATTATGTATAATAAGAGTATAATTTATTTAGAAGCTGTTATATTGTATTAGATTCAAATAAGATATATAATAACTTGTTTATTTTGAATTTTGGAGGATTAATTATGGATTCAAATAATAATACTATAAAATCAACTGTTAAAAAGGGTATTTCTTTTGATTCTTGTTTAGCAATGATTATTTCTTATACTGCATGGAAATCTATTCCATGGGCTATTTTTCATGGCTTAATGAGTTGGATATATGTACTTTATTATTGGGTTAAGTATGCATAGATTAAATTAATAAATAAGTATGTAATATTGTGAAGTTTAAGAAACAAAACGTAAGTGAGTGTCTCGAAGTGAACTTTTTAGTTTATAAGGCACTCTTTTTTGTATTAAATAAAATATATTTTCATTACTTAAACAATGAAAAAGATGAGTATCTCTATTTTAATACATACTCTTATATTCATTCATTTATCAACAAGAGTTTTAAAAAGAAAGCTATCTAAAATCTATTGTAATCTAAGTGCTTCTCTTTAAAGTCTTAACTTTAGTAATGATATATAAGTTTATAAGGTTCTTATTTCAATAATGCAAATTTTACTTAGAAGTTCAGACTTTGGGATGAAGAAATGGGTAATAATAAAAAAGAGGTGTTGATATGAAAGAAAAATTAGAAGAAAAATCTAAGATTATTAAAACATCAAAAGAGTATAAACGAACTATAATTGAAGAAAAGGACAGAGAATGGACCAAAAAATTAAATGACATACTTAGTAGAGGTGATTTTTCTAATGAAAAATTAGATAAAATCAAGGATTTAATTCCAAAAGAAATATTGACTAGTGAAAATGTTGGAGAAGTTGTAACTGAAGATGGGTATGCTAAGCCTGAGTATGATGAGGTATTTAAATCATTGTTTACTTTAAATAATGATTACGATTTACTTGCAAATTTTATAAATGATATCCTCAAAGATGCTCCATATGCTAATAGGAATATCAAACAGTTCACTCAAATAAAAAGAATAATTAAGGTTGAAACCGACCCAACAATTAATTACATTGGTGAGAAAAGACCTAGACTTGATATTTTGGCTGAAGATGAAGAACGTAACCATATAAATATTGAGATGCAAAGAGCTCTTGAAGAGGATTATTTGGAAAGAGCTGAATATTATCTTAGTCGTGTACATGGTAGAAAGTTAGAAGAAGGTAAAGAATATAAAGAAATTGGAAAAACTGTTGGAATACATATACTAAATCATGTAAAATATAATCACATAGAAGATTATGTAAATTGCCTGAGATTAACAATGGACGGGCATCCAGATATTTTTTCTAGTAAAACTGCATTATATTTTATAGAACTTCCAAAAATTCGTAAATCCAGTTGTATAGCAAACAGAGTTCTAATATGGGGTAAACTTATTGATAATCCTTCTCATATAGATATTAGAATACTATCTAAAACGGATTATGTTATTAAAAGAGCACTTGATAGATTAAAAGAATTAGGTAGTAATGAGGACTATTTATTAAATTTAAAGAGAGGTGCGTATATTATGAATAAAAGTAGAAATTTTAAAGAAGAAATTTTTCAAGAAGGTATTGAAAAAGGTATCGAAAAAGGTATTGCAAAAGGGAAAAGAGAAGAGAAATTTAATATCATCATAAAATTAAAAAATAAAGGATACAATTTGAGTGAAATATGCGATATTATAGATGATTTGAATAAATCAGAGGTTGAAAAAGTCTATAATCAAAACTAATACTATGATTGAGATGGCACTAGATAAATACAAAGCTTCCTCTTTTAAATTTAAATTAATATAAAACTTTGTTATTTAAATATGGTAGATATAAAGAGATATATAAATAATAGGTACAAAGAGGTGTATAAATAAAGGAGATAATTCAAAATAAAAGTTTGAACCATCTCCTTCTTATAGAAAAACAAAGGGGTTGATTTATATATGAAATTTTATACTATACAGACTTTAGAATTTTGGAATAACAATAAAAACAATAAATATCTATCAAATGATTATTCTTTTATATTAGAAGACTTTGATATTCCATACAAATGGATGTATAGTCAAATGACAAATAGAATATATGAATTTGATGATAGTATGATATGGGTTTGGACGAAGAGACCTGATTTAAGATGTAGTGGTTATTTAGAAAAAGGAAAAAAAGGTGTTTTACTTGAAATAGAAATAAGTGAAGACAATGTGTTATTATCAGAATTTGATTTATGGCATTTACCTTTAATGGATATTGCTGTAGAGCTTTATGAAGATGAACAAATTGAAAAGAAGGTAAGTTGGGAAAGAATATTTGACTTAGAACTGTGTTCAAAATTAAATGAAGTTAATATAGAAGATTTGACATTGCAAGGAGTGACATCTAAAGTGCCTCTATCTAATGTAAAATTAATAAAAGAATTTGTTGCAAAATAATATTTTTATTGAAATTTATTCAAAAAAGTTATATATTTATAACAAGAGGTGTTATAAATACATAACTTTTTAAGGGGGATTTTATATGTCTAAACAACAAACTGGTATTAAATCAACACTTATTTCAGAAATATTGGGAATTTCTTATTGTATTGGAGCTACATTAGTAAATAAGTATTTTTTTAAAGGAAGTAGTATTGAATATCTTCCTATAATTATTTGGGTATTAGCTATGGGAGCTCAGTGGGTCTATAATAAAAAGTATGATGATTTAATTGATGAGGCATCAAAATGTATACTATCAAGAGTTAATGATATTGCAATAAAAGTATTGTTTTTTTCTGTAGCTATAGTATCTATATTTCTTGTAACTTTGGACATAAATGTGTCAAATTTAAATATAGGAATGTCTTTATTAGTCATTTTGTTTATTCAATCCTTGTTGAAGTTAATTCTATTTATATATTTTGACAGAAAGGGGATATACAATTAGGTGTCAGTATTACTAAAGACAAAAATTAAATCCTATAGAGAAAAGAACCTTATGACACAAGGTGAACTTGCAAAGTCAGTAGGAGTAAGACGTGAAACTATTGTACATTTAGAAAATGGTCGCTACAATCCTTCTTTAAAACTGGCAATGGATATTGCTAAGGTATTTGATACAACTGTAGAAGAGTTGTTTGAATTTATTGAAGAAAATAATATTTAAATTTCATGTATTACTTATGCATTAGAGAATGAATTAATTATAGGTAAAAAACCAAGCTAATAGATTAGAGAATAAATGACTTATAGATGAAAAACCAAGCTAATGGATTAAAGAATGAATGATTTATAGATGAAAAAGAAAGCTAATAGATTAGAGAATAAATGACTTATAAATAAAAACCAAGCTAATAGATTAGAGAATGAATTAATTATAGGTAAAAACCAAGCTAATAGATTAGAGAATAAATGACTTATAAATAAAAACCAAGCTAATAGATTAGAGAATGAATTAATTATAGGTAAAAATCAAGCTCATAGATTAAAAAATAAATGATTTATAGATGAAGAACTAAACTTATAGATTAAAAAATAAATGACTTATTTATAGATGAAAAACCAAACTTATAGATTAAAAAATAAATGATTTATAGATGAAAAACCAAACTTATAGATTAAAAAATAAATGATTTATAGATGAAGAACTAAACTTATAGATTAAAAAATAAATGACTTATAGATGAAAAATCAAGCTCATAGATTAAAGAATAAATAACTTATTAGATGAAAAAACAAGCTTATAGATAAGAAGTCCATGCTTATAAGCCAGAAAATGAATACTTTAATAGATTAAAAAATACATATTTGTGAATTATAGAATGAATGACTCCATAAACTAGAAAATTTATAATAATATCTATATGAAAATTAGAATTATTTTATCACAAAAAAATTAAGTTAAATAAATATGAAATTACTTCCAAATATACTTCCAAAAACATGTAATCGCATATATAATATAATTATAAAAATAATAAATATTTTTATAGTAGTAGTTAATTATTAATAAGGAGGGGTCAAAATGCCTAGCATGATTATGGAAGTTGTAGGAGTACTATTTATAGCTATTGGATTAATCTTGACATTCATTGAAATAAAAGGAAATTTCCCTTCTTTTTATGGTTTTGGTCAAAATTCTATAGGGAAAAATGCTGTAGGTATTATAGCAGCAGGAATTGCTTTAATTTTCTTTAGAAATGGCATAGATAGCATAGATTCTATAGCTACTTATGGTGTATTTTTAGCAATAGAACTTGTTGTAATAGTTGCATATTTCTTAATAAGAAAAAAATTTACTAAAGAAGATAAACATTTAAGAACTAATTAACTAAATTATCTACTATAAAATTGGAAAATTAAAAACAAATAAAAGTTTGTTTTTAATTATTTAAAATCCAAATTTGATTATTTTTAAAGAAACTATGTTCTGTATAAAACTAGAATGTGGTTTCTTTTTTATGTATAAAATATTTTTTAGCAAAAGTTAAAAGGTGTTTTATAATATAAAATAGTTAATTGTAGATGTTAATAAAAGAAAATTATGTATATTTCAGATAAAGATAAGAGAGTATACTATATTTTAATTCTTTTTTCAATAAAGCTTATTGAAAAGAACTTTAACTTAGAAGAGTATCACCAAATTGCAGATACAATATCATAAGCAGTTATTTATTGACAACCCTTTTTAATAAATATATCATTTGAAGTATACTGACGAAAAGGAGTTGAATAATAATGGACATCTTATTGGTTGAAGATGATAAGAATATTCGAGAAATGGTATACGATTTTCTGATTAGTGAGAATTACTCTGTTAAAACTGCCATTGATGGAAATACAGCTATTGAAATATTTAAAAATTATTCATTTGATATTATTTTACTGGACTTGATGTTACCAAAGTCTAGTGGTTTTGAAGTATTAAAATATATACGAAGTGTGAGTGTTGTTCCTGTTATTATTACTACTGCGAAAGATAGTGACACAGATAAAATGCTAGGGCTTAATCTTGGTGCAGATGATTATATTACAAAGCCTTTTTCAATCGTAGAATTGCTTGCAAGAATTAAAGCTAATATTAGACGTGCAACAGTGTACAGCAGTTCAAGAAACTCTCAAGATATGGTTATTCAGTATAAAGATTTGATTATAAACATATCAAAATATGTAGTTTCAAAGAGTGGAATTGCCTTGAACTTAACACATACAGAATTTGAAATTGTTAAATTACTAGCGACTAATCAAGGACGTGCTTTTTCAAAGGAACAATTATACAACGCTATTTGGAAAGAACCTTATTATGGAAATGAAAATGTGCTAAATACTCATATTAACAGGTTAAGAAATAAATTGTCTGATGGTATGGAAAAAAATAATTATATTAAAACTCTTTGGGGAATTGGCTACAAAATGGAGGAAGAATAATGGAGTTATTTTTAGTTGTAATTTCTATTGTACTATTTGCTCTCTACTTAAAAGAACGAAATAAATCAAAGAAAATGGAAAGTGATTATAAGTATATCAATTCAAGACTTCGTGACATAACAAATGATGATGAAATTAATTATATTTTAGTACCATCTGATATTTCGATTGTAAAAGAAACGGCAGTAGATATAAATAAACTTCTTGAAAAGTTTTACAGTAGGCAAATTAATTATAATAGAAGTGAAAAAGCGATATTGCAAATATTTACAAACATATCACACGATTTACGAACTCCCATCACAGTATTAAAGGGTTATATTGAAATGCTATATCTTCAAAGTCAAAAAGAAGAATTATCTTCTTCAATGAGAGCAACTGTGGAAAAAATGCAAACAAATTCAAATGAGCTTGTTAATTCAATAAATAACCTGTTTAATATGGCAAAAATCCAATCTGGAGATATGATATTAAATCTTCAAAAATCCAATCTAACACAATTATGTCATGAGATTATTTTAGAGTTTTATGATTTGCTAGATAAAGAAAACTTTAATGTTGAAGTTAATATTGAAGATAGACCTATATATGCAAATGTTGACACAGAAGCATTACAACGTATACTCAAAAATTTAATTGATAATGCTATAAAATATGGTTCAGATGGTAGATTTTTAGGGATTTCACTATATGAAAAGGAAAAACATGTTTTTATAGATATTGAGGATAAAGGTTCAGGTATTTCTGAAACTGAAAAAGAGCATATTTTCACAAGAGCTTATACTGCTGACAGAAAAAAAGGCAATGGTTTAGGTTTGGCTATTTCTCAAGGGCTTGCAAACTCTATGGGAGGTTCAATTTATGTAAATAGTAGACCTAATGTAAAAACAGTTTTTACAGTAAAATTGAAAAGTTAGAAAAAAGTTAGATTTAAAAGAGAGAAAAGATAATTTTATTTTGTATACTGTTTTTAGAAAGGAGGGAGTATGATGAACTATATCATAGAGACCCATCAATTAAAGAAAATATATAAAGATAAAGCTGTTGTTAATGCTGTTAATATTCATGTGAAAAAAGGAGAAATTTATGGATTTGTTGGACCAAACGGGGCAGGTAAAAGTACAGTAATGAAAATGTTGCTAAATCTTGTTAAGCTAAATTCTGGAGAAATAGTTATGTTCGGTAAGAAAGTGGCAGAAACTGATTTTGAAATATTAAAAAAGATTGGTACTATTATTGAAAATCCTTATTTCTATGAGAATTTGACTGCTAAACAGAATCTTGATTTACACTGTGAATATATGGGTTATTATAACAAAGAACATATATCAGAGGTATTGGAATGTGTCGGATTGTCAAAGCAATCAAACAAGAAAGTTTCAAAATATTCTTTAGGGATGAAACAACGTCTTGCAATAGCTAGAGCAATTCTTACTAAACCAGAATTATTGATTCTTGATGAACCTATAAATGCACTCGACCCAGAGGGGATAAGAGAAATGCGAGAATTATTCCGTAAGTTAAATACAGATTATGGAATAACTATATTTATTTCTAGTCATATTCTTTCAGAGGTAGAACAAATTGCGGACACTATTGGAATTATTCAAGATGGTAAACTTATTAAAGAAATTTCTATGTCAGATATACACAAATATCAAACAGATTATGTTGAAGTAGATGTAGATAATGTGGAACTTGCTGGATACTTGTTAGAAAAAGAATTTGGAATAAAAGACTTTAAAATTACTTCGGAAAGTTGTATTGAAATATATGATTTACGAAAAGATGTAAAAGAAATATCCAAAATATTTATTCAAAATCAAATTGGTATAAATAGCATTGGACGTAAACAAAGTTCTTTAGAAGATTACTTCTTCCAAACTACAGGTACAGGAGGTAAAGAAACACTATGATACATTTAATGAAACTAGAGCTAAAAAAAGTTGGGCTAAAAAGATATTTTTTATTTTCAATGCTGGGGATTTTCTTATGTATGTTTTTTGTCTTTACTGGATTGAATGATAAATCTACTTCAATATATGATTATGATGTTACATTTAGGACAATCAGTTTATTTTTCTGTTTTTACTATATTATATTATTTGCTGTGTTGAATGTGGCATATATAATAAATGAATATACAAATAAAACAATCTTGATTTTATTCTCTTATCCACTTGACCGTAAAAAACTTATTTTATCAAAGTTACTTTTGATTACGACTCTTATGATATCATCAATGATAGTTGGATATATCTGTTGTTTTACATTCGTTGTTGTGTTGGATAAGTATTTTAATTTAGTTATTGGAGATTTTCATATTTCAATTTTATCTTATTGGATACCAGGAGCAATTAAAAGTATTATTGTATTTTGCTCATTAGGTATATGGACATTAGTTGTTGGAATGATAAGAAAATCAATACCTGTTACCCTTGTCAGTTCAATTATTTTTATCAATTTAAGACAATTTATTTTAGCTGGTACAAATACAACTCAAGACAGTTTGATTTCTGTTTTTATTATAGTTGGTATAACTGTGATTGGTATATATTATATACTAAATCATAAAGTTACTGAAATTGACTAGATACTGTGGCTAGGAAGGTAGTTATTAATTGTATCTTCTTGGGATAATAATGATTTGCTATTATATCAGCTATTATTAATATTATTAGAGTTTTAATAATATTAATAATAGCTATATATTTTTTCTTCTTATTTATAAATTTAATGATTTATAGTCATAAAATGAACTCTAAGAAGAGATAAAAATACGTTTTATATGTTTTTAGATTAATATAAAATATCACAATGAAATGTTGTACAAAGTGATATATAATAATTATATGAACTATAAAATTGACTAAACTTATTGACTAATAAATTAGATGAAAAGTTGAGACTTACTGAAAATAAATACAATGAAATATATACTACAAGTATTAAATTAAATCTGAACTTTACATACTATTAGAATAAGTATTATAAGATTATAATGATTTAAAAATATTAAAATAATTGAGATGATAACATGAACAATTCCTTTTTAGATAAATTGATTGAGACAAAAGAACTTAAAAATTCACTTTATAATGTGTTAAAACACAATTTTCTTTATCATTCTAATAAGATAGAGGGCAGTACTTTTACTACTGAAGCATTAGCACTTTTACTCGATAAGAATGTTGTTACAGGAAAACATACTTTAGATGATGTACAAGAAACTGTTAATTCTAGTTATGTATTTGATACAATAATTGACTCACTGAAAGAGAAAATAACACATAATTTCTTAAGGAATCTACATTCAAGTTTAATCTTCAATACAACCCTAAATTCCAGGGGGATGTCTGGTATATATAAAACTATACCCAATATGATACTAGGAACTGATGTAAGCATAGCACAACCATTTGAAGTTGAGCCAAAGCTTGATGAATTAATTGAATGGTACTATAGTCAGAGTGAAGTATCTATTAAAGTTATAGCTGAATTTCATTATAGATTTGAATTGATACATCCATTTCAAGATGGTAATGGGCGCATAGGTAGATTTGTTATGCTAAAACAGATGTTAGAAAATAATCTTCCTATAAAAATTGTATCTTGGGATAGTGAGGACTTGTATAGAAACTCCTTAAATTCTTGTAGTTTAGGTAATTATGTCCCTTTAATCGAATATTTATCAAGTTTAGAAGATTTTAGAGAAGTATATAAAATGTTATGGAAATAATTGTTTGCAGCAAAAAAAAGTTTTTATATAAATATATTTTTATCTATGCTATTTAACGCTGATTTCTTAGTTATTCTTAGCTTGGACTATATCCACTATTTTAACTATATAAAATAGTGGATATAGTTTAACTATCTCTTTATAACTATTCTTATGTATCTTAGTTGTTTCTTAATATGGGGACAGTTCATAAAACTAAAAGTGATTTTTAATTTTATCATTTATAATTTACCATTACATCAGAAAAATACTTATCATTAGAATTTTCATAAAAGGTACCTATTTTTTTCAATTAACTAAATCAATTCTATTAGTCTTAATCTTTCATATTTCAAATTGATAATATAAGAAAATAAAAAATAAAAAATTTTAAATTTTTTATTTATTGCGAAAAAAATAAAAAGGTGCTATACTTTTTGTAACATATTATTCAAATTATTAAGAGATAGTAAACATTTATAGTTTAATTTGTAGTACACTAGCATGATTTGCAGAACAATGAATTAATCTATAGTATAATAGTTTAATTTAAAGTACAACGATTTAATCTATAGTACAATAACTTGATTTGAAGTACAACGATTTAATCTATAGTACAATAACTTGATTTGCAATACAATGAATTAATCTATGGTATAATAGTTTAATTTGAAGTACAATGAATTAATCTATAGTATAATAGTTTAATTTGAAGTACAACGATTTAATCTATAGTATAATAGTTTAATTTGAAGTACAATGGTTTAATCTATAGTATAATAGTTTAATTTGAAGTACAACGATTTAATCTATAGTACAATAACTTGATTTGCAATACAATGAATTAATCTATAGTATAAGAGCATGATTTACAGTACAATAATTTAAATTGTAGTACAAAAGTACTATCAAATAAGAATTTCTACTTTAAAAATATTACTAAAAGTAATTAAAGTCCAGTAATTCAATATAATATGGCAAAAGAATAGAAATAAGGTGAGAGTAGTGAAAGTAAAGTCAAATTTAGATGAAATTTTATATCATAAGATTATTGAAAGTCTTATTCGTGGTGAATACTCTGTAGGTCAAAAAATATTACTAAATGACCTTTGTGAAAAATTTGAAGTAAGCAGAACACCAGTTGTACAAGCAGTAAAAATGCTAAATAAAGATGGAGTGCTTACTATTATGACAAATGGTAAAGTGTACGTACCAGAGTATGAATATGATATGGTAAAACAAGTTTGTGAAACGAGAACACTGATTGAAACATATGCTTTAGAAAAAATGATGCAAGAAGAGGAAGAGGTTTTTCAACAAAAGCTAGATGTAATAAAAAGATACTCTGATAAATGCGAGGAGTACTATCGTCAAGAAAAATCTGTAGAACTTGCACTAGCAGATTTGGAATTACATAAAGCCATTGTAGAAGGGGCAAATAATGAGATTTTAAATGATGTATATGTTGGTATACAAGGAAGATTTATAGTAGTGAACTATTTAATTCGACCATTAAAAAATCGTAATTATGAAGGAACAGTACAAGACCATTTTGAAATATTAAAATTCATTGAAGACAGAGATACAAAAAAAGCAGTAGATAAACTAAGAAATCATATTCAAGGAACTATTAAAAGATTCTGTGAAGATGAATAATAAGTTTTGAAGTTACTATATATACTTATCTATTAAGTTGCTAAATGTAGTCTAAGTATAATCTAATTATAGTTTAAACATAATCTAAATATAATCTAATAAATATAATCTAAATATAGTGTAAATAAGTCTAAGTATGAATTAAATATAGATTAAGTATGGACTAAGTATAGATTAAGTATGAATTAAGCATGGATTAAATATACTTTAAATTACAAATATTACAAGGAAGCCAGAAGGCTTCCTAAAAAAATAACCTTTATAAAATTTTTTATTTTAAATTTAAAATTTTTTATTTTAAATTTAAAATAAAAAATGAAAGAGGTGGTAGGGAGTTTGAAAAAAATTACTAAAGAAAGGATAGAAAATACTATGAAAAAGCTATTTACGAGTGAAACATTTTTGGAATATCAATTTATAAGTGATTGCCAAATATCACCAAATGGAGGATATACAGCATTTATTGTAAAAAAAGCTGATATCAAAGAGAATGGTTACACAAGCCAAGTTTATATATTAAACAATAAAACTGGCGAATTAAAACAAATAACGTCTATAAACTCTGTTGGAGCATATGCCTGGGAAGATGAAAATACTATCTTGTTCCCTGCTTTGCGAAATGAAAAAGTAAAAGATGCTGTCAAAAACGGTAAGCAATGCATGAGTTACTATGCTTTATCTTTAAATGGTGGAGAAGCAGAAGAACTTTTTAGACTCCCTATCAAAGGTGGTAAATTGAATCCTATAGGAAAAGGTTTGTATGCAGTTGTTGATTCTTATGACAATGACCGACCTATTGTAGAGGGATTGCCAGAAGAAGAACAACAGAAAAAAATAAATGCTTATAACAAAAGACATTATGAACATTTCAAAGAAATTCCTTATGCTGTCAATGGGGAGGGATATATTAGCAGAAAAAGAAAACGCCTATATGTATACGACAGTAATATAAATGAGTTGAAGGCAATTACAGCACCTATGTTTAATGTTGTAGGTATGAAAATAAGTGATGGAAAAATCTTATATATAGGGCAAGAGTTTAAAGATGTAAAAGGTTTGAAAAATGGGGTCTATGTATTTGATACAAACACAAACACAAATGTCTGTATATTAGAAAAAGATAAGTATATTATAAAAGGTTTTGAATTATATCAAAATCAAGTGATACTAAACCTAACTGATGCTTTATCTTATGGAAATGGAGAAAATGGAGATTTTTATACTATTGATATTGATACGAAAGAAATGAAACTTCTTTCAGGGCATCAACATCATTGTATTGGAAATACAGTAACATCTGATGTTAAAATGGGTGCTGGTCAGACAACAAAGGTAGATGGAGAATATATTTATTACACTTCTACAGTAGATATGGACTGCATTATTGAAAGAATACATATTCCAACAGGAAAACAGGAAAAAGTAACACAGACAGGTTCAGTTGATTTTATAGATGTAAAAGATGGCAATATTGTATGTGTGGGTTGTTTAGGAAATGGATTACCAGAAGTTTATACAGTAGAGAATGGAACATTGTGTAAGAAAACACATTTAAATGACCATATTTTAGAGGAATATAAAATTTCTGTGCCAGAATACATAGAGTCAAAAGGAAGTTCTAAATGGGAAATACAAGGATACGTATATAAACCAGTAGATTATGAGGTGGGGAAAAAATATCCAGCTGTATTGGCGATTCATGGAGGACCAAGATTGACATATGGACCATATTTTATGAATGAGATACAGGTATTTACAAGTGCAGGTTACTTTGTATTCTTCTGTAACCCAAGGGGGTCTGAAGGTCGTGGCAATGCTTTTGCAGATATTAGGAAACAGTTTGGAGATATTGATTATATAGATTTTATGGAATTTACAGATACTGTACTTGAAAAATATACAGACATTGATAAAACAAAATTGGCTGTTGAAGGTGGAAGTTATGGTGGATTTATGACGAATTGGATAATTGGTCATACAAACCGTTTTGCTGTTGCTTGTGCTCAGCGTTCTATTGCAAACTGGAGTGGCATGGAGGGTACAACAGATATTGGTTATTATTTCTGCAAAGGACAAACAGGTGCTTCTCATATGGAAAACCACGAGCTTCAATGGAAACAGTCACCTCTTGCTTATGCTGATAAATGTGTTACACCGACTTTATTTTTACATGGTGAAAAAGACTATAGATGCTATATGCAAGAAGCATTCCAGATGTTTTCAGCATTGAAAATTCATGGGTGTCCTACAAAACTTTGTCTATTTGAAGGAGAAAACCATGAACTGTCTCGTTCTGGTAGACCAAAACAAAAGCTACAAAGATTAGTTGAAATGCTAGATTGGTTTTCGGTATATATAAAAAAAGATAACATAGGACAGTAGAAAGGAGAATATAAAAATGGAAAAAATAAAGATTGAAAGTTCAGATATTTTTGAATATATATTCCCTCATGATATTTCTTGTTCACCTGATGGAAAGCATATTGCTTATATTATATCAAATATCAACGAGGAAAAAGACTGCTATGAACATGACTTATATGTGATGGACATCAAAACAGAAAAACAAATACATATGACTCAAACAAAAGATGTAACATCATTTAGTTGGATTTCTAATACAGAACTACTTTTTACATCTAAAAGAAATAAGCCAAAAGCAAGTACAACAGATTTTTACACTATTTCTATAGAAGGAGGAGAAGCAAAAAAAGCATTTTCTATTCCAAAAGCTTGTAGCGTACCTGTATCACTTGGAAATAAATTGTGGTTACTGACAACAAAAAATCCAACGGATTCTAAAAAATCAGAACCAGATAGGGCAGTAGAGGGTGTAGATTATTGGACATTTACAGATAAACCTTTTATAAGAGATGGAGAAAATTTTTCTCAAAGAAGACGTGTAACATTAGAATTATATCAAGAAGGTGAAAATATAACAAAAGCCATTACACCAAAATTTTGTGAAGTAGCAGGTGTAGACGTTTCTTCTGATAAAAACAGAATTTTATATACTGGTCAGATTTATGAAGATTGTGCAACTCCTTTTTCTGGACTTTGGGAGTATCATATAGACAGTGGTGAAACCAAAGAACTTGTACCACAAGGAAAGTACCAAATAAGTTTGGCAAAATATATTGGCAAAGATAAAGTAATGTTGCAAGCTTCAACATTAGACCGTTCTATTACACAGAATCATGATATTTTTATACTTGATTTGAGTACTAGTGAAATAAATATGATTGCTAGTCCAGATGGTATGTATGCTACATTACTGGATGTAGATGCAGTATATGGTGGTGGACGTAGTAATAAAGTTATAGGAGACAAATTTATTGGTGCAAGAATTTGCAGAACTATGACAGAATTTAATGAGTTTGATACAAAGACAGGTAATATACGTATCATCACAAAAGTAGATGCTTTTACATCTTTTGATATTTACGACAACACCATGTACACAGTAATGTTGAAAGATTATGAGTTAGCAGAAATATATAGCATTGATATGACTACAGGTACAATGAAAAAAATGACTGCTTTTTCTGAACCATATTTAGATACTCATAAGGTTTCATTACCTGAAAAATTGACGTTTGTAGCAAAAAATAAAGAAGAAGTTGATGGTTTTGTTATACCGCCTATAGATGCTAAAGAAGGCGAAAAATATCCTGCTGTATTGTTCATTCATGGTGGACCTAAATGGGCATATGGCTATATGTTTACACACTTGAAGCAGTGTGTAACATCAAAGGGAATGTATGTGATTTATTGTAACCCTCATGGTGGTGACGGTTATGGTGAAAAATTCTTAGAAATGGTAGAAAGATGGGGGTATGTTGACTATGAGCATCTTATGGAATTTGTAGATACTTGTATTGAAAAATATCCTGGGATTGATGCAGACCGCTTAGGGGTTGCAGGGGGAAGTTACGGTGGTTATATGACAAACTGGATAATTGGTCATACAGACCGTTTCAAAGCAGCAGTTTCTCAAAGAGGTATTAGTAACTTGATTACAGCTTCTTTAATTATTGACTTTGGGGATAGAATTATGAAGCAGACTTGTGGAGATAAGACGCCTTGGAATCATGAGGAGGTTCTTTGGAATCATTCACCTATTAAATATGTGAAAAATGTTAAGACACCAACATTGTTCTTACATAGTGATAGGGATTATAGATGTTTTATGGGGGATACTTTCCAAATGTTTACAGCATTAAAACAGCTTGGTGTAGATACAGAAATGTATTTGTTCCACGGAGATACACATGGATTGTCTAGAAATGGAAGACCATCTAATAGAATTGCAAGAGCAAATGCTATTGTAGATTGGTTTGAAAGATATTTATAATAAGGGGGTTATTCTATGAGTGATATGTTATTATGGTTTAGTGTCGTATTAGTTTTATTTGCTATTGGGGATTTAATTGCAAGCAAAACAAAAGCAAAAGTATCAGCTGTATTTGTTACACTACTTTTATTTTTGATTCTATTTGTCACAAAAGCAATACCAGCTGATATTATTGAAAAAGCAGGTATGACCGCAGCAGCTAGTTGGAGTGTTCCAATGATTATGTTTAGTATGGGAACAATGTTGAATGTTAAACAATTTATAGACGAATGGAGAACAGTATTGACAGCATGGCTTGGAATTGTAGCAGTTATAGTCTGTGTCTCATTATGTATTCCTTTGTTTGGAAAATCAACAGTATTGACAAGCATACCAGTTATAAATGGAGCTTTACCTGCTACTACTATTATGACACAAGCAGCACTAGAAAAAGGACTGACACTTGCAGCAGCTACAGCAACAGTTGTATTTGCAATTCAGAAGTTTATTGGTACACCAATAGCTTCAAGAGCAGCGTTACAAGAGGCAAACCGTCTTTTAGTAGAATATCATGAAGCAAAATCAAAAGGCATTGATTTAGCAAATGTTGATACTGATAAGAAAGAAGCAGAGAATACAGGCACAAAAGTAAAACAAGCTTTCTGTGAAAAATACGATAAATATTATTCTACAAATGTTTGTATATTTTTTATAGCATTATTCTCTTATCTAGGGTATGAACTTTCAGAGATTATTCATGTAAATTATTCTATTGTATGTCTTGTTGTTGGTGTTATTGTAACACGTATTGGTATTGTACCAAAAGACATTTTGGAAAAAGGAAAAATCAAGGGATTTATCAACATGGTTGTGTTTGCAGCTGTTATTCCTTCTTTAGCAAAAGTTTCTTTGACAGATTTAATTAGTCTTTTTGTACCAATTGTAGGTATGTTTGCAGCTTCTATCATTGGTATATTCCTTATGATGAAGGTGTTACCAGGTTGGAAAATTATCGGTTCTAAACCTCTTGCTTTTGGAGTAGGGTTTTGTCAGATGTTGGGATTCCCAACTACATATTTAATTTCAAATGAAGTGTGTAATGCTGTTGGAGAAACGGAAGAAGAAAGAGCATATTTGATGTCTAAGATTATGCCTAAGCTGGTAGTTGGTGGTATGGCTTGTATGATTTCTATTGTGGTAGCTGGTCTTATGGTACCAATGTTGTAGATAGGTTTCATAGTTAAAAAAGTGGTGTTAATTTATAGGAGAAGCTAAAAAGTAGTATTAATTTATAAATAAAGCTAGAAAGTCAGTATTAATTTATAAACGAATTTTATATTAGTTAATTTATTATAAGAATATTTTCTTTTTAGCATTATAATCTTGATTTTATCAAGAAACAGATTTTTTATTTGCTATTCTAATAGTTACAGTTTATTTTTATTTTCTAAAACAAAACTTTAACTTGATTTATCTATAAATAGGGTATTTAATAATATTTTTGGAAAATCTTTAGAAAGAATTAAAAAGAGGAGAAAAAAGGGAGTGCCACAAAGTGAACTTTTTAGTTCTAAGGCACTCTTTTTTGTACGAAATCGAATATATTTTCAAAGTTTTAAAAGTGAGAAAGAGACTTATCTCTAGTTTGAGATAGCCAATTTTAATTATTAAAATTATTTTTTGTTTTATTTATCAAAGAGTATTCGTGTTTTAGAAGTTAGTATTTTTTATTTTATATATACAAGGTTTTCCGTTTCTAATGTTTTCTTTTTTAAAATAATTAGGGTATTCAATTATGGTAAAAGGTGGATGGTATTTTGCAGTGATATTATTTAAAGCACAGTATTGAATGTTGAAATTCTCACATTTTAGAGTATTATCTTTTTTAATCAAAAAAATCTTCTATACTTATAGCAAGGTTACTTCTGCAAATATTCCATGCATCATAATATCCAAATTTAAATTTTTTTAATATAGAGTTTACCTCTAGTCTACACTCTTGAATAACTCTTTCCTCTATCCAAATTCTTATAAATTCATCCCATTTATTACTATCTATTTATTACTATCTAAATTTTTTAGTATGTTTGTAATTAGAAATGGATTTATTCCTTTATGTTTTTTATAAATAGTTTATAACTTAATTTATCATCAAACAAATCATTCATACAGGATTCCTCTTTTTTTTAGATATTCAATTCTTACTTTTAATAAATATTTAATACATCCTATCTTATGTGGTTTTAAAAAGTGTTTATAGCTATCAAAAATCTCTAATATTTCATTCATATTTATTTTGTCATAGTAATATTTTACATCTTTTATATTGACAAAAAAGTGCTCTAAGTGTATAGTGTGTATATAACAACATCACACTGAAAATGATAAAAAGGGGGTGATAAAAAATGAAAGTGCTCATTTCTAACACATCAGATAAGCCATTATACCAACAAATTAAAGAGCAAATTAAAGAAGCAATATTTACTGAAGAACTGAAAGAAGGGGATGCAATGCCATCCATAAGAAATTTTGCTAATGATTTAAAAGTTAGTATTTTGACTATTAGACGAGTGTATGAAGAACTTGAAAATGAAGGCTTTCTTACACGCCAAGTTGGAATAGGAACATTTATTTCAACTGGAAATTTAGAAATACTAAGAGACTCAAAGAGACGTATAGTTGAACAAAAAATGGCAGATATGATTAAGGATGCAAAAGCACTAGGAATTACACAGATAGAGTTACAAGAAATGATGGATATTCTATATCAGGAGGATTAATATGGAAAATATTTTAGAAGTTTATAACTTAAATAAGACTTATACCGATTTTTCATTATCTAATATAAGCTTTGCATTACCAGAAGATTGTATAACTGGATTTATAGGTGTTAATGGAGCAGGAAAAACAACAACAATCCGTTCGATATTGGATGTCGTAAAGCGTGATAGTGGAAAAATAAAAATCTTTGGTAAAGATTTCGATGGAAATGAGAAGGAATTAAAAAATCGAATTGGAGTTGTATTTGATGATTCATATTTCTATGAGGAGTTGTCAATGGCAGAAATGAAAAGTATTATTGCACCTTCATATGATAATTGGTGTGAAGAAGATTATCAACAAAATATGAAGCGTTTTAATCTTAACCCAAAACAAAAGATTGATACACTTTCAAAAGGAATGAAAATGAAATTTGCTTTAGCATTAGCATTATCGCATAAAGCTGAGTTTTTAATTATGGATGAGCCTACAAGTGGTTTAGACCCACTAATCCGTAGTCAGATACTTGACATACTAACAGGATATATGAAGAAATGTGGTCGTGGTGTTTTCTTTTCCACTCATATAACATCTGATTTAGACAAAATAGCAGATATGATTGTTATGATTGACAATGGACGTATTATATTAGAGCGTGAAAAAGATACTCTATTGGACGAACATAGAAAAGTAAAAGGGGATATTCAATTTCTAAATGATGAAACCAAAAAATTATTTTTAAATTTAGAAATTACAGGTTATGGTTTTATAGGGATTACCTCAAAAATTAATGAAGTGCAAAAAAATATGCCAGATATTTTAATAGAGCGTCCTACAATTGAAGATATTATGCTTGCATATATTGAAAGGAGAGAGTAATTATGTTGATTCATTTAGTTAAAAAAGATATTCTGATTGTAAAAAAATATGTATTGTTGATATTATTTATTGCAATAGGAATCCCATTATTTATATTATGGCGTTTACCTCCATTTGCACAAATATTGGGATTTGTACTATCAATTATATTTTCAGAATTTATGCTGTGTCAGTATCTATTATTAAAGGAGAGTCAATATTCAAAAGCATCTGTATTACTTTGTTCAACTCCTTATCCTAGACGTGGCTTAGTTCAATCTAAGTATGTTTTATTTGCAATGGTATTTATCTATTGTACATTAGTTTACTGGATTGAAAATTTACTTATTCCACAAATAGGAACTTTTGACTTGACATATATTTTGATTGTTTTATTAATAAGTTCTATTATTTATGGAGTTTATATGCCTATTCAATATAAATTAGGATATGAAACAACAAAATTCTTTTTCGTGGTGATAATCATGGCTTCATCATTTGTATTACCATTAACTATAGCTCACAGCAATTTTGAAATTCCATTTATATATCAGTATCCATCCATGATAGTGAATATTGTATTGTTCCTTTTAAGTTTAATTATACTGTTAGCTTCAATGTTTATTTCTATTAAAATTTTTAGTAATAAGGAGCTTGTATAAGGTAAGGGGGACTTTTATATGCCACATTTGCCAGATTGGGCTGTTTTACTTTGTATCTTACTTCCAATAGTATATAAAGCTTGTCAGATATTTAAAAGTAAAAAATAGAGTACATATTTATATTGCCATTTTTATTGAGTAAAGTTAGATGGTATGAAAAGGTTACTTGAAAATAAAGTTACTTGGTGTGGCAGAGTAACATCATAATATTATAGATTATATGTTTCTTGTGAATCAATTTGTATTTTTTAATAGATAATATCCAGTAATTTTATTTTCCATTGATTATTTTTCAATTATGAGTATGATTGTGTGTATTGTATACCATTTTTTAAGATGTTTTTAAAAAATTATATCGTCAAAATATAAATCTAAGGAATCCTATAAATAAAGCTTTTCAATTTTAGAAAACTAATAAAAAGTAGGAAGTTAATAAAAAGAAGCTGTCTCAAAATAGAGATAAGCTTCTTTTTCATTGCTGAAATGACGAAAATATAATTGGTTTAATATAAAAAAGAGCGCTTTATGAACTATTTATTTTGAACAGTAGATACACTTGCACTCAATTTAGTTACTCCTAAGCTTTATGAACTAAAAGTTTATTTTGAAGCCTATTTTTATTAAAAGAGATTTTATTTTTCTAAATAATCATCTATATACAGTATTGCGTTTCTTTTATTTATTCATAATTTATTTTCTTATTAAAGTTTTTCTATATTCATATTTTCCATATTACTTTACTTTTAATTTTATACGAATTATCAAAAATAAAATAGTTATTAGAAAAAAATAAAAGTAATTGCAAAGCTTGCAATTACTTACTTCTATATTAATTACTATACCATAAAATAACAAAAAAATCAAGTCGAGTAATCCTTCAACTTAAGTGATATACTAGGTATTAATAATTTTTAATTAATAAAATATAACTAGAGGAAAATCTACATTTTCTCAATTTCTTTAATTAAATTGACCTCTAATTAAGTAATTATAAGGAGAAAAATTATGAATTTAGCAAAGGGATTAGATGTTTTAAAAATTTCATCAAATGTATTCGGTGAAGATAAAGTTATGTATATTCCTGTAATCTACACAGAAGATGATGCAACACTTATTGACACAGGTCTTCCGGGTCAAGGTGATTTAATAATTGATGCTCTTAATAAAAGTAACACGAGCTTTGATAGGTTAAAAAATATAATAATTACTCATCATGATATAGACCATATAGGAAACATAAATTATCTAAGAGAAAAATCTAAGAATAATATCAAAGTATATGCATACAAAAGTGAAGTCAGCTATATAACAGGAGAAGAAACTCCTTTTAAACTTTATATGTTGGAACAAATGGTAGATAAAATTGATGATAAGATGCTTAGTATGCTAAATGTTATGGGACTTGGATTTAAATCATCATATACTAAAGTAGATGTGTCATTAGATAACCATGAAAAATTGAATCTAGGTGAGGAAATAGAAGTTATACATACAGGAGGTCACACTAGAGGTCACATATGTCTTTATTTAAAAGAGTCTAAAGTACTTATTGCTGGAGATTTGTTACAGGTAGAAAATGGAGAACTTAAGCCTGTTGATGTGATGTACAGCAACAAACAAGAGTTAAAAGATGCTATTAAAAATATAAGTAATTATAATATAGAAACGATAGTTTTTAGTCATGGTGGATTATATCAAAGAAACATAATTGGAACATTGAAAAACCTAATTATTGAGTAGTACTATATGATTTACAATAATTTCTTAAATTACTTAAAATTATATCTAAAGATGTAGAATCAAAATTAAATATAAGTAATAAGAATTTTGCTTTAAAATTATACTTAAGTGTTAAGGGTGATATGTAGTATTACAAGTATTTTAGAATATAGTTTTTTATAGTAATTTTAAGGTTCTACAATACTTCAGTTGAAAAATATTTAACAGCATAGTATAATGGGAAAGAAAATACTTTAAATAAACTTTAGTATACAAAGTGAAGAAAAATATTTAAATTATATATAATATTGTAGAGTGAGGTAAAATATTTAAGTTATATATCATAATACAGAGTGAAGAAAAATATTTAGATAATGTACCATAATACAAAGTGAGTAAAAATATTTAAATCATGTATCATAATGCAAAGCGAAGAAAAATATTTAAATAATGTACCATAATGCAGAGTGAGTAAAAATATTTAAATAATGTGTTATAATACAAAGCGAATAAGATTATTTAAAGCATGTATTATAATATAAAGTGCGTAAAAATATTTAAATCATGTATCATAATACAAAGTAAAAAAGATTATTTAAACCATATATCATAATGCAAAGTGAAGAAAAATGTTTAAATTATGTATCATAATATAAGCAGAGTGAAGAAAAAAATTTAAATAATATATCATAATGTAGAGTGAGTAAAAATATTTAAATCATGTATCATAATATAAGCAGAGTGAAGAAAATATTTAAATCATGTATCATAATATAAGCAGAGTGAAGAAAAATATTTAAATAATATATCATAATGTGGAGTGAGGAAAAATATTTAAGTTATGTATCATAATACAAAGTAAAGAAAATCATTTAAATTATATATCATAAAAATAATATGAAATATTGAACACTCATAATATTAGAGACTTTAATATTTTAATTGATAGGTTATATTATTTATAACATTAAAAATACAATTTACATAAAATAGACATATGAAAAATAAAAAATTATATAATAATTATGGGAATGAGGTTCTCCCTTGGATGATAATATCCTAAACTGCCAATGAGCTGATGACTTCTATGATATCATAGATGCCACCAGCTTTTTTTGTTGTTTAAATCAATAAAATGGAGGTGAAGTACTTACTAAATTTTTATTTTTTAAATTTGAAGAAATATTTAATTAATAGAAAAAATAGTAGATTATATGTTAATTATTTTATTAAGAATGGGTTAAGAGTGTACCTATATCCTATCAATTTAAAAAACAATTATGATAGTCATTACATTGACTACAGTTGATGCAATAAAACTTTCAAAAAATCTTATGATGCAAATAGAAAGGAATTAAAATGATAGAAAAATTTAAAACTTTAATATGGATTAAAATGATAATAAGAATTAAAAGCGTTTATAAAACATATGGTGGACTATTTTTTTTAGGACTCATAGGTATACCAGTTGGTGCAATTATAGGTCTTATAGACACCATATTTGGAACGGTTCTTCTAAAAGTTACAGATATTCGAGAAACATATCCAATGTATCTGATACCATTTTTAGCAGTAGTAGGAGTTGTTATTGCTTATTGCTATTTTAAATTTGGAGGAAAAAGTAGTAAAGGAATGAATCTAATATTTGAGGTAGGGCATGGAGAAGAAGAAATTATTCCTTTAAGATTGGTTCCATTTATAATATCAGGTACATGGTTAACCCATTTATTTGGTGGTAGTGCAGGACGAGAAGGAGTTGCTGTTCAGATTGGTGCAACTTTTTCACATTGGGTAGGTAAAAGGTTGCCTATAAAAAATGCTTCTAGTATTTTTCTAGTAACTGGTATGGCAGCTGGTTTTGCAGGATTATTTGAGACACCAATAGCAGCAATACTATTTGCTATGGAGGTTTTGGTTGCTGGTTCACTGGAGTATCAATCGCTTTTTCCTGCGTTTACTGCTTCTTTTACAGCAAGTGCAGTATCAAAAGCTTTAGGGTTAGAGAAATTTTCTTTTGCACTTTCTTCTGAAGTTGTATTTGACTTGTCAATATTTTGGAAGCTTATTGTTTTAGGAATTATTTTTGGAATGGTTGGTGGAGCATTTGCATGGTGTCTGAAATTGTCAAAAAGAAAAATAGGGAATAGATTAAAAAATCCTATGATAAGGATTGCTATTATTGGAGTATGTCTTAGTGTATTATTCCTTTTATTTTATAAAGGAAGATATTCAGGTTTAGGGACAAATTTAATTCAAAATAGTTTCTATGGTGGAGAAATTTATTCATTTGACTGGCTGTTAAAGTTTATACTTACAATACTGACTTTGTCAGCAGGTTTTCAAGGAGGAGAGGTTACACCTTTGTTTTCCATTGGAGCTAGTCTTGGTGTATTGTTAGCAGGATTTTTTAATTTGCCAATTGAATTAGTTGCAGCGCTTGGCTATGCTAGTGTCTTTGGTAGTGCTACAAATACTTTTTTTGCACCTGTATTTATAGGGGCAGAAGTTTTTGGGTACAGCTATTTACCTTATTTCTTTGTAGTATGCGCTATTTCATATATATTTAATATGGATAAATCTATTTATTCACTACAAAAAATTTCAACAAAACAATAAATAAAACAACATAATGTATGATTAGAAGAGAAAGAATATTAGAGAAAGGATAGGGTAGGAATATGTTGACAAGTTTAGCTTTGATTTTTTTATTAGGAATGGCCTCGGGAGGTATTTTTAAGAGGATAAAGTTACCTAACTTATTGGGAATGTTACTTACAGGAATTATATTAGGTCCATATGTTTTAAATTTGATTGATAATTCAATACTAGATATTTCTTCTGACCTTAGAAAGATTGCATTGATTATTATATTAACAAGGGCTGGATTATCTTTAGATATAAACGATTTGAAGAAAGTGGGAAGACCTGCTGTACTTATGTGCTTTATTCCAGCTACTTTTGAAATTATCGGAATGATAGTTTTAGCACCAAAGTTACTAGGCGTTTCTATATTGGAAGCAGCAGTCATGGGTGCAGTAGTAGGAGCAGTTTCTCCCGCAATTATTGTACCTAAAATGCTTAAATTAATGGAAGAAGGTTATGGTACAGAAAAAAGTATTCCACAGATGCTTTTAGCAGGAACTTCTATAGACGATATTTTCGTAATTGTGATGTTTACAGTATTCACAGGGTTGGCACAAGGAAATAGTATATCAGCTATTAGTTTTTTACAAATTCCAGTATCAATTATATTAGGTGTAATAGCTGGAGCAGTGATTGGAATCTGTTTAGCAGTATTTTTTAAGAAGGTTCATATGAGAGATTCTGCTAAAGGGGTGTTGCTTTTAAGTATCTCATTTTTAATGATAAGTTTAGAGACTGCTTTAGAGGGTATTGTGCCATTTTCTGGATTATTAGCAGTTATGAGTATTGGGATTTTCCTTCAGATAAAATATCGTGTAGTTGCAAGAAGATTGTCTATAAAGTATTCGAAACTATGGGTTGGTGCTGAAATTCTCTTGTTTGTTTTGGTAGGGGCAACAGTAGATATAAGTTATGCATTTAAAGCAGGAATTGGAGCTGTAATTTTAATATTTGGAGTTCTTTTATTCCGTATGGTAGGAGTATTCTTCTGCCTTATTAAGACAAATTTGACAATAAAGGAAAGGTTGTTCTGTATGATTGGCTATATTCCAAAGGCTACAGTACAGGCAGCAATAGGAGGTGTACCACTTGCAATGGGGATGGCATCTGGACAACTTATTTTGACGTTAGCAGTTCTAGCTATACTTATAACTGCACCTCTTGGAGCTTTTGGAATTGATGTAACTTATAAAAAATTATTAACTTCTGTAAAAGGCGAGAGTAAGTAAAAATAAAGATTATTTTAACTGGTAAGTTATATTTTGGAAAAGGATTATACTATTGAATACAATATAAAAAAATCATTTGGGAGATTAAGAAGGTAGAAGTTAAGAACAGATTTTAAGGTATGTTATGATTATTAGAATTGATTTTGTGAAATTATTATTGTAATATTTAATTATATAGATAAAGAAGCGGAGTGATAACTATGTGTTTAAAAAAATTATCAAAATTAGAGTTAGTTATTATGAAATTTATTTGGAATTTAGATATAAAAACCAATTCATATGAGATTATTGATTATATGAAAGAAGAACATAATTTACCAGAAAAAGTAGCTTTAAAAACTTTATCAAAACTATCAAAGAAAAGATTCTTATATGTTCAAGAAACAGGCAAGTGTATGTATTATACAGTTGCAATAAAAGAAAAGGCATATTTAGAGTTTATATCAAGAAATGTGCAAAATCTTTTGAAGAATAATTTTATAAGGAATTTATTAGTATCATTTCACGAAGAGGAGCTAACAGAGGAAAAGATAAAGTCGTTAGAAAACTGGGTAGTAAATTGGGAAGAAGCTTATGTATAAATGTTATTATTTTTATTACAATTTAGATAATTTTGGTTTTGTAAGCTCTGCAACTATTTTTAGATGGTTGCAGAGTTTATTTTTATTTTTTATTCCCTTAAGCAATACTTAAAAGTAAACGCATTTATATTTACTAACTTCAATTACTTCTAATACTTAAATTACTTTTTAAAAATATTTTGATATGTCATCTCTATAGTAATCTAGAACTTGTTTCTATTCTTTATATAAAGTTTTTATGAATGATATATATAATATTCGTTCATTTGATTAAAAATAACAAAATATTAAATAATTCTACTCTGATAGTTTGTTAAAAAAATAATAAAAAATATTAATAAACAAAAAAAAATTATCTTAAGAGAGGAGAATGTTCTAAAATATAAAAAGGTTTCTAGATTTCATAAAAGATACTATTTTAGTCTTGAAAATATTTAGTTTGAAAAGATTTTAATTTAATGATTGATTAAGTTAAAAATGTGTATGTAATAAATTTTATTTTATTTATTGACTAAATTATAAAGTTTACATAATTATTTAATAATTATGTAATTGTTACTTGAAAATTGATCTATTTTAAAATCTAGTTATAACTTCAAAAAAGACTGAAAATTAAGAAAAAAGAAATATAAATATAAAAACATGTCATATAGATTTTTTTTATTTTACTTTAATAAAATGATTTGTTTTTACAATACTTTATTAATATAAAGTTTATTGCTAAAATACTTTATTTATTAGAAAAAGATTACTAATTAATTATTAAAATTAATGTATTCATAATGCATATTTTCATATAAAATTTAATTTATTTGCCGATTATATAATTATAATGACTGATTTAATTCCGATGTTGTCAAAATTTTCAAATAAATCATCATTATAAATATAAGAGAGGATGATTTTATGCAAAAGTCTTTTTATGAATTAATTGTTTTAGCAAGAAATAACTCAGTAGATGATTTGCAAGAAATTTTATTTATGTTTAAGCCATTAGTAAAAAAACTTAGTAGAGTTTTACATTATGAAGAGGGAGAAACAGATTTAATAATATTTTTTATTGAATTAATAAAAAATATTAAATTAAGTAGCTTTTCAGAAAAAAGCGATGCTATTATAGTCAAATATATTCATAAATCATTACTGAATAAGACTTTTGAGTTGTCTAGAAGATATTCTAAAATGAAGTTTAATTTTGTAGAATTTGATGAAAATATCTTAAATATGAAAAATAATTATCAAAGTAAGTCTGTTTTTGAGGAAGATATTTGTTTTTTCGAATATATTTTGAAAGAATTATCTGGTATTCAAAGAAAAGTTATTTTTTATAAATATTTAAAAGGATATTCTGATAGAGAAATATCAGTGAAATTAAAAATATCTAGACAAGCTGTTAATAAGGCTAAAAATAGAGCATTTAAAAAAATAAAAAAAGACTATGAAAATTATTTTAACTTGTAATTAATGAGCTTAAAGAAATATTTACAATAGAAATCAAATTTTAGAATTAACTTTATTGTAAAATCAATAACTTAATCTAAGAATATCTTAATTTTTATATTTTATATAGAACAAAGTTTACATATTTATTTCAGACAACGTCTTTATTCAATCGAAGAGCAAATTAATCAACTGAGTGTCTTAAATTTAAAATGTTAGGAAGTGAATGTATATGAAAACCTAAGTAGATATTAGTATATTTTATAAATAGAAAGGAGGATATATAAAAGAGTTTTAGCATTTAGATGTAAAAATATTATAGTAAAGGAGAAAATTTTATGAGTTTAGTTAATAGAAAACAGTTAGAAAAAATGGCAAATGTAAGATTTCGTACTCAAGAAGATGAATATGTTGCAATATTGGATGCTTTAGAAGAATATCATAATATGTCAGAGAATACTGTAGTCGAAAAATATTTAAAATTAAAAGATATAAATAGTTTAACAGATATTTATATAGATACATATAAAAAATCTGGTAGAAATAAAGCCTTAAAAAAATTTAAGGAATATCTAGTTACAGAAGTATTAGAGCTAAAGAATAATAATTTAACTCCAGTTGAGAAAAATTTACATTTTGTTTGGATTGGAGGTCAAATAAATGACACTGCTATTAATTATATAAATCAATGGAAAGATGTAAATAGTGATTATAATGTTAATGTTTTTTATGATAGTAATGCATTTTTGATAAACACATTGAAAAAAACTGTAGTAGAATCAGCAATAAATGATACACTTGAATCATTTAGAGAAAACTTAAATGACCCTAGATTTGACTATAATAAATTCTTCAGAAAACGTATGGAAATAATTTATGATAAACAGAAAAATTTCATAAACTACTATAAAGCTCAAAGAGAAGAAAATCCTGAACTTATAATTGATGATATTGTAAAGACATATCTTTCAAATGAGTATTCAAAGGAGATAGATGAACTTAATACCTATATTGAAGAATCCTTAAATAAAATTACACAGAATAGTGGAAATGATGTTAGAAACTTTGAAGAATTTAAAAATGGAGAGTCATTCAACTTATATGAACAAGAGTTGGTAGAAAGGTGGAATTTAGCTGCTGCTTCTGACATATTAAGAATATCTGCATTAAAAGAAATTGGTGGTATGTATTTAGATGTTGATATGTTACCAGGAATACAACCAGACTTATTTGAGTCTATAGAGAAACCTAGTTCAGTAACAGTGGATTTTTGGGAAATGACAAAGTTAGAAGCTATAATGAAATACAAAGAATATATACCAGAATATACCTCAGAACATTTTGACATGTTAGACGAAGAAGTTCAAAGTAGTTTTGAATCTGTTCTAGCTTCTAAGTCAGATAAATCAGAAATATTCTCATCACTTGGTGATATGGAGGCATCACCACTAGAAGTTAAAATTGCATTTAATAGTAAGGGTATTATAAATCAAGGGCTAATTTCTGTGAAAGACTCATATTGTAGCAATTTAATAGTAAAACAAATCGAGAATAGATATAAAATATTGAATAATAGTTTAAATCCAGCTATTAGCGAGGATAATGATTTTAATACTACAACGAATACCTTTATTGATAGTATAATGGCTGAAGCTAATGCAGATAATGGTAGATTTATGATGGAACTAGGAAAGTATTTAAGAGTTGGTTTCTTCCCAGATGTTAAAACTACTATTAACTTAAGTGGCCCTGAAGCATATGCGGCAGCTTATCAAGATTTATTAATGTTTAAAGAAGGCAGTATGAATATCCATTTGATAGAAGCTGATTTAAGAAACTTTGAAATCTCTAAAACTAATATTTCTCAATCAACTGAACAAGAAATGGCTAGCTTATGGTCATTTGACGATGCAAGAGCTAAAGCTCAATTTGAAGAATATAAAAGGAATTATTTTGAAGGTTCTCTTGGTGAAGATGATAATCTTGATTTTTCTCAAAATATAGTAGTTGACAAGGAGTATCTTTTAGAAAAAATATCTTCATTAGCAAGAAGTTCAGAGAGAGGATATATACACTATATTGTTCAGTTACAAGGAGATAAAATTAGTTATGAAGCAGCATGTAACTTATTTGCAAAGACTCCTTATGATAGTGTACTATTTCAGAAAAATATAGAAGATTCAGAAATTGCATATTATTATAATCCTGGAGATGGTGAAATACAAGAAATAGACAAGTATAAAATTCCAAGTATAATTTCTGATAGACCTAAGATTAAATTAACATTTATTGGTCATGGTAAAGATGAATTTAATACTGATATATTTGCAGGTTTTGATGTAGATTCATTATCCACAGAAATAGAAGCAGCAATAGATTTAGCTAAAGAGGATATTTCTCCTAAGTCAATAGAAATAAATTTATTAGGATGTAATATGTTTAGCTACTCTATCAACGTAGAGGAGACTTATCCTGGAAAATTATTACTTAAAGTTAAAGATAAAATATCAGAATTAATGCCATCTATAAGTCAAGACTCTATTATAGTAAGTGCAAATCAATATGAAGTTAGAATAAATAGTGAAGGAAGAAGAGAATTATTGGATCATTCTGGTGAATGGATAAATAAAGAAGAAAGTATTATAAAGGATATTTCATCAAAAGAATATATATCATTTAATCCTAAAGAAAATAAAATTACAGTAAAATCTAAAAATTTACCTGAGCTATCTACATTATTACAAGAAATTAGAAATAATTCTAATTCAAGTGATATTGAACTAGAAGAAAAAGTAATGTTAACAGAATGTGAGATAAATGTTATTTCAAATATAGATACGCAAATTGTTGAGGAAAGGATTGAAGAAGCTAAGAATTTAACTTCTGACTCTATTAATTATATAAAAGATGAATTTAAACTAATAGAATCTATTTCTGATGCACTATGTGACTTAAAACAACAGAATGAATTAGAAGATTCTCATTTTATATCTTTTGAGGACATATCAGAGACTGATGAGGGATTTAGTATAAGATTTATTAATAAAGAAACTGGAGAATCTATATTTGTAGAAACTGAAAAAACAATATTCTCTGAATATGCTAATCATATAACTGAAGAGATTTCTAAGATAAAAGGTACTATATTTGATACTGTAAATGGTAAGTTAGTAAAAAAAGTAAATTTAGATACTACACACGAAGTAAATACTTTAAATGCTGCATTTTTTATACAATCATTAATAGAATATAATAGTTCTAAAGAATCTCTTAGTAATTTAAGTGTAGCAATGAAAGTCCAAGTTTACGCTCAATTATTTAGTACTGGTTTAAATACTATTACAGATGCAGCCAAAGTTGTTGAATTAGTATCAACTGCATTAGATGAAACTATAGACTTACTTCCTACATTATCTGAAGGATTACCTATAATTGCAACTATTATAGATGGTGTAAGTTTAGGTGCAGCAATCAAAGAGCTAAGTGAAACGAGTGACCCATTATTAAGACAAGAAATAGAAGCTAAGATAGGTATAATGGCAGTAAATTTAACAACAGCTACAACTGCAATCATTACTTCATCTTTGGGGGTAGCTAGTGGATTTAGTATACTTTTAGTTCCTTTAGCAGGAATTTCAGCAGGTATACCAAGCTTAGTAAACAATGAACTTGTACTTCGAGATAAGGCAACAAAGGTTGTAGATTATTTTAAACATGTTTCATTAGTTGAAACTGAAGGAGTATTTACTTTATTAGATGATAAAATAATGATGCCACAAGATGATTTAGTGATATCAGAAATAGATTTTAATAATAATTCAATAGTTTTAGGTAAATGTGAAATCTGGAGAATGGAAGGTGGTTCAGGTCATACTGTAACTGATGATATAGATCACTTCTTTTCAGCACCATCAATAACATATAGAGAGCCACACTTATCTATATATGACGTATTGGAAGTACAAAAAGAAGAACTTGATTTGTCAAAAGATTTAATGGTATTACCTAATGCTCCAAATAGAGTATTTGCTTGGGAAACAGGATGGACACCAGGTTTAAGAAGCTTAGAAAATGATGGCACAAAACTGTTAGACCGTATAAGAGATAACTATGAAGGTGAGTTTTATTGGAGATATTTTGCTTTTATAGCTGATGCTTTAATAACAACATTAAAACCAAGATATGAAGATACTAATATAAGAATAAATTTAGATAGTAATACTAGAAGTTTTATAGTTCCAATAATAACTACAGAATATATAAGAGAAAAATTATCATATTCTTTCTATGGTTCAGGAGGAACTTATGCATTGTCTCTTTCTCAATATAATATGGGTATAAATATAGAATTAAGTGAAAGTGATGTTTGGATTATAGATGTTGATAATGTTGTGAGAGATGTAACTATAGAATCTGATAAAATTAAAAAAGGTGATTTAATAGAAGGTATTTTATCTACACTAAGTATTGAAGAGAATAAAATTATCTTAAATAGCCATGAGATTAATTTTTCTGGTGAGGTAAATGGAAGTAATGGATTTGTTTCTTTAACATTTTCAATTTTAGAAGGAATAAATGCAATTATAGAAGTTGATTTATTATCTAAATCATATAAATTACTTATTTCTGGCGAATTAAAAATATTGATGTTAAATTCAAATCATATTCAACAGAAAATAGATTATATAGGATTCAATAGCGAATTACAGAAAAATATACCATATAGCTTTGTAGATAGTGAAGGAAAAGAGAATGGTTTTATTAATGGTTCAACAAAAGAAGGTTTATTTGTATCTGAATTACCTGATGTAGTTCTTATAAGTAAGGTTTATATGGATGATAGTAAGCCTTCATTTGGATATTATAGTAATAATTTGAAAGATGTCAAAGTTATAACTAAAGATAATGTTAATATATTAACAGGTTATTATCTTAAGGATGATATAAAAATCTCTCTTTCTTTGACTCTACAAGATGAAAAAACTATAAAGTTAAATAGTGTGCATTTAGATGAAAGTGGAGTAGCTGAGATTTTGAAGTTCATGAATAGAAAAGGTAATACAAATACTTCAGATTCTTTAATGAGCTTTTTAGAAAGTATGAATATAAAAAGTATTTTCGTTAATTTCTTACAATCTAATATTAAGTTTATATTAGATGCTAATTTTATAATAAGTGGTACTACTTCTATTGGCCAATTTGAGTTTATTTGTGATGAAAATGATAATATACAACCATATTTCATTAAGTTTAATACACTAGAAACTAATTATACTTTATATGTAGGAAATAGACAAAATATGATAGTGGAACCAAATTATGATTTAGATGATTCTGGAGATATATCTTCAACTGTTATCAATTTCTCTCAAAAGTATCTTTATGGAATAGACAGTTGTGTTAATAAAGTTGTAATTTCACCAAATATTTATACAGATGAAATAAATATAACGCCTGTATATGAAACAAATAATACTTATCCAGAAGTTATTGTATTAGATGCAAATTATATAAATGAAAAAATAAATGTTAATATCAATGATCTATCTATACGATATGTATGGAGTAATGATGGTAATGATTTTATTCTTATGTCAACTAGTGAAGAAAATAAGGTGTCACAAGTTAAAATAAGATTCGTTAATGTTTTTAAAGATAAGACTTTGGCAAATAAGCTATCTTTTAACTTTAGTGATAAACAAGATGTACCTGTAAGTGAAATAATCTTATCATTTACACCTTCATATTATGAGGATGGATTGATTGGCTATGATTTGGGTCTAGTTTCTTTATATAATGAGAAATTTTATATTAATAACTTTGGAATGATGGTATCTGGATTAATATATATTAATGATTCATTATATTATTTTAAACCACCAGTAAATAATTTGATAACTGGATTTGTGACTGTAGGCGATGATAAATACTACTTTAATCCAATTAATGGTGGAGCTGCTTCAATTGGAGAGACAATAATTGATGACAAAAATTATTATTTCAACCAAAGTGGAGTGTTACAAACAGGTGTATTTAGTACAGAAGATGGATTTAAATATTTTGCCCCAGCTAATACACTTGATGAAAACCTAGAAGGAGAAGCAATTGATTTTACTGGAAAATTAATTATTGACGAAAATATTTATTATTTTGATGATAATTATAGAGGAGCTGTAGAATGGAAAGAATTAGATGGTGAAATGCACTATTTTAGCCCAGAAACAGGTAAAGCTTTTAAAGGTCTAAATCAAATAGGTGATTATAAATACTATTTCAATTCTGATGGAGTTATGCAAAAAGGATTTGTTAGTATAAATGATAATAAACACTATTTTGATGATTCTGGTGTTATGAAAGTAGGTTACACTGAAATAGATGGCAAGCATTTCTACTTTGCTGAAAACGGAGAAATGCAAATAGGAGTATTTAATACAGAAGATGGATTTAAATATTTTGCTCATCATAATGAAGATTTAGGAAATGAAGAAGGTGAAGAAATCTCATATTCTGGTATATTAAATTTCAATAATAAAATTTACTATTTTGATGATTCATTTACAGCTGTAGTTGGATGGAAAGATTTAGAGGATGGTTCAAAGTATTATTTTGATGAAGATACAGCAGAAGCATATATAGGTTTGTCATTAATAAATGATGGTCAATATTATTTTAATGATGATGGAATTATGCAAGTTGGATTTGTCACTATAAATGATAAAGTCTTCTACTTCTCTGACTCTGGAATTATAGAATCTGGAGTACAAAACATAGATGACAATTATTTCTATATAGATGATAATGGTATAGTTCAAATTGGTGTATTTGATACTTCAGATGGATATAAATATTTTGCACCTGCTAATACTGTAAATGATAATATTTACGGACAAGCAGTTGAATATAGTGGTTTAGTTAGAGTTGGGGAAGATGTATATTATTTTGGAGAAACATATACAATTGAGACTGGATGGATATATGATATGGAAAATGAAAGTGATAAATATTATTTCAATCCAGAAACTAAAAAAGCATGCAAAGGTATTAATTTAATTGATGATATAAAATATTATTTTGATGAGAAGGGCATAATGAGAACGGGTCTTATATCATTTGAAAATAATAATTATTACTTTAATGAGAATGGTGAAATGCAATTTGGTTATATAAATATAGAAGATAAGATGTTCTATTTTGGTGAAGATGGTGTCATGCAGATTGGAGTATTTAATACACCAGATGGATTTAAATACTTTGCACATCAAAATACTTTGGATGAGAATTTTGAGGGAGAATCAATAAACTATACTGGTTGGTTAGATTTAGATGAAAAGAGATATTATTTTACAGATGAATATATTGCAGCAACTGGTTCAGTTATTATTGATGGTGAGGAGTATTATTTTGATCCTGATACAGCTCAATTAGTGATTAGTGAATAGATAAAAATATGTTAAATATATCCTCTTATACTTAAATATATAAAAATAAACAAAATGATACACTACATAAAGTGTTCTATCTAATATGAAGATTTACCAATAAAAAGGTGGACTATGATGAATGCACAGTAGTTCACCTTTTTATATTTCTAATGGTAACAAAATATTTTTTTATATAAACCTAGGAGGCGTTATGAATATGACAATATCTTTTTTATCAGAGCATATATTTATAAAGTTAGTAATTTTAACTATATCATTTGATACATTATTAGGATGTTTAAGTGCAATAAAAAGTCGTAAATTTAATTCTAGTTTTGGAATAGATGGAGGAATCAGAAAAGTAGCAATGATAGCATGTATATTTTTTTTATCAGTAGTTGACATTCTTACAAAGTTTAACTTTTTATTTATGTTACCACAAGATTGTATCAATTTTTTAAGACTAAAACATCTTGGAATATCTGAATTTTTCTCTATTTTATTTATTTTATATGAAAGTGTAAGTATATTAAAAAATATGTGCTTATGTGGATTACCAGTACCTAAGAGATTAAAGGAAAAAATAGCAATTTTACTAGATGCAATGACAGATGAAATGAATGCTAAGGATGAAAAGTAAGTAATGGTAGATATAATAAAGATATTAACAAATAAAAAGTGTTATCCAAATAAGAATAGCTGAAAGTTATCATAATTCATGAAACTAATAATGAAAACGAGGGAGCAGATGCCAAGAGACACACAAGTATTAAATACATATAATTTCGAAGCAAGTGTTCATTACTATATAGATGACAAGGTAGTATATCAAACATTGGTTCACAAAGATGGTGCATGGTCAGTTGGTAAAATCTATTAAGCTACATTAGTTACAGATATCACAAACTATAATAGTTAAACATAGAAATATGTGTAAATTGTGATGGAAATTATTCAAAAACACAAAAATACGTGATGAAGGACAAAATGATATAGAAAATAAGTATCAAACCTTAATAAATGATTTAATTGATAGTTTAAAAGTTATAGGAAAAATATATAAAGAAATAAAAACATTAAAAAAATATAAGATATGTTTACAAATTACTATCAGACAATCTCCTTATCTAATAGAAGAGTCAATTAACTAATTGAGTATCTTTAAATTGAAATGTTAGGAAGTGATTTAAATATGAAAACTTAAATTATAAAAAATCAATATTAATTTATTTTTAAAAAATAGAAAGGAGTGTATAAGATTTATTTTCAAAGTTTAAAAACAAGAAAATCAATTTAAATTTCAGAAGGAATAAATGTGGTTATAGAAGTGGATTTATTATCAAAAATAATAATACTAGGAGGTTTTTATGTCTTTAATATCTAAAGAAGAGTTAATAAAACTCGCATATAGCATTAGACCAAGAGAAAATGAGTATAAAACTATACTAACTAATTTAGACGAATATAATAAGTTAACTACAAACAATAATGAAAATAAATATTTACAATTAAAAAAACTAAATGAATCAATTGATGTTTTTATGAATAAATATAAAACTTCAAGCAGAAATAGAGCACTCTCTAATCTAAAAAAAGATATATTAAAAGAAGTAATTCTTATTAAAAATTCCAATACAAGCCCTGTAGAAAAAAATTTACATTTTGTATGGATAGGTGGAGAAGTCAGTGATATTGCTCTTGAATACATAAAACAATGGGCTGATATTAATGCAGAATATAATATTAAACTGTGGTATGATAGTGAAGCATTCTTAGTAAATACACTAAAAAAGGCTATAGTTGAATCTTCTACCACTGAAGCATTACAGCTACTAGAGGAAGAGATTCAAAATCCTCAATTTGATAATATGAAATTTTACAAAAAAAGGATGGAATTTATATATGATAGACAAAAAAGGTTTATAAATTATTATAAATCTCAAATCAATAAACCTACAGTACCTACAATAGATGATATTATAAAGTCTCATCTAGTATCTGAATATAATAGAGATGAAACTGTATTAGAATCATATAGAACAAATTCTTTGAGAAAAATAAATAGTAATCATGGGATAGATATCAGGGCTAATAGTTTGTTTACAGAACAAGAGTTATTAAATATTTATAGTCAGGAGTTGTTAAATCGTGGAAATTTAGCTGCAGCATCTGACATAGTAAGATTATTAGCCCTAAAAAATTTTGGCGGAGTATATTTAGATGTTGATATGCTTCCAGGTATTCACTCTGATTTATTTAAAACAATATCTAGACCTAGCTCTATTGGACTAGACCGTTGGGAAATGATAAAATTAGAGGCTATTATGAAGTATAAAAAATATATAAATAATTATACATCAGAAAACTTTGATAAACTTGATCAACAATTAAAAGATAATTTTAAACTCATTATAGAAAGTAAAAGTGAAAAATCTGAGATATTTTCTAAATTAGAAAATTTAAATGTATCTGATCTTGAAATTAAAATAGCTTTCGCTTTAGGCAGTGTTATAAATCAAGCCTTGATATCAAAACAAGGTTCATATCTTACTAACCTAGTAATAGAACAAGTAAAAAATAGATATCAATTTTTAAACCAACACCTTAACCCAGCCATAGAGTCTGATAATAACTTCACAGATACTACTAAAATTTTTCATGATTCATTATTTAATTCAGCTACCGCAGAAAACTCTATGTTTTTAACAAAAATAGCACCATACTTACAAGTAGGTTTTATGCCAGAAGCTCGCTCCACAATAAGTTTAAGTGGTCCAGGAGCTTATGCGTCAGCTTACTATGATTTCATAAATTTACAAGAAAATACTATAGAAAAAACTTTAAAAGCATCAGATTTAATAGAATTTAAATTCCCAGAAAATAATCTATCTCAATTGACAGAACAAGAAATAAATAGTCTATGGAGCTTTGATCAAGCAAGTGCAAAATATCAATTTGAGAAATATGTAAGAGATTATACTGGTGGATCTCTTTCTGAAGACAATGGGGTAGACTTTAATAAAAATACTGCCCTCGACAAAAACTATTTATTAAATAATAAAATTCCATCAAACAATGTAGAAGAAGCTGGAAGTAAAAATTATGTTCATTATATCATACAGTTACAAGGAGATGATATAAGTTATGAAGCAACATGCAATTTATTTTCTAAAAATCCTAAAAATAGTATTATTATACAACGAAATATGAATGAAAGTGCAAAAAGCTACTTTTTAAGTGATGATGGAGAATCTATTTTAGAATTAAATAAATATAGGATACCTGAAAGATTAAAAAATAAGGAAAAAGTAAAAGTAACCTTTATTGGACATGGTAAAGATGAATTCAACACAAGCGAATTTGCTAGATTAAGTGTAGATTCACTTTCCAATGAGATAAGTTCATTTTTAGATACCATAAAATTAGATATATCACCTAAAAATGTAGAAGTAAACTTACTTGGATGTAATATGTTTAGTTATGATTTTAATGTTGAAGAAACTTATCCTGGGAAGTTGCTATTAAGTATTATGGACAAAATTACTTCCACTTTACCTGATGTAAATAAAAATTCTATTACTATAGGAGCAAATCAATATGAAGTAAGAATTAATAGTGAGGGAAGAAAAGAACTTCTGGCTCACTCAGGTAAATGGATAAATAAAGAAGAAGCTATTATGAGCGATTTATCTAGTAAAGAATACATTTTTTTTGATTCTATAGATAATAAGCTAAAAGCAAAGTCCAAGAATATTCCAGGATTAGCATCAATATCAGAAGATATAAAAACATTATTACTTGATGCAAGTGTTAGTCCTGATACAAAATTTATTTTAAATAATCTTAAGCTTAATATTGAATCTTCTATTGGTGATTACATTTATTATGAAAAATTAGAGCCTGTTAAAAATATAATTCACAATTCTATAGATGATTTAATAGATGAGTTCAATCTACTTGAAAATGTATCTGATGAATTATATGAATTAAAAAAATTAAATAATCTAGATGAGAAGTATTTAATATCTTTTGAAGATATCTCAAAAAATAATTCAACTTACTCTGTAAGATTTATTAACAAAAGTAATGGTGAGTCAGTTTATGTAGAAACAGAAAAAGAAATTTTTTCAAAATATAGCGAACATATTACAAAAGAAATAAGTACTATAAAGAATAGTATAATTACAGATGTTAATGGTAATTTATTGGATAATATACAGTTAGATCATACTTCTCAAGTTAATACATTAAACGCAGCATTCTTTATTCAATCATTAATAGATTATAGTAGCAATAAAGATGTACTGAATGATTTAAGTACCTCAGTTAAGGTTCAACTTTATGCTCAACTATTTAGTACAGGTTTAAATACTATATATGACTCTATCCAATTAGTAAATTTAATATCAAATGCAGTAAATGATACTATAAATGTACTACCTACAATAACAGAGGGGATACCTATTGTATCTACTATATTAGACGGAATAAACTTAGGTGCAGCAATTAAGGAATTACTAGACGAACATGACCCATTACTAAAAAAAGAATTAGAAGCTAAGGTGGGTGTTTTAGCAATAAATATGTCATTATCTATAGCTGCAACTGTAGCTTCAATTGTTGGAATAGGTGCTGAAGTTACTATTTTCTTATTACCTATAGCTGGTATATCTGCAGGAATACCTTCATTAGTTAATAATGAATTAATATTGCATGATAAGGCAACTTCAGTGGTAAACTATTTTAATCATTTGTCTGAATCTAAAAAATATGGCCCTCTTAAGACAGAAGATGATAAAATTTTAGTTCCTATTGATGATTTAGTAATATCAGAAATAGATTTTAATAATAATTCGATAAAACTAGGAACATGTAATATATTAGCAATGGAGGGGGGATCAGGACACACAGTGACTGGTAATATAGATCACTTTTTCTCATCTCCATCTATAAGTTCTCATATTCCTTCATTATCAATTTATTCTGCAATAGGTATAGAAACAGAAAATCTAGATTTTTCAAAAAAAATAATGATGTTACCTAATGCTCCTTCAAGAGTGTTTTGGTGGGAAACTGGAGCAGTTCCAGGTTTAAGATCATTGGAAAATGACGGAACTAGATTACTTGATTCAATAAGAGATTTATACCCAGGTAAATTTTACTGGAGATTCTATGCTTTTTTCGATTATGCAATAACTACATTAAAACCAGTTTATGAAGACACTAATATTAAAATTAAACTAGATAAAGATACTAGAAACTTCATAATGCCAACTATAACTACTAACGAAATTAGAAACAAATTATCTTATTCATTTGATGGAGCAGGAGGAACTTACTCTTTATTATTATCTTCATATCCAATATCAACGAATATAAATTTATCTAAAGATGATTTATGGATATTTAATATTGATAATGAAGTAAGAGAAATATCTATAGAAAATGGTACTATTAAAAAAGGAAAGTTAATAAAAGATGTTTTAAGTAAAATTGATATAAATAAAAATAAACTTATTATAGGCAATCAAACAATAGATTTTTCAGGCGATATAGATAATAAAGATAGATATATATTCTTGACTTGTGAGTTAGATGATAAAATTAGTTTAATAATAGAAATAAATCTTGTTGCAAAATCTTATAGTTTGTTATTGTCTGGGGATAAAAATTATTTGATATCCAATTTATCTAATACTATTGAGAAAATCAATACTTTAGGCCTAGATAGTAAAAATATAGCGTACAATTACACTGATGAATCTAATAATAAATATTTTGGAGCTATATCTAAAACAAGTCAAAAAAGCATAATACATTATAAAAAAGACAGTAAAAATATATTAGAATTTTATAATGACAGTACATTAGAATTTAACAGTAAAGATTTTATTGCTGAAGATATAAATGTATTTATGAAAGATGATATTAATACTATAACAGGAAAATACTATGTTGATAATAATACTGATAAAAGTATAGATTTCTCTATTTCTTTAGTTAGTAAAAATCAAGTAAAAGTAAATGGATTATATTTAAATGAATCCGTATACTCATCTTACCTTGATTTTGTGAAAAATTCAGATGGACACCATAATACTTCTAATTTTATGAATTTATTTTTGGACAATATAAGTTTCTGGAAATTGTTTGGGTTTGAAAATATAAATTTTGTAATCGATAAATACTTTACCCTTGTTGGTAAAACTAATCTTGGATATGTAGAATTTATTTGTGACAATAATAAAAATATAGATATATATTTTGGTGAATGGAAAACATCGTCATCTAAAAGCACTATATTTAGCGGAAATGGTAGAAATGTTGTAGTAGAGCCTATATATAATCCTGATACGGGTGAAGATATATCTACTTCACTAGATTTTTCCTATGAACCTCTCTATGGAATAGATAGATATATCAATAAAGTATTGATAGCACCTGATTTATATACAAGTTTAATAAATATTAATACCAATTATTATTCAAATGAGTACTACCCTGAGATTATAGTTCTTAACCCAAATACATTCCACAAAAAAGTAAATATAAATTTAGATAGTTCTTCTTTTGAGTATAAATGGTCTACAGAAGGAAGTGACTTTATTTTAGTTAGATACTTAGAAGAAAGTAATAAAAAAATATTACAAAAAATAAGAATCAAAGGTATCTTATCTAATACTCAATCATTTAATAAAATGAGTATAGATTTTAAAGATATTAAAAAACTATCATTAGGATATATAATGAGTAATTTTAAATCATTTAATTCTGAAAATGAATTAGATAGAGATCATTTAGGATTTAAAATAATAGATAATAAAACTTATTACTATGATGAAGATAGTAAATTAGTTAAAGGATTAATCAATATAAATAATTCATTATTCTATTTTGATCCTATAGAATTTAACTTAGTAACTGGATGGCAAACTATCAATGGTAAAAAATATTATTTTGATATAAATACTGGAGCAGCTTTAACTAGTTATAAAATTATTAATGGTAAACACTTTTATTTTAATAATGATGGTGTGATGCAGTTGGGAGTATTTAAAGGACCTGATGGATTTGAATATTTTGCACCTGCCAATACTCAAAATAATAACATAGAAGGTCAGGCTATAGTTTATCAAAGTAAATTCTTAACTTTGAATGGCAAAAAATATTATTTTGATAATGACTCAAAAGCAGTCACTGGATGGAGAATTATTAACAATGAGAAATATTACTTTAATCCTAATAATGCTATTGCTGCAGTCGGATTGCAAGTAATTGACAATAATAAGTATTATTTCAATCCTGACACTGCTATCATCTCAAAAGGTTGGCAGACTGTTAATGGTAGTAGATACTACTTTGATACTGATACCGCTATTGCCTTTAATGGTTATAAAACTATTGATGGTAAACACTTTTATTTTGATAGTGATTGTGTAGTGAAAATAGGTGTGTTTAGTACCTCTAATGGATTTGAATATTTTGCACCTGCTAATACTTATAATAATAACATAGAAGGTCAGGCTATAGTTTATCAAAGTAAATTCTTAACTTTGAATGGTAAAAAATATTACTTTGATAATAACTCAAAAGCAGTTACCGGATGGCAAACTATTGATAGTAAAAAATATTACTTTAATACTAACACTGCTGAAGCAGCTACTGGATGGCAAACTATTGATGGTAAAAAATATTACTTTAATACTAACACTGCTGAAGCAGCTACTGGATGGCAAACTATTGATGGTAAAAAATATTACTTTAATACTAACACTGCTATAGCTTCAACTGGTTATACAATTATTAATGGTAAACATTTTTATTTTAATACTGATGGTATTATGCAGATAGGAGTGTTTAAAGGACCTAATGGATTTGAATATTTTGCACCTGCTAATACGGATGCTAACAACATAGAAGGTCAAGCTATACTTTACCAAAATGAATTCTTAACTTTGAATGGTAAAAAATATTACTTTGGTAGTGACTCAAAAGCAGTTACTGGATGGAGAATTATTAACAATAAGAAATATTACTTTAATCCTAATAATGCTATTGCTGCAATTCATCTATGCACTATAAATAATGACAAGTATTACTTTAGTTATGATGGAATTCTTCAAAATGGATATATTACTATTGAAAGAAATAATTTCTATTTTGATGCTAATAATGAATCTAAAATGGTAACAGGAGTATTTAAAGGACCTAATGGATTTGAGTATTTTGCACCTGCTAATACTCACAATAATAACATAGAAGGTCAGGCTATAGTTTACCAGAACAAATTCTTAACTTTGAATGGCAAAAAATATTATTTTGATAATGACTCAAAAGCAGTTACTGGATGGCAAACCATTGATGGTAAAAAATATTACTTTAATCTTAACACTGCTGAAGCAGCTACTGGATGGCAAACTATTGATGGTAAAAAATATTACTTTAATCTTAACACTGCTGAAGCAGCTACTGGATGGCAAACTATTGATGGTAAAAAATATTACTTTAATACTAACACTTTCATAGCCTCAACTGGTTATACAAGTATTAATGGTAAACATTTTTATTTTAATACTGATGGTATTATGCAGATAGGAGTGTTTAAAGGACCTAATGGATTTGAATACTTTGCACCTGCTAATACTCATAATAATAACATAGAAGGTCAAGCTATACTTTACCAAAATAAATTCTTAACTTTGAATGGTAAAAAATATTACTTTGGTAGTGACTCAAAAGCAGTTACCGGATTGCGAACTATTGATGGTAAAAAATATTACTTTAATACTAACACTGCTGTTGCAGTTACTGGATGGCAAACTATTAATGGTAAAAAATACTACTTTAATACTAACACTTCTATAGCTTCAACTGGTTATACAATTATTAGTGGTAAACATTTTTATTTTAATACTGATGGTATTATGCAGATAGGAGTGTTTAAAGGACCTGATGGATTTGAATACTTTGCACCTGCTAATACAGATGCTAACAATATAGAAGGTCAAGCTATACGTTATCAAAATAGATTCCTATATTTACATGACAATATATATTATTTTGGTAATAATTCAAAAGCGGCTACTGGTTGGGTAACTATTGATGGTAATAGATATTACTTCGAGCCTAATACAGCTATGGGTGCGAATGGTTATAAAACTATTGATAATAAAAATTTTTACTTTAGAAATGGTTTACCTCAGATAGGAGTGTTTAAAGGGTCTAATGGATTTGAATACTTTGCACCTGCTAATACGGATGCTAACAATATAGAAGGTCAAGCTATACGTTATCAAAATAGATTCCTACATTTACTTGGAAAAATATATTACTTTGGTAATAATTCAAAAGCAGTTACTGGATGGCAAACTATTAATGGTAAAGTATATTACTTTATGCCTGATACTGCTATGGCTGCAGCTGGTGGACTTTTCGAGATTGATGGTGTTATATATTTCTTTGGTGTTGATGGAGTAAAAGCCCCTGGGATATATGGCTAAAATATATGTTTGATAAAAAATTATTCCTGTGCTACTAAGAAATTATTTTTATATAATAAATATTGAGATTTAATTAAAAGTCATGTGTTATTGTAATACATGACTTTTAGTTAAAATTTTTCTATCATTTAATAATCTATTATTCTTGACTATTTTATAATAAAATTCATATATGGAAATATTAATACTAAATAATTAATAGTTGATAAAAAATAGATAATATGCTAAAAGCAAAAACTAATTTAGAGCCTTGTAACTGTTTATTTGCAATTATAAAAACATCTTTAAACATATTGACTATAATATAAAATATTAACTATAATACAAAACAATATTAATTAATTTTCTCTACAGCTATCCCTGGTATAGTTATATTTCCACCCATAGTTGATTCATAAGTTATAGTTCCAGCACTTATACCTCTTATAGTTATGTAATCATCCTCTAATACTCTTGAAGGAGTTATTGATTTTTTATAACTACATAGTACAACCTTATCATAATTTCCAGACACAGCTAATCTTATTTGCACCTCATCACCATCTTCAATAACTTGAATAACCTTACCTTCAAATTTTACCTTTTTGTACTTATAATCATCAGGTGTTCTAGCTAATTGGTCATAAGTAATACCAGTATCATATCCTTTCTTCTCCTCTTCTTCTTTTTTGCGTTGTTCTTCAGCCTTTTTAGCTTCTTCAGCTTTTTTAGCTTCTTCAGCTTTACGTTGATTTTCAGCTTCAATAGCTTTCTTTTCGTCGTCTTTCATTTTGAACCATGGTTCAGCATCAGACAATTTGCTATTTAAAGTTTCTATTTCTGTTTTTTGAGAATCTATAACTGATGTTTGGTTAGAAATGACCTCCTCATGGTCTTCAGAACAAGATGGTGAGGATATATTGCCAAAAAACACGCCTAAAATAAATGCCAGTAGAGCAATACCCTTTGTGCTCTTAAAGAATTTAATTATTTTCTTAGAGCTTCCTTTTCCTTCATTACTAAATTCGTTACCCTCATTTTTTTTAGAAAACATAATACAATCTCCCTTTTATTAGATATATTTTATTTTAAAAGTTAAAAACTTAAAATAACTAGTTGACTAAAAATTATATATTCATATTTTCCTAAAATATATTTCCCCTAAGCATAATTTTACAAAATAAAGTAAGAAGATTCAATATATTTTGAAAAAATAAGATAAAAATGTCAGATTATAATATAATTTTCTTGAAGGTGAATTTTATATATTAAATTAAACATAAAGTATTTTATTTGTATAAAACTATATTATGATGTAATTAAGTGACTCAGTGATTTAGAGGTGGTAAAATATATATATATGAAAGAGCATAAATAAATTGATATAATAAAAAATTAAATATTAAATATTAACTATAATAAAAAAATATCTGGTAATAGGTATAATATAAAAAGAATATACCAGAAAGAAGGTGAAGTATGGGAGAACTACAAAAAATTCCAGGGGTAGGGAAAGCAACAGAAAAATCTTTAATCATGTTAGGATATACAACTATTAAATCACTTAAAGATGCAAACCCAGCACAAATGTATGAAAAGGAATGTTTAATGCGTGGACAGCACATAGACAGATGTCAGTTATATGTATACAGATGTGCAGTATATTTTGCATCAACTGAAAATCCAGAACCAGAAAAATTAAAGTGGTGGTATTGGAAAGATTAAAAAATCAAAAAAGTTAGACATAAAAAAGAGTTGAATATCCGTTTTAAATAATAAAAACTAATACTCAACTCTTTTTTAGTCGTAAATTTTATGTAAATCTATTTGTATGGCTAAATATACCCATCAATAAATGTATAAATATACTAATCAACAAATGACTAAACATACTACCTAACAAAGGATTAAATAAATTCCTTAACAAAGCATTCTAAAACAATTAATTAGAAACTGTTTCTTCAAGCCATTTTCTACATTGCTCAATATTTACCATAGGGTCAAAACCTTGGTCTTTTCCCTTATTTAAAAGCATATCACAAGGGAAAGTATCACATTCACCACAATGATTAAGTTCCTTACTTTCACAGCAAGTTTTAACCTTACATTCTCCACCCCAAAATGGTTTTTCCATAGTTGGGCAACCAGTGCAATTTACTTGTTCTTTTTTTGTACAACTGTCACAACAGACACCACATCTTGATTCAAACATATTCAAACATCCTTTCCATTATTTAAAAATATTATAAAATGATTTTAGATGAATACAAAAGTGCAAATAGTTGATTTTAGGTCATCTAAATGTTAAACATAAAATTATTAGTACTGGTAAATTTATAAAAACTATTCCAAAAATCTTTTTGAATATTTCAAAACACAATAAATTACTTCAAATCCCCTTGAATATATTTTACAGCATTATAGATTGCTTTAAATCTCTTTGAATATTCTACAAGACTATAGATTAGTTTAAATCCCTTTGAATATATTTTACAACATTATAGATTGTTTTAAATCTCTTTGAATATTCTACAAGACTATAGATTAGTTTAAATCCCTTTGAATATTTCAAAACACCATAGATTACTTTAAATCCCTTTGAATGTTCTATAACACTATAAATTACTTTTAACTTTTATATAACCATAAAGTTTTTATCTGGCACTTTAAATGGAGTTTTATATCAAATTTGCCTTCCATCGAATAACCAAACTTAATTTAATTACACATTCCAAGATTCAAATATTCATTCAATATATTTGATAATTCTATGTTATAGCTATAATTAAATATAGATTATTAAAGTTAAATATTTATTTAATATATTGAATGATTTTTTACCTATATTTAATTAAGTTTCATTATATAATATAAAAATTGTTTTTGCATTAAGTTTTAATATAATACATAATAATTTTAAATAATAATATTATTATATATTTTTAAATTTTAGGAGTATATCTATTATATAGCGAGTAGATAAAACATATAAAATTCAAATAAAAGATATATATTTTTAAATAAAATGGATATAGATTTCAACTAAAAAGAATATAAATTTCAAACCCAAAAATATCTAGCATTTACCATTAAGAAATAACATCATTCTTTCTAAAATTTCTATTGGCAATTTCAGAAAATACTATAGTAGTAATAAATGCAACACATATTGTAACTATAGTGTCATTAACATTTAAAGCAGATTGCTTTATAACCCCCATAGCACTACCTAACATAGAATAAGGGAAAAATATACCAACAGCAGGTTTTGCTACTATTAATCCCATACCAAATAGAGAAAGGCAAAGACTAATACCAATAGGAGTTGCAAAACTTCTAATCTTTATAGACATGTATAATTGTATAGAAGCTATTGAAATAGAAATAATCCAACCTTTAGCAATCCAACCAGTCAATTCTTTAGGTACACTACCAGAAAAACCAAACATATTTCCTGCAACTATATAAAAGATAACAAAGAAAACTTGTGTAATAGCTGTAAGTATTGAAACTACTGTAAGTTTAGATAAAAAGATATTTTTTAAATTAACTGGCAGTGTCATTACATTATTCCAATTATGATTCATATGTTCAAGCCTACAAATATATGCACAAAAGATTGCAATTAAGATAGGAAAGAAAAATTCCCCATAAAAAAGACTAACTTGAGTCCATAAGCTGTACCATTCTTTTTTGAGTATGCCTTGATTTAGATAAAAATTACCAGAACCAATCAACACACTTATAAGTGGCAAAGCTAATAATACATACCATATAAAAGAATTTTTTAACTTTAGAATTTCTCCCAAGACTGACTTCCTTAACATTTAAATCCCTCCTATACTTCTTTTTTTAATAAATGATTTCTTCCAATATAATAAATTAGCATTCCAATTAAGAAAACTAAAATCGTGATAGAAAAATTCATATCAATTCTATAGACAGATGAACCTAAAACATTATCATAAGCATAACTTAAAGGTGATAACTCTAGGTAATAAGACCATATAAACAATCTACGAATACCTTGATAAAACAAACCTGATGTCAAACCTATAAAACTACCAATCATGCCAAATGTAATTGCAATCATTTGATTTGGAATTACAGTTGCAATCCATAGGTGTAGTGCAATGATAGCAATACTTACAAGAATTGTTCCTAATGTGTATTTTAAAAGTAAAGATACAGAAATTGACTCAATAACCCCTCTAAAATGTCCAAACAACACAATAGATAACACTTGCATCAATACAGGTATAGATACCAAAATAGCAGAACATAAAAATTTAGATAAATAAATACTATTTAAAGATGTCACAGAAGATTTTAAAAGCTTCCATGTATCTCCTTTATGTTCTATATCGCTTATACGTGATGTGATTATTGATATTAAGATAGGAAAGAATAGACCATTTAAACTTGCAAAACTCATAAGCATATAGGAATATTCAAATCCACCTAACATATCTGGATTACGTGTAATAGCTCTATTTGAATTTACGATACACCACATTATTTCAACAGCTGCAAATAAAAAGGTCATCAGAATAATCTTCTTTCTTTTAAGTTTATAAAATTCTAGACCAAGGTATTTCATTATAAAGTCACCGCCTTACCAGTAAGTTCTAAGAATATATCTTCCAAGCTTTTTTTATGTTCTTCTATTCTAAATACATCTATATTTGAATGGACAAGCATACCATTTATTTTAGCCACATCTGAGTCTTTTAAATTTTCAATAGTCAAGTACCCATCTTGTATAAGTGACATATATCCTTTAGTATTTAATAGTTTTTGTGCAGATACAACATTCTTAGTTTTGATAGCAATCTGACTTTGACCTCTATTATGAAGTTCTTTTATGCTATCTTGAAAAACCAGTTCGCCATGATTTATTATTCCTATTGATGTGGCAATTTGGTCAATTTCACTTAAAAGATGGCTAGAGATTAGAACAGTCATCCCGTATTTTTCTGGTAGAGATTTTATTAATTCTCTAATTTCCTCAATCCCTGCTGGGTCGAGTCCATTTGTAGGTTCATCAAGTATTAATAATTTGGGAAACTTCATTATTGCCATAGCAATACCAAGACGTTGCTTCATACCTAAAGAATATTGACTAACTTTTTTATTTTTTTGATTTTCTAACCTTACAATTTTTAATGCTTCATTTACATTTTTTTTAGGTAAATCTAAGAGTCTTTGCATTATGGTCATGTTTTCAAGCCCTGTAAGATGACCATAGTATGATGGAGATTCTATCAAAGAACCTATATCTTTTAAAATTGATATTCTATTTTTTTCATTTAACTCTTTACCTAAAATATTAATATTTCCTTGTGTGGGTTTAGCAAGTCCAAGAAGCATTTTAAGAGTGGTAGATTTTCCAGCTCCATTAGGACCCAAAAAACCATATACAGCTCCTTGTGGAACTCTTAGGTCTATATCCTTTACTCTAAATATTTTATTGTATTCCTTTGAAAGTCTTTGTGTTCTAATTATCATTTCCATATGTTTCATCCCCTTTTTTAATCTGTGCTTATTGATTCTTTTAACTTATATCAGTATAATAACTTGGTTACATTTCAATTAGCTGAAATTTACCTTACAATAACCTTAAAAGTCTATTTAGGCAAAGTTGTGAAAATGGGTATATGGTATACTAAAGGAGGGTGATGATTATGGAGTCAATAAAAGATAAAAAAATACTTGTGGTTGATGACCACAAGGAATTATTAAAAATGATAGATGAAATCCTGAGAAAAGAGGGATTTAGTAGAGTATTTTTAGCATCAAGTTATGAGGAAGCTGTTAAGGTATTTAGAAATGTAAAGCCAGATTGTGCAATTTTAGATGTTGTATTGCCAGATGGAGATGGTTTTTCTATTATGAGAAAAATTAGAGAGACATCTAAAATACCAGTGATTTTTCTCTCTGCAAGAGGTGAAGATGAAGATAGATTGATTGGTTTGGGCTTAGGGGCTGACGATTATATAGTAAAGCCATTTTTACCAAAGGAACTTACTTTAAGGCTTGTGGGTATATTAAATCGTGTATATGTGCCTATAGAAGAAGAGGAGTTGCCAGTATTTAAACTGGGAGATTCTGTTGTTGTGAATTTAAATAGTGCATGTGTTGAGAAAGAAGGGCAAGAGATTTCTTTAACAGCTAAAGAGCATTCGTTGCTTTTAAAGTTGTATGAAAATAAAGGGAGAATTGTTACTAATGATTCACTATGTCAAGCCATTTGGGGAGATGATATGTATGGATATGAAAATACCCTTATGGTTCATGTTAGAAGGGTTAGAGAGAAGATAGAAAAAACTCCATCTACACCTAAACATCTTATTACAGTAAGAGGTCTTGGATATAAGTTGATGATTAATTAATTTTAGATATTAGAATAAAAGAAATCAAGAGGAGTGATTTAATTTTGGATAGTGTAAAGTACATATTGAGGCGATTTATAGGTTCAAGTATCTTGATTTCATTACTTTTTATTGTATTAAATATAGCAGGTTTTCTTCTGTTTTCATATATGTTATTTGTATCTAAATACTCTGATAATTTAGATACAAGTGATAGCAGAGAAATAAAATCAAACTTGATTATGATTGAAGATAATTTGGTTTTAAAAGATGGAAAGTTTATTTTAGATGATTCTAGTAAGGAAATACTACATAAAAATAAAGTTTGGGCAATGTTAATTGATAACAATGGAGATAGAATATGGGGATTTGATTTACCAAAAGAAATTCCAAGTCATTATACTTTGACAGATGTAGCAAAGTTTTCAAGGTTCTTTTTAAAGGACTATCCTGTGTATGTATGGGAACATCCAAATGGAATATTAGTAACAGGTTATCCAAAAGACAAGTACACTAAGTTTAACCTTACTTATACGGTTAAGGAAATAGAACAATTTCCTATGTTAATAATAGGTATGTTTTTGGTTAATGCAATAGTTACTTTTTTAATAGCTCTATTCATAGGTTTAAAAATGGTGAAATCTATAAAACCAATTATTACTGGCATAAAGCTTATGTCAAAAGGAGAGCCAGTACTTTTACAAGAAAAAGGAATACTAAGTGATATTTCAAAATCTATTAATACTGTATCTAAAGAGTTGCAAATGAAAGATGAAAAACTTAGGAAGAAAGAGGAAGCTAGGTCTAACTGGATTGCAGGAATATCTCATGATATAAGAACTCCACTTTCAATGATAATTGGATATGCTGGAGAACTTGAAGAAAGCAGTAGCCTTTCAAATAGAGAACAAGAGCAAGTGTCTATTATATGCAATCAAGGGATTAAAATCAGAGAATTAGTAAATGACCTAAATTTAGTGTCTAAACTTGAATATAATATGCAAGCATTGAATTGTGATAAGATTAGAGTTTCTGCGTTTTTGAGAGAGCTTATTTCTGAGTTTATAAATAATAATTTGGATAATGACTTTTACGTTGAACTTGATATACTAAATGAAGATATTATTATAGATGCAGATAAAAAATTATTAAAAAGGGCTATTAGTAATTTAATACAAAATAGTATAACTCATAACCAACAAGGATGTAATATAAGGGTTACCTCTAAGTCTGATTTAGATTTTTGCTATATAATTGTTGAAGATGATGGAAAAGGTATGAGTCAAGAAAGAATTAATAGTTTATTAAAGAGCCAAAATGGACTAAGTGAGGCATATGCCAAAGGTCAAAATCATGGTCTAGGTATTTTGATAGTATCTGGCATTATTAATGCACATAGAGGTAAATTAGATATTACGAGCATTGATAGTCAGGGACTAAAAACAATACTAAAATTACCTCTAATTAAGTGATATTTTATAAAATAATAACAGATAAGAATGAAGAATGAAAATATTTTGAAAATAATTTTATTCTTTATTGACAAATTAACTCTATTAGAGTAGAATAAGGATAAATTCTTTTCTTGTCAAGTTTTATTAAAGTAAAGAGTAACTTGTGCTTTATGCGCTTATGGCTGAGTTACTCATGGTATCAAAATTTTCATAGAAATAATATTTTGGAATTATTGTAAGGTTATTAAATTCTTTAGATAATTCCATTTTTTTTATTTTTTAGTTAATATTTAATTTTATTATTGACAAAAAAATTCTACTAAAATAGAATTATGGTATAGTGTTTTTTAATTTTAAGAAAAAATATAATGACATCCTAAAAAAGTTTTAATTATACGCTGTTCTGTGTAGTTATAATAGCTTCTATGTAACTATTGTAAGTATATTATTATAGTTATTTATTTAAAGTACGATAAATGTTTTAAATTGAAGTATTTTGCGCCATTAAGTTCTACTAAAGTAGAGTTTTTGTGTAGTATTTTTAGAAATAACATATATATATATGTATTTATGTTGAAATATATGGAAAATTTATAATATAATTAATGAAAAAATTTAAACTTTGTAATATATAAATAAAAAAACTCTAAAATAGAAGGATATAATTATATAGAATGTTTCAATTAAACAAGGTAAAAACTATAATCTTAAAATTAAAATTAACATTATTCTTAAGAAGCAAGAAATTTAGAAAGTAGGAAGTTTAGTGATAAGTGGTAGTAAGTAAGAAATTTAGGAAGTGGGAAGTTTAGTTATAAGTAGTAGTAAGTAAGAAATTTAGTAAGTGGGAAGTTTAGTGATAAGTGGTAGTAAGTAAGAAATTTAGGAAGTGGGAAGTTTAGTTATAAGTAGTAGTAAGTAAGAAATTTAGTAAGTGGGAAGTTTAGTAGTAATAATTTATAGCAAGTAAGAAATTTAGGAAGTAGGAAGTTTAGTAATAATTTGTAGCAAGTAAGAAACTTAGGGAGTAGGAAGTTTAGTAATAATTTATAGCAAGTAAGAAATTTAGGGAGTAGGAAGTTTAGTAATAATTTGTAGTAAGTAAGAAATTTAGAAAGTAGGAAATTTAGTAATAATTTATAGTAAGTAAGAAAATTAGGGAGTAGGAAGTTTAGTAATAATTTATAGTAAGTAAGAAATTTAGAAAGTAGGAAGTTTAGTAATAATTTATAGCAAGTAAGAAATTTAGGGAGTAGGAAGTTTAGTAATAATTTGTAGCAAGTAAGAAATTTAGAAAGTAGGAAGTTTAGTAGTAATTTATAGTAAGTAAGAAATTTAGTAAGTGAGAAGTTTAGTTATAATTTATAGTAAGTAAGAAATTTAGTAAGTGAGAAGTTCAGTAATAAGTTGTAGTAAATAAAAAGTTTAGGAAGTAGGAAGTTCAGTAATAAGTTGTAGTAAATAAAAAATTTAGGAAGTAGGATTTACTGAAATACAAATATTTAAAATCAAAGAGTTTAAAAGAAAGGAGAGCTACTGGACAAGTATCCAAAATAGATAGCTGAGTACAAAATATTTCATAAAATTAAGCAATATAATACAAGAGAATTTTGACATTATTTATATATATTTACCGTGTACAAATAGCTAAATTTAGGATTAAGATTGAAAAATATCTTATAAGTCTGAGCTTATATAAATCCGTATAAGATGTATTTAATCGAAAAATTTTATTATGGATATTGCTTGTCTATATTCTGAGTAGCAAGGTTTTATCATGACTATAAAAAAGTTGCCACAATCAGAATTAAAGATAATGAAATTTATATGGAAATCAGATTCCAAAGTAACATCTAGAGATATTGTTTTAGGAATGGAGCAAAAATATCAATGGAAACAAACGACAACTTTGACTCTTTTATCTAGATTAGTAGTAAAAAGATTTCTAAATTCTCAAAAGATAGATAAATATACGCATTATGAAGTTTTAATTAAAGAAAAGGAATACATAGGAGTTGAGACAAGAGATTTTTTTAGAAATATTCATGATTCTTCTATAAAAAGTTTATTGTTGTCATTACATGAAAATATTAATTTGAGCAAAGATGATATTTTACTTATTGAAGAGTGGATAAAAAATCTAAAAGAAGAGGAGAAAGACGTATAAGCAAACGTATTTCTTATAGCATCAATATAAAGTGTATGTAAGTGTATTTATGTAATATATTAGTCTACTTAAGTAATATGACAAATGATTATAAGTGGATTATGATACTATAATGTGAATCTAAATAAATTAAATATAAATTAATAGTGGATATTCTATTTAATTAAATTTAAAAAGCTACCTTTACTTATAAGTATAATTAAGGTAGCTTTTTAAATAGAGGTAGTGTAATTAAAGAGAATTTTTAAATATAAATTGTGAAGCTTTAATATAGATGATAATATATATTTTGCAAATATGACACAGTGTTTTCGTATTTAAGATGATAAAATAAATAGGAATTAATGATGATATTGAAAAAATAAAAATAAAGGATTAATATAAGATATTAAAGAGATAGAGATAAAAGTGTTAACAGAAGATATTGAAAAAATAAAAGATTGATATAAGATACTGAAGAGGTAGAAACAAAAGTATTAATAGAAGATATTGAAAAAATAAAAACAAAAGATTGATAGAAAGTACTGAATAGATAGAGATAAAAGTGTTAATAGAAGATATTGAAAAAATAAAAGATTGATATAAGATACTGAAGAGGTAGAAACAAAAGTGTTAATAGAAGATATTGAAAAAATAAAAGATTGATATAAGATACTGAAGAGGTAGAAACAAAAGTGTTAATAGAAGATACTAAAAAAGTAAAAATAAAGGATTAATAAAAGGTACTGAAGAGATAGAGAAAAAAATGTTAATAGAAGATACTGAAAAAATAGAAATAAAAAATTAGGAGGAAAATTTATGAAATATCAGGTTTCATTATTAGCAGTGAAGGATATTGAAGTATCAAAAAAATTTTACAAAGAATTATTTGAGCAAGAAATTGAATTGGACTTAGGTAAAAATGTAACATTTAAAGGAGGATTTGCTATACAAGAAGACTTCGCATGGCTTACAGGGATTAATCCAGATACAGTTATACAAAAATCAAATAATATGGAACTTTATTTTGAGGTTGATGATTTTGACGAATTTATTGAAAAACTCAATTATTATAAAGATGTAGAGTTTGTCCATAAGCCACTAAAACATGAATGGCAACAAAGAGTAGTGCGTATTTATGACCCAGATAAGCATATTATTGAGATAGGAGAGTCTATGGAAGTTATAGCTAGAAGATATTTATCTGAGGGATATTCTGTAGAAGAAACTTCTAAAATAATTCAACATCCAATTGAATTTGTAAAGCAGTGTGAAAATAGTAAGGAATGATTGTTTAAATTATAATTATTTAGTAGAAATTAATTGTGGTAGAACTAATTCAAGATAATATATAGGACTAGTATTTGACAAATGTCATAAATTAAATTAAAATAAAGAAAATATTAATAAAGAAAAAATAAATAAAAATAAGGGGAATATTAATAAAGAAAAAATAAATATAATATTAAAATATATTAATAAATTTGAATATTTATAATATTTTTAATTTTAAGTAGGAATACTTAAACGTATAAAGTTTATTATCGTGAAATTTCTATATTAATATGTAGTAATTCAATATTATTATAAAGGAGTGGTTATTATTAAGGCAATTGAACTTTATAAAAAATTAGATTTAGAATTTAATATTAAAAATATTAATGATGATTGGAGTTTTATGAATTTTGAAAATGATTTTATCACTTCAGAATTTAGAAAAAAATACATAGGATTAGTATTAGATAATGCTCAAAATATTAATAAAGTATACACAACTACTTTTCCTGATAAAGAAATAATTAAGCAGGTTATAGATAAAGATGAAAAAGATATTTTAATTTTTTCACATCATGCAATGGGATACATAGCATCAGATGAAGGTTTTCCATTTCACGACATACCACTATCTTATATGGAAGAGATGAAAAATCGTAGAATTTCTTTTTATGTATTACATTCTCCACTAGACAACTATAGTGACTATTCAACTTCTGTTAGTTTTGCAAAAGCTATGGGTTTAGAAATAGTCAAACCATTTTGTAAATATGACGATAAAATTGAGGTAGGAGTTATATGTAAAACATCACTAAAATCAATAGAAGAGATTAAGGAATTAATTAAAAAATCTGTTGGTCATGATGTGAAATTGTATGATTATGGAGATTCTGTATTAAAAGATGGTTTAGTTGCTATTGCAGCAGGGGGAGGAAGTTATCCATTTGTAGCAAGAGAAGTTGCTGAACTTGGTATAAATCTATATATTACTGGGTTTACTAAGCCTTTAAAACATTTTGAACCAGTATTAGAGTTTCATCAAATAGCAAAAGATAATTTAATTAATGTTATAGGTGCTACTCATTATTCTACAGAAAAATTTGCGTGTATGGGCATGGTCGATTATTTTAAAAATCTAGGTTTAGAATCAGAATTTTTGCAAGGAAAATATTACTTAGAGGATTTATAGGACATATTAAACAATAAAAATAAACAGTTAGTAAAAATTTATTTTACTAACTGTTTATTTTTTTACCTATTTATCCAGTGTTTTGAAAAAATCTATCTTTATTTTTTAAACTAAGAAAATAGACTTTTAATTGCTGATTAGAAGATTTAGTTTTGATGTCTTTTAAATTATTTTTCGATATTTTTTAGTTTATTTTTTGATGTATTTTAGATTATTATTTAGGATTGATTAGAATTTATAAATATTTATTTTAGATTATTATAAATATTTATTTTAAAAAAATAGAATTATTATATTTATGATAATAAATGGTATAATAAAAGGTAAAGTGTCAAATATGCACTAAATTAAATAAGTTAATTAGTATATAGGTTAAAGTGGAAGTAATTAAAACTTATTAAGTATTAGAAAATGACTTCTTATTAGAGTAAGTATCTAAAATGATATAAAAATTATGATTACTCATTAAAGTGACTATTATAGAGTGGATAAGATTACTCATTAAAGCGATTACTGTAGAGTAGATAAAATTACTCACTAAAATAACTATCATAGAGTGGATAAGATTACTCATTAAAGCGATTGCTGTGGAGTAGATAAAATTACCCATCAAAGTTAACTATCACAGTAGATAAGATTATTCATTAAAGTTACTATCACAGAGTGGATAAAATTACACATTAAAATTGTCTGTTAAAGAATGAATAAAAAAGAGATTGCTCAATATAAGAAGCATATAAAAAATAAAAAATCAAACGTATAAAATTTAATAAATAATAACTGATAGGGAAAGGAAAGATAGAATGATATTTACAAAAAGTAATAAATACGATAAGGACTTTCTCATGAAAAATATGATGGGACCTAATTGTATAAAAATATTGGAAGAATTAACAAGTAAGATAAAACTAGAAAAGGGAATGCGTATTTTAGACTTAGGTTGTGGTAAGGGTATATCTTCGATATTTTTAGCAAAGGAATTTGATGCTACTGTATTTGCAACAGATTTATGGATAGAACCAACTGAAAACTATAAAAGATTTAAAGAGTTTAAATTGGATGATAAAATATTTCCAATACAGGCAGAGGCACATGAACTACCTTATGCAGAAGGTTTCTTTGATGCGGTGATAAGTATCGATTCTTATCACTACTTTGGAAACAAAGAAGGATTTTTAGACAATCATATATCACCTCTTGTAAAAGAGGGAGGAATACTTGCTATGGCAATGCCTGGATTAAAAGAAGATTTCGTGGATTGTATACCAGATGAACTCATTCCATTTTGGCAAGATAATATGAACTTCCATTCAATTACATGGTGGAATAAACTTTGGTCTGAATCGGAGTCTGTGATTGTAGAGAAATGTGAAGCTTTAAATTGTCATGATGAAGCTTGGAAGGATTGGATAAATTGTGATAATTCATATGCTATAAATGACAAAAAAATGATGGAAGTAGAGAATGGAAAGTATTTTAATACAATTTCTTTGATAGCGAGAACTAAATAATTGTGATGAATTTATAAAAGTATAAGATAAGTAGAAATATAAGTTGAATGAGAGTATAAGAAGCATAGAAATATAAGTTGAATTAAAGTAGAAGGTAAATAAAAATGTAAGTTAAATAAAGAGTTTATACAAAAATGATTTTTTAGATTATTTATACCCAATCGAGTTGCTTAGGTCAGTTGGGTATTTTTATTTTTTTAAAGTTAAATTGCAAATACTATTGTGTGATATATATTTTAATACTAAATGTTTGTTTTATAAGAAATAAACTAATAGAAAAAATAGCTTTAACAATGAAAGCAAAAAAGGTATTGATGAAGACTAAAAATTTTATAGTACCATTTTATATATTTTTTTATATATTTTATTATACTTTAAATCAAATTTCAAAATGATTAAGTATATATACTCAAAAGATTAAAGAGCTATATTTATTATACTATTAAAAATTATTTTAATAGAGATACAAGAGATAGATATATTGGTTTTAATTTTATAGAAATATACAAAGATATTTTAAGCTAATATATAGTAATTTATATAGCATTATAAAATAGAATCATATAAAATAAGTTAACTACAATCAAAAATTAAAAAGGGGAAATGTTAAGTTGATAGAAGGCATAAAATTTATAAAGGCAGAAGAAAAGTATATTTATTCGTATTGGCAAACTTTTGATAAAATAGCAAAAGAGAGGAAATATCTAGCTATGGATGAAGCCTTTCCTTTTGAAGAAACAGTTGAATTTATAAAAAATATTATAAATAAAAACTTACCACAACTGTTTATAATTGATTTAGAATCAGATAACTGTATTGGTTGGTGTGACGTTTTACCTAAAACTGAAAAAGTTGGTTATCTAGGCATGGGTATTCTTAAAGAGTATAGGGAAAAAGGTATCGGAAGTAGTCTTTTAAAACAAATTATTGATTTATCAAAAGAATATGGGTATGAAAAAATTGAGCTTGATGTATTTAAAAGTAATAGTAGAGCTATTCATGTTTATAAATCTTTAGGGTTTGTAGAGGTAAATACAATATCTAGTGGTTTTACATGGAATGATAGACCTGTAAAAGAAGAAGTAATTCAAATGGAGCTTACACTTATATAAAATAAAGTTAAAGTCTTTAAAATTCCATATACACTTGTATAAAATAAAGTTAAAGCCCTTAAAATTCCATATAAAAGAAATATTTTTAAGGGCTTTTTAATAATGGTTCTTTTGAAGGTAGCTAAATATCTAAAATTTTATATATTAAATTTAAAGAAAATATAAAGATGGAAGATACAACCATGTTTACTAATAAAAAAATTAAAGTCATAAATAATAAACTCATAAACAACTTATTATTACTTATGTTTATTTTGCATCTATTACTTCATGAGCCATTTTAACTAAGTCATTCATAGATAAATTTGAGTCTTGAACTGTAAAAGAATAGTAAACTCCATCTTGTTTCCATGTCAAAAACTTAAATTTATTAACTTCAACTTTGTCTGATTCATTATTTGGCCCCACACTAAATGTGTATTTGCCTGATTTTTCATCAATTTTATCCTGTTCTGTCATTTTATAACCTTCTGGTACAAACTTTTGTGCGAATGCTTCATAAGAAATATTAATATCTTTGTAAGTATCTACAACTTTTAGATTGTCAGAACTCTTCCCAAGTACATCATTTGCTGTGTCAAGAGATATTTCATCATTGCCATTTTTATATTCAAAACTAAGTGCTTTTGATTTTCCTAAAACATTATTTTCTTTGTCAAATGCTTTTTTATTTACAGTATATGCTCCTTTAAATTTATATCCATTACTAAATTCAGAAACTATATTAGGGGTAAAGTTAAAGTCTTTTTTTACTTGTTCTGTAGTTGGGATAGATGTATAGGTAGCCTTAGTACTTGATTTTCCAACTAAACTATATATATGTCCTACTGCAAGGGCTGTTGTGCTCAATATCAAAGTAATGGCTAAAGTTGCAACTAAGCCTTTTCTAAATGGTAATTTGTGTGTTTTATTATTAATCATTTTATAATTTTCCTCTCTTTCTGGTAAACTATTTAGTGTTTTGCTTAAACTATTATGAAAACTTTCTGGAACTTCTGGAAACGAATTATTTAATATATTTTTATTCATATGATTACCTCCGTGTTTTCTAATTTAGTTTTTAATAATCTTCTTCCTCTTGATAATCTACTTTTTACAGTTCCTTGAGGTATATCTAATATTTCCTTAACTTCATCTACTGAATAACCTTCAATATAGTAAAGGACTATTGGAATTTTAATTTTTTTAGGTAGACTTTGAATAGCAGTATACAAATCGCTATAGTCATCTTTTTCATCAATTTTTTTGTTTTTGAAGACATCTTCAAATGATAGAGATTTTAATCGTTTGCGTCTTAATGAATTACATTCATTTATGACTATTCTAATCAGCCATGTTTTAAAGTATTGTTCTTCCTTAAGAGAATCCAACTTTTCATATGCTTTTAAAATAGCATTGTTGATGGCATCTTCACAGTCTTGGTCGTTTCCTAGAATAGACTTAGATACTCGATACAAAGTCTGTTCTGATTCAAGTATATTGTTTGTAAATGTAGTTTTATCCAACTAAGTTCCTTCCCTTCTATGCAAATCGTAGCGCTACTTTTTTGCCTTTCACTTATTAGATAAAATTTTACTATAGATGGTTCACTTTTTTTATGATTATTTGATAAATTTAAGTTTGAAAGTTTTGCCTATTCTATACAAATATTCTATAATATATTTTTTTCTAGTATTTTCCCCTCATATATAAAGCCATGTAGATATATTAAACTTTAGAAGCCATTTATATATTTAGTTTTATAGTAAGTGTTTATATTGAGTAAATTAGAAAATAGTAAGTATTTAATGTTGAGTAGTTAGAATAACAATGCTTTTGGATTATTTACTTCATGTACAGATTTAAAATAAGTTTTTTAAATAATGAGTAAAGATAACAGTATCTTGACTAAAAGTAGGCTTTTAAGAAAAAACAATGAAACTTAAATGAGAATTAAGAGTTAGAAATGTCATTATTTTAGATAGAGATGAACATAAATAAACTTAAAAAATATAAATTATAAAAATAATAATTTTTTTTAAAATAATAAAGTTTTTTGATTAAAAGTTTTATATTGAAATGTCAAAATAATAAAAGACCTTATAAGTTAATTACAGGTTAAAAAAATAATATGTGAATTTTCTGATATTTACTAATTATGAATAAAATATTTAAGTATTAATGTTTTTAGTGAGACTTTAAGACAGATAATCTCCTATTAAAGATACTATATCTTAGATAAAATAAATTAAAACAATATAAAAACATAACAAGATTACAGAAAGAAAGCTCACAATAAAATGCTGAAAAATTTATTTTAAGGAGGAATAAAGTATGAAGTTTCAAGAAATGATTAATAGCCCAGGTCTTTGGATTGTTTCTAGTTTTTTAGTAATTATTTCAGTTGTTCAAGCAATCGTATTTATGAAAGAGGCACTAAAAGAGGCTTCAAATCTTGGTATTGAAAGGAAAGGAATTAAAGCAGCAATTCGCTCAGCTAGTGTTACAGCCATTGGACCTTCTCTATCTCCTGTTATTACATTATTATCACTGGTAGCTGTGATTGGCGCTCCTACGACTTGGATGAGGCTCTGTGATGTCGGAGCAGCTAGAACAGAGCTTGGAGTAATATCTCTTACATCCAATTTATCTGGGGTAGAAGTAGGTAGTGCTGCATTTGGAGCAGAAGCTTTTTCGTATGCACTATGGGGGATGGCTTTAAATAACTTAGGTTGGCTATTTGTTGTATTTATTTTGGGTCATAGAATGCGTGGAATTGTTGAAAAGATGAACATGAAGTATAATCCTACTTGGGTTAAAAAACTACTTGCAGGAGCTACAGTTGGATTATTTGCTTACCTTCTTTCAAATCAAATAAAAACATTTGAAATACCAAAACTTACACCAGCAATTATTTCAGCTATAGTTATGCTAGTATTGACAACTTTATTTAAAAAGAATCAACGATTACAAGAATTATCCTTAGGTATTGCCATGTTAATTGGTATGTTTGGTACACAGATTATATTATCGTGATTAAAACGGATAAGAGGTGATAATTATGTATGATAAAAAGATGATAAAAATAGGGAGAATTTCTATAGGTCTTGCAATTATTGCAAACTTTATTCCCGCTATCTATGTAGGTATTCGCTTTGGTCAGATGCCAATGCTTTCTGTTATATTTCAAATTTGGGGGTTAGTCGCTGCGACTTATGGGGTTAGTTGGATTGTTCAACCTATAGCTTATTATCCTACACTAGGAGCTCCAGGTTCTTATATAGGTTGGCTTGCAGGTTCTGTTGGAGATATACGTATGCCTGCAGCATCAATGGCACAGAAAATTGCAGGTGTAGAAGCAGGAACTCATGAGGGTGAAGTTGTTGGAACAATTGGTACATGTTGTTCAATCTTTGTATCAGCTTCTATGATTACCATTTTTACCATTGTAGGCTATAAAGTAATTCCTTTGTTACCTGAATTTGTTACTAATTCATTTAATTATATACTTCCAGCATTATTTGGAGCAATTTATGTTGATATTGCACGTAAGGATATTCGAGCTGGTGGATGTACGATTGCTGTAGCGTTAGCAATTATGTACTTTGGTGAAAAAATTGGTATACCAGGTGGATTATTAACATTGTTTATTGTGTTAGGTGGGATACTTATCACAAGGGTCTTCTTTGTAATTGATAACAATAAAACAAAAGAATAGGATTGCTTATTAAGGAGAAAGACTAGAATTATTTGTTGAGAAAAAAGAATAGGATTGTTTATTAAGAAATATGAATATAAATAAGTCTTGAAAGGAGAAAAAGCATGTTTGATGTTAAAATTGTCAATGGAATAATCGTTGATGGTACAGGAAATTCAAGATATAAAAGTGATGTAGGGATTGTAGGAGACAAAATCATGGCTATTGGAGATTTAAGTCAAAAAGAGGCTAAAGAGACTATAGACGCAACTGGAAAATTTGTATCACCTGGTTTTATAGATTTCCATACTCATTCTGATTTATCTCTTGTGTATGATAAATACACAAGAAGCCGTATCCATACAGGTGTAACAACAGATGTTATTGCAAACTGTGGTATAGGAGTTGCTCCGATAAGAGAAGAGAAGAAGCAAGAGTTAATTGATTATCTTGGAACTAGGATAATTGGTACAATTCCAACAAAATTAGAGCTTCATTGGAATACAATGCAAGAATACTTTGATTACTTAACTGAAAATTCTCCAGCAGTCAATGTTGTAGCTTATGTAGCACAAGGACCTGTACGTATCAATGAAATGGGATTTTCAAAGGAACCAGCTACTTTAGAGCAACTTAAAAATATGAAGTTGGAAGTTAGAAAAGCTATGGAAGCTGGATGTGTAGCTCTTTCATCAGGATTAGTTTATTTACCAGGAGCATACACAAAGAAAGAAGAAATGGCTGAATTATGTAAGGAATTGATACCATACAATGGATACTATATATCTCATATTAGAGATGAAGGTGATGAAGAAATGGAAGCTCTTGATGAAGCAATTTATATAGCTAAGACTGCAGGAGTTCCTCTACATGTTTCTCATTTAAAAGTTATGGGTCATAAGAATTTTGGAACTATTGATGAGGTATTTAAAAAGCTAGATGAAGCTGAGGCAGATGGTTTGGAAGTAACTTTTGATTGTTACCCATATACAGCTGGAATGACATCTTTGGGTGCACTTTTACCTCCTTGGGCTTTTGAAGGCGGTGTAGAAAATATGGTAAAACGATTAGAAGTACAAGAAAATAGAGACAGAATTATAAAAGAGTTGGAGGAAGGGATTCCTGGATGGCAATGTTTCTACCAATTAGCAGGTGGGTGGAACGGTGTTGTACTAGCCTCTGTAATGACTGAAGCAAATAAATATGTAGAGGGTAAAACTTTAATGGAGGTAGCCAAAATCAATGGTGAAAATCCATTTGATACGTTCTTTAGGCTTTTGATTGAAGAAAAAAGTAAAATTCAAGTAGTTGTTCATACACAAGGTCAAGAGGATACAGATAAGGTTGTTTGCCATCCAAAGTCATGTATAGGTTCTGATAGTATGGACCTTTCTACAGAAGGTTTACTTTCTCTTGGAAAGCCTCATCCTCGTGCATTTGGTACTTTTGGACGAATTTTCTCTTACTATGTTAGAGAAAAAGGTATGTTGACTTTTGAGGAAGCAGTTAAAAAGATAACTTATCTTTCAGCAAAACGCTTAGGCATTTATAAAGAAAGGGGTCTACTTAAAGAAAATTATTTTGCTGACATTGTGGTATTTGACCCAGATACAATAGAAGATAAAGCGACTTATAGTAATCCTAAACAGTATACAGTGGGAGTGGAATATGTGTTGGTGAATGGTAAAATTGCATTGGCAGGAGGAAAGCAAACTGATGTATGTGCTGGACGTGTAATTAAAAATCCTCTTAGCATAGCAAAATAGAATACATTAAGAACTTTTATAAAAATAGTCTTTCTTTGAATATTAAGGAAGGCTATTTTTGTTAAATTAATAAAGATTACTCTACTTGTGTTTTCTAAAGAATTTAACTTTAAGTAGAAAAAACAATATATTAATTGTAAAATGTAATTAATATTAATGAATAAGATTTAAATACAAAAATTTAAATACAAAAATGTTTCAACAGATAGTCGTAATTAAAAAACTTAAAGTAACTTTTTATATTAGGTATAATTGATTATTCAAAATTCTATGAATCAGGAGTCCTGTGCCTTTAGTCATGGTAGGTTTAGAAAATGTTTTAAGAGATAATAGTATCATTAGGAAAGGAGAGACGAAATGAAAATACTTTATGTAGGACCAGGTATGGTAATCGATAAAATACTAGCAGTAAGTAAAAAGAATTTTCCTAATATTGAAGCAGATTTTCTTAGATATGATAGATATATTGAAGTACCTGATTTATTGGAAAAATATAGAGGTAGAGTGGATGCAGTTCTTTTTACAGGTAAGTCGCCATTTAAATTTTTTGAAAAAAGACAAAAAGATTTTGTATTGTCTGATTATATTCCTAGACATGAAACAACATTGTACAGAGTGTTGCTTGAAATTACATATTTGCTTAAATTCGATATTAGTAGACTTAGTATAGGTACTTATGATAAGGCTATGATGAAGAGATTGTATAAAGAAATTGGAGTTGAATTTAAGGATGAACATATGTTTTTTGCAGAGCAAAAGTATTTAGAAGAGGACTATATAAAGTTTGTGCTTGAATTTCATAAATATAATTATCAAAATAATGATGTATGTTGTTGTATTACAGGTCTTGAAGAGGCCTATCATATAATGAAAAAAGATAATATTCCAGTAGTTTTAGCCTTGCCTTCTGAGGACGTAATGGTGCAAAGTATAAAAAACATTCAGATGCGTTATATTGCAAAGAAAAACAATGAGAATCAGATTATTGTTCTTGCTATTAAACTGAACATGCCTTCAGAATATTCACTAATGAAGGAAGATGAGTACGCTTATCTTTCACAAAGGATTAAGATTCTTGATAAACTATACCATTTCAATAGCCGTATAGATGGTGTTTTGGTAGAGCAGAGTAGAAGTGAATTTATGATTTTTACAACTAAAAAAATACTTGAGTTAGAAACAAAGAAATACAGAGATATTTATTTGTTGGATATGATTCGTGAAGTTTCAGTTATAAACACTTATATAGGAATTGGTTATGGAAAAACAGCAAATGAAGCTAAATTTAACGCTTATGAGAGTATTAAGATGGCTCAAAGTCAAAAAAATGATGCAGCATATGTAGTTTTTGAAAATGGAGAAATTATGGGACCACTAAAGCCAAATCCTACTGTCAAAGAGAAAAATAGTTTTGATGAACGTTTTTATCAAATTGCTACAGAGACAGGGCTAAGTGCTAATACTGTATATAAAGTATTCAATAAAATAATAAATAGTGGAAAAACTGAATTTACATCAAAGGAATTAGCTACTATATGTGGTGTAAGTATTAGAACTATGGACAGGATTATACTTAGATTGTGTGATTCTGGTTATTGTGAGGTAGTGAGTGAACAGCTTATGAGCAAGTATGGTAGACCCAGTAGAATATTACGTTTTAAACCTTTTCTGTTGTTTTAAATAGATATAAGTCAAAAATTAAATTTTTATGATAACATTTTCTTTACAACTTTTTAGATATATGTTAATATTTAGAAAAATGCATATGTATTCATAAAATAAACTCAAAACAGCTAAAAAATCATTAAAAAGGAAATCGTATGCATAAAATGAGAAAGTTAATTTATAACTTAAATAAATCTGGGAGGAGATAATTATGGGAAAATATCAGGATTCAAAAAAAGTTGTAAGAAATTATTTTGAAGCATTAGAAAATGCTACTGGGGATGAGGTTGAAAATGTCTTAAAGCAACATATGAAATCAGATTATAACTGGAAAGGTGTGTATCCATTTCGTGAACAAGAAGGCACTGAAAATGTAGCAGATGTATTTTGGAAGCCTTTAAAAAAATCATTGAGTAATATGCAAAGACGACAAGATATTTTCATTGCAGGAACAAATGAGATTGACAATAGTGAATGGGTAATGAGTATGGGGCATTTTATGGGACTTTTTGATAAGGATTGGCTTGGCATTAAACATACTCGCAAAATGATTAGTTTAAGATATGCAGAATTTAACTGTGTTCAAGATGGTAAAATTGCTAAAACTGGATTATTTGTAGATATAATTGGGTTTATGATTCAAGCAGGAGTTAATCCATTGCCACCACAAACAGGTTCATATTTTGTATATCCAGGGCCAATTGACCATAATGGATTACTTTTTGAAGATGCAGATGAAGTTGAAGGAGTAAAAACTTTAGCACTAGTAAATAAAATGGTAGATGATTTATCTGAATTAAATGAAAGTGGTGCTATGGGATGCCCACCAGAAATACTTGAAAAATCTTGGGCTAAAGATATGATTTGGTATGGTCCAGGTGGAATTGGTGCTTCTTATACTATACCTAGATATCAAGAGCAACACCAGCTACCATTTAGAAATAATTTAAAAGGAAAGACTTTTAATGGGCATGTATGTAGATTTGCAGAAGGTAATTTTGCTTGTTTCTTTGGATGGCCTAATCTGACTAATGTACCATGTGGAGGTTTTTTAGGATTACCAGGTGGAGAGGTTAAAGCAGATATGCAAGTTGTTGATGTTTATTATCGTAAGGGCGATAAACTTCAAGAAAACTGGGTGTTAATTGATATTCCTTATTGGTTGAAACAACAAGGGCTTGATATTCTTGAGAGAACTAAAAGTATTTTTAATGCTTAGTTATGCATACGTATTCTAAAACAAAGGGGGATATAAAGTGGCATCTACCAACAAAAATAATGCAACAAGTAAAGAGGAAGAAAAAGAAGTTTCTACAAGTGGGCTTGAATCATGTACGGTTAAAGAAAACAAAGCTAAAATGAATCAAACTAATTTTAGTAATATAAATGAAAATCAAACAAATGAGAATAAAACGAACACATATAAAGGAAATATAGATAAAGGGAATATAGATAAAACAAACACAAATAAATCCGACATAAATAAAGTTAACATAGATACAGTGGATACAGATAAATTAAATACAAATACTCTTACTAAAAAAAATAAAAAAGTTATATTTAAGGGGGAAGATAATATGTCATCTACAAAAATTTACTATGGAGATTCATTAGAAGTAACGCCTGTTGGAGTAATGGATTACAATGATTTTTCAAAACAGACAAAAAGGGAACAGGAAATACCTGGATTTGATTCTAAGTATAGAGATTTTGTAGATTATATTATGAAGATTACACATAATATCTGGGAAGAAAAAGGTATAGGTGTTATTTATGATACATATCACAATAATGTTACAATGCATTGTGGCTCTTCAAATTTAGTTGGTATTAAAGATGTTATTTCCAATACTCTTCAAACATTACATGCGTTTCCTGATAGAAGATTAATTGGTCAAAATGTAATATGGTCTAACTTTGGTGCTGATGGTTTTTTATCTTCTCACCGTGTTTTGTCTACAGCAACTAACTTAGGTGATAGTAATTTTGGACCAGCAACAGGTAGAAAAATAAACTTTAGAACTGTAATTGATTGTGCCACAACTAACAATAGAATCCACGAAGAATGGTTGGTTAGAGATAATTTATGGATTGTTACTCAATTAGGATTAAACCCTCAGGAAGTAGCAAAGGGTATGGCAAAGGCAAGTGAATCTAAAGTGCTTAGTTTACAATCAACTTATGGTATCTGTGAATCTATGGATGGTCAATTTATGCCAACTAAGTATCAAGCAAAAGATGATTCTGTTGGCGAAATGATGCTTGAAATGACAAGCCGCATTTATAATTATAAGTATATAAATGAAGTTAAAAAATACTATCATGATAATGCAGTAGTACATTTTATATGTGATAAAGATTTAAATGGCTATGATGAGATTCAAGGAATGATTGTAAGTTTACTTGCATCAATTCCAAATGGAAGTTATGAAGTGGAAAGAGTAACTTGTAATCAAAGAGAAAAAAATGAAGGTTATGATGTATCTGTAAGATGGAGATTACGTGGAATAAATGAAGGTATAGGATTTTTTGGACAGCCTTCTGGAAAGCATATAGAAGTAATGGGAATCAATCATTATCATATACTACAAGGTAAAGTAAAGGAGGAGTGGATAACTTTTGATGGTATGGATGTATTAAAACAAATGTATATGGGAGTAGAAGAATAAAGCTGTTTAGAGTATAAATAGTTTTGAAATATATAGGGAAGTATTGCTTTATAAAATTTAAGTGGGGAATGTATATGAAAAATAGATGTTTAAACTTTTAGCAAAATTATGACTAAATTTAAAAGGGGGAATTATAAAAATATGAAAACAACGGTTGAAATAGAAAATGATATCATATTAGGAAAAGACTATTCAAACCTAAAAAGAGGAATTGCATTTTTTTCAATTGCTTTAATATACTTTTTTTATTGCTACAATTTTATGGTGGGTACTTTTATTAAACCAACAATGATTTATGCTTTAGCAGATGGGGGATTTGGTTTTTCATTAAAACAAACAGAAGAAATATTTGCAGTTATGTCTTTTGGTACAATTCCAGGTACATTTATTTTTGGGGTGATTTCTACAAAAATTGGGAAGAAGAGGACTTTAATTAGCGTTGCTTTACTGATTGGATTGACAACATTTATACCAATGTTATCTCCTACAAATATTATGTTATGGAAAATAGCACGTTTGTGTACAGGAGTAGTGTTGGGAGGCGTATTTGGAACAGCTATGCCTTTAGTTGCAGATATGTTTCCAAGTAAATATCGTGGTAAGTTAGCTGCTATATTAACTGCTTTATTTTCATTAGCAATGATTTTTGGTGGGAAAGTATATGGCGTTTTAGGTGATGCAAATTGGCAAATATTGATGTATACTGCGATTATACCACCTATAGTTGGAGCTATCTTAGCAATCTTCTTTGTGCCAGATGATTTGGAGTATACAAAGGAATTAGTTAAAAAGGGAAAAGAAACTGGTGAAAAGATTAGCTATATAAGTATGTATAAGGGAAAATACTTATGGATTGGATTGGGAACGATTCTTTTATCAGGTGCAAATTTTACAGCATATTCAGCATTTTCAAATAATGCAACTACATACCTAGTGACAGGAATAGGAATGTCAGCAGCAGTGGCTGGGTCTATATATAGTTTACAAGGAATTGGTCAATTAGTAGGATATTTATTCTGGGGTTCAATTGCAGATAAATTTGGAAGAAAAATACCTTTTATAGGTATGGCATTAGCAGCAGTGTTTGTTTTTATATATACAAAATTAGGTGGAGATAATACAACAACATTCTATATGATATCAGTATTACTAGGTGTTGCTGTTGGATATTCTGGAGCATGGGGAGCATACTACACAGAGTTGTTCCCAAGTAAATATCGTTCGTTGTCATCTGGTATGTCATTTAATGGAGGAAGGATTATATCTACGTTTGCAATACCTGCTATAGCTGGTACAGCTTCTGGTACTTTAGGTATGATGACTATCTTTTACATATCAATCGCAGTCTTTGTAGCAGGTGCTATTGTATGGTTATTCTTACCAGAGACGTTAAATAATAAAAAATAAAATACTAGGAATTTATTTTGTTACTTAGAAAGGGGTGGCTTATGATTTCATCAATTGATGTATGTATTATAATAGGATATTTGCTATTAATGTTAGTTATTGGTTATTATTCAGGAAAAGATAATAAAAATCAAGAAGATTATTTCTTGGCAGGTAGGTCAATGCCATGGATTCCAATTGCTTTATCAGTTGCAGCTACTATGATTAGTGCAAATGGCTTTATAGGTGGTCCTGGATGGGCATATGTAGATGGAATGTATCCAGTAATGGTTAATATTACAGTACCTTTAGCAATATTTTTTGCACTGAGCATTACCACCCCAGTTATCTATAAATTAAAAATAACCTCTATATATGAATATATGGGACTTCGTTTAGGAAATTATTCAAGAGGATTAACTATTATTCAATTTTTTATTAATTCATTGATTCAAGCTAGTTCTATGGTATATATTCCAGTGCTTATTATTCAAATGATTACTGGCTGGTCACTTTATGCTTTAGTCCCAATAGTTGTACTTGTATCAATTATATATACTCTATTAGGTGGGATTAAGGCAGTTATATGGACTGATAGTATTCAAATGATAGTAGTAATAAGTGCTGTATTTATAGTAATTATTGTAGCCTTAAAAGGAATGAATCTAAGTTTCTTTGATACATTACAAATTGCACAACAGAGTGGAAAATTAAATACATTTGATTTCAGTAGGGATATTTCAGTGACAAATACTTTTTGGGCTACTTTAATTGGTGGAACTGTAATGTGGATAAGATACTTTTGTTTTGACCAATCTCAAGTACAAAGAGTTTTAACATCTAAATCTTTAAAATGTGCAAAAAATTCTTTTGTAGTTAGTGCATTTGTTATGAATTTAGTTTACTACTTTATGCTATTGGTAGGAGTAATTTTATTTGTTTTTTATGGGGGAAGGACATTTGAAACTTCAAATGAAATAATGATTACTTTTATTTTAAATGAACTTCCAGTAGGAGCCATTGGAATTATTATTGCAGGTGTGTTTGCAGCAGCAATGTCTAGTATCGACTCTATATTAAACAGTATGACAACTGTTTTTACGAAGGATATTTATGAGTTTTATTTCAAAAAAGATAACAAAGAATCATCATTAAAAGTTACAATGATTATAACTGTAGTTATAGGAGTTGTTATGACAGGTTTTATTATTATGGGATTTGGAGGAAGCATCAAATCAATTCTTGACCTTGTTGGTAACTATATCTCATACTTTGCTGGACCAGCTACAGGTGCATTTGTACTAGCAATGTTTACATATAAAGCTAATGATAAAGGAGTATCTATTGGTTTTATTGTAGGGTTAGTTTTAGGATTTTTTATTTCTAATAAATATAATGTGAGTTGGTTGTGGAATCCAGCAATAGGTGCTACAATAACATTGATATTTGGATATATTTTTAGTGTCATTTTAAAGAAAAATCATAATGCAGATGATATTAAAAAATACACTGCATTTGGTATGAGAAATCACCTTATTTCTCAAGGAATGGATAAAGTAGATGGAGTATCTATAGTGCCATTTTCTTTAGGTAAACAAGAACTAATTGTATTAGCTTTTTTTATTATCCAATATATTATATTATTTTTGATACAATTTTAAGAAGAAATACTAGATATTTAAGGAGAAATACTAAATGAATCAAAAGAAAGTTCATTATAATAAATCGGCTACCTCAAAAGATGTTGCAAGATTGGCAGGAGTATCTCAATCATCTGTTTCAAGAGCATTTGGTAGTGCAAATGGAAAGGGCGTAAAACCTGAAGTAAGAGAAAGAATTTTTCGTGTAGCAAACGAAATAGGATATGTTCCTAATTTGGTAGCACGGGGAATGATTAGTGGAAAAACTAATGTTATAGGATTGATAGTTGGTGATAGTCTAGGTCCATTTTACAATAGAATTATCAATTTATTTGTAGAAAAAATTCAAGAGATAGGTAAACAGTGTCTCGTTTTTAAAGTTCCTAGACAACAAAGTATAGATAGTATAATTTCAAAAGTAATTCAGTTTCAAGTAGAAGCTGTGATTATTACAGCTTCGGCCATGAATAAGGTGATGGCTGAGACTTGTGAAGAAAACAATATTCCTGTGATTCTTTTTAATCGTTTTATACCTGGTATAAAAATAAGTACAGTCTATGTAGACCCAATTGAAGGTGGGGGAATGGCTGCTGAATATCTGCTTAAGAAAGGTCATAAGAATATAGGATATATTCAATTTACGAGAGAAACAAGTGAAGAAATGGAAAAGAAAATTGGATTTTATTCTAAGTTAAGACAAAGTGGGATTCATAATCTTAAAGAAGAATCTGCAAACTATGATTATGATTCTGGATATGAAGCAGGTAAGAGAATGTTAGCATTATCAAATCCTCCAACAGCAATTTTTTGCACAAGTGACTTGATAGCTATTGGTGTAATGGATGCTGCAAGGTTTGAGTACAAGTTGAGGGTGCCAGAGGATTTATCAGTGATAGGATATGATGATATTCAAATGGCTTCATGGAAGAGTTATAATTTAACGACGATTAGACAGCCACTAGATTTGTTGATTGAAAAAACAATTAACATACTTAAGTCCTTATTAAATGAAGAAAATCCAGAGTCAGTCGTTGAAATGTTAAAACCTGAATTGATTGAAAGAGGTTCTACACTTTAAGTGGTAGATATTTAATTAAGTGATAGATATTTAATTAAGTGGTAGATATTTAATTAAGTGGTAGATATTTAATTAAGTGGTAGATATTTAATTAAGTGGTAGATATTTAATTAAGTAGTAGATACCTAATTAAGTTGTAGATATCTGATAAGAAATTTTTAAGTTTTCAATCGTTCTAAATTGTGAGTATAAAAATCTACTAAATTTAGTTATGTAAAATATAAATTATAGGTGTAGAAACTAGGCTACTAGCTTTTATACCACTTCAAACATTACTGGAGGTAGTTAAGTTTACAGCAGTTTAGTTTTATGTAGATATAATATTCTGTAAATAGACAAAATTAAAATATGTAAGTGTCTCAAAATGAAATTTTTAGTTTATGAGGCACTTTTTTGTATAAAATCAAATGTATTTTTATAACTTTAACAATAAAAAGAGGCTTATCTCTATTTTGAGACAGCCTCAAATTTTTAAAACTATATTAGTTTACAGCTTCTTTTCCTATCAAATCTTTTAACTCTTCATGAGTCATAGTTTCTTTTTCAAATAAGAATTTAGAAACAGAATGTAAATCTTCAAGATTATCCTTTAACATCTCTAAAGTCTCTTTATAACAAATTTCAACTATACGATTTGCTTCCTTTTGAACCTTATCACATAAGAAAGTCTTATCATTTCCATCAATAGTCATAAATCCTAAGTTACTCATACCATATTCACAAACCATTTGGTTAGCTATTTCAGTGACTTTCTTTAAGTCGTCCTTTGCACCAGTAGATTTATGATTAAATATTAATTCTTCTGAAGCCTTTCCAGCAAGTAATATTTTTATTTTTCCAATCAACTCATCCTTAGTATAAATATATCTATCTTCATCAGGTAATTGAAGAACATAACCTAATGCTTGTCCTCTAGGAACTATAGATATTTTTTGTATAGGACAAATTCCTACTATATCACTTACAAGAGCATGTCCAGCTTCATGATATGCTACTATTTTTTTCTCTTTTTCAACCAATGCAGAGTTTTTAGATTCTAGCCCTGCAATAACTCTTTCAAGTGCCTTGTCAAAATGTTCTGATGTAATACACTCACTGTCATCTCTAACTGCAAATATAGCTGCTTCATTTGCTATATTTGAAAGATGAGCCCCATTGAAACCATGAGTTTTTTTAGCTAAAAGTTCTAGATTTACAGATTTGTCTATAGGTTTGTCATCTGTATGTACCTTTAGAATTTCAAATCTAGTGTGATAGTTTGGTGCACCTATATGAATGTGTCTGTCAAATCTTCCTGGTCTAAGTAAAGCTTCATCTAATAAGTCAAGTCTATTGGTAGCACCTATTATTAATACATTGGAATCTTTATTAAATCCATCCATTTCAACTAAAAGTTGGTTTAGTGTTTGGTCTTTTTCGTTGTTACTTTCAAGATGTCTCTTTGCTCCTACAGCATCTATTTCGTCTATAAATATTATACTTGGAGCTTCTTTTCTAGCTTTTTCAAATAGAGTTCTAACTCTTTTTGCTCCCACACCTACATATTTTTCAACGAACTCTGAACCAGTAACATTAAAAAATGATGAGTTTGTTTCACCAGCTACAGCAGATGCAAGTAGGGTTTTACCTGTTCCTGGAGGACCATAAAATAATACTCCTTTAGGTATTTTTGCACCCATTTTTTGATATTTTTGTGGTGACTTCATAAAATCGACTATTTCAAATAGTTCTTCTTTTACTTCGTCTAATCCAGCAACGTCTCTAAATGTAGTCTTTGGTTTTGTAGAAAGTGAATCATCTGTTTGATTATCTCTTTCCATTTTTGTCTGTGCAAAGACAGGAGCTGGATTGTTGATTTTCTTAAAAAAGTTGTTTAGCATTTTCATATTCACACCTCAGGTAATTAATTATTGTTAATCAATTTTATATTTTCCATATTTACTATTTTTTATTATTTATTTTTCATGGAAAAAATATACATGTTATCTAAATAAAAATAAATTTGTAAGATGTATGAAAAAATGAATTTATGTATATAGAGATTTCTACTTATGTATTGAATAAAGTATTACAAATTATAAATTATAAATTATGTATTGATTATATATTGAGTAAAGTATTATAAAGCATGTATTGATTAAGTATTTATTAAGTATTGAATAAAATATTACAAATTTAGTTGAAATGAAAATGATAAAAAATGTTGTACTATATTTTACAAATCATATAAATAGAGAAATTGTTGTAGCACAAAGTAGTAGGTAGTATATTAGAATATAATTATAGGATTTGTTGTGTAGTATAGTAGCATATTAGAATATAATATAGGATTTGTTATGTAGTATAGTAGCATATTAGAATATAATATAGGATTTGTTATGTAGTATAGTAGCATATTAGAATATAATATAGGATTTGTTATGTAGTATAGTAGCATATTAGAATATAATGTAGGACTTGTTATGTAGTATAGTAACATATTAGAATATAATGTAGGATTTGTTATGTAGTATAGTAGCATATTAGAATATAATGTAGGACTTGTTATGTAGTATAGTAACATATTAGAATATAATGTAGGATTTGTTATGTAGTATAATAGTATATTAGAGTACAATATAGAATTTGTTATGTAGTATAGTAGTATATTAGAATACAATATAGAATTTGTTGGGTAGTATAGTGTTATATTAGAATACAATATAGGATTTGTTATGTAGAATATATAGAGTCATGTAGAATATACATATATAAAAGGATTTTGGGTATAAATTTAAAAATTAATAGCAAAATGAGTAGTATAGACATATAATGAGTAGTAGGAAGTAATTAAATTTTTCCTAAACAAAAAAAATAGTTGCAAATAATTTGATTAAGTGATATAGTAAATAAGGTAAGAATAAAACAAAGAAGAAGTCCGCTTCTCACCTTACGCCGGAGGTTAGTAAGGTAAATATAAGTTAAAGCTTAATTTTAATTTAAGTTTGTTTAAATTTGGTAACTTATATTGCGGATGATTACGTCATCCGCTTTTTATTTTATAAAAATTTTGGAGGTGTCCTACAATTAGCAAAGAATTAGCAATCAATGAACAAATAAAAGATAAGGAAATAAGAGTCCTTTCACCAACAGGTGAACAACTTGGAGTAATGCCTACTAAAGAAGCTCAAGCAATGGCTAATAGCAAAAACTTAGATTTGGTTCAAATCTCGCCGAATGCAAATCCACCAGTATGTAAGATAATGGATTATGGAAAGTTTAGATATGAGCAAGCGAGAAAAGAGAAAGAAGCTAAGAAAAAACAAAAAACTATAGTTGTAAAAGAAGTAAGACTTAGACCAGGTATTGAACAAAATGATTTAAATACGAAAGCTAATAATGCTATAAAGTTCCTTAAAAAAGGGGATAAAGTCAAAGTTGAACTTAGATTTAGAGGAAGAGAATTAGGACATAAAGACATAGGTAAAGAAGTTATGCTTAAGTTTTTAGATATAATAAAAGAGTTTGGAGAACCAACAAAAGCCCCTGCATTTGAGGGTAATAATATGGTTGTAATTATAGATCCAAAAAAATAGATGATTAACTGAGAGGAGGAATTTGTCATGCCTAAAATGAAAACTCATAGAGGTGCAGCAAAGAGATTAAAGAAAACAGGAACTGGAAAGTTAAAGAGAGCTAAAGCTTTTAAAAAACATATATTAACTAAAAAATCTGCAAAAACTAAAATGAACTTAAGAAAATCAACTTTAGTAAGTGATGGAGATGCTAAGAGAATAGCACAATTATTACCATACTAAGATACAGATTGTAAATAATAACTATAGAAGAGGGATATAAAAGGAGGTCATAACGATGGCAAGAGTTAAAAAAGCTATGAACGCTCGTAAAAAGCATAAGAAAATATTAAAACTTGCAAAAGGATTCAGAGGATCTAGAAGCAAATTATATAGACCAGCAAATACATTCGTAATGAAAGCATTAAAAAATGCTTATATAGGAAGAAAGTTAAAGAAGAGAGACTTCAGAAAACTTTGGATACAAAGAATAAATGCAGCTGCTAGAATGAATGGAATATCTTATTCAAGATTAATGAATGGATTAAAATTATCTGGTGTTGAAGTTAACAGAAAAATGTTATCTGAAATGGCTATACAAGACCCAGAAGGATTTGCAAAATTAGCAGAAGTTGCTAAAGCAAAATTAGCTTAGTATTGAATCATGAGATGTAAAGTCTTTGAGTTATGTAAATAATTCAAGGACTTTTTTATTTTTTGAAAAATACTTATTAGTGTCATGTACAACCAATTTTATAATGATAAATAAAATAAGCAATACAATAGAATTTTATGAGATTTATTATAAGAATTGTTACAATTATTTATGATAGCTATAAAAAGTCATAGTAAAAATGATATTGATGTATGTTGATATATGTATAAAGCTTTCAATCAATCTTGAATTAATATTATCAACATGATAATATTATCTTATTAATAATATAAATAAGGGGGAGATAATATGAATGAAAAACTAATGGATTGTTTTGTAAACCCAATTAAATGCAAGTTATTGATTGAAATTTTTTCAAATAATCGAACTACAGCTAAACAATTAGGAGAAAAGTTTCAAGATATATCAAAGGCAACACTTTATCGTTACCTTAATAAAATGTTGAAAGATGATATTATAAAAGTGGTTGAAGAAAATAAAATAAGGGGAACTGTTGAAAAAGTATATGCTATGAAGTTAGATATAGCTGATGATGTGAACAAAATTATAGATGAGAACTCTGGAGAAGAATATGCTCAACTGTTTACTCAATATATGATGGGATTTTTAAGAGAATTTTATGAATACGCTGAAAGAAAGGAAAAGGATATCCTAAAAGATGGTTCAGGATTTTCTGTCTGTCCAGTATATGCTAGTATTGATGAGATAGTTGAAGTGAGTAAAAAAATTGCTAGTATACTAGAACCTCTAAGAAATAACTCACATGAAGAAGGTAGAAGAATGCATTCTATAGGAGTGATAATTACTCCACCTAAAGAGGATGAAGGGAAATAAATCTGATTTACATGGGGTAGAGCCAATTTATACAGAGAATCGTTTTATGATTTACATATGTATCCAGAGCAAAGTATCTCTGCTTGGATTGTACTTCATTGTACCATTTCATCCAATGACTTGGAGTGGTACAATGAAGTTTTTTAATTTTTCATATTAATGCTAAAGAAATGAACTTTAGACCACATATGCAATTAGGTTGCATTATACAATTAGACCACATATACAAAATAAAAATCAGTATTTTTATAGCAGATAAATTGACTGTTATTCTTCTTAAAAATCATCTATTAGTTATTGTTAGCATATTGAAAGAAATTATAGTAATCTATTGAATAAATGAATATTGCCCATAATCATATAAACTGCTATAGTTTAAAATAAAGCAGGACGTTAAATTTTATAGTAATCTAAAAATTTAAGAGGGGGATTTTATGAAAATAAAATTTGTTATTATGCCATTGGTGATATTTTTAATGGTATTATTTGTGGGGTGTCAAAGTACAAAAGATACAGAAGTTAAAGCAAAAGATACAGAAATTAAAATATTAGGGACAGGTGATTTACATTCAATTTTGACAGACTCTATGGTTTCATATATAAATGAGGAAAGGGAAAAGAATAAAAATCTGCTTATGGTAGATGCGGGAGATTTCTATGGTACACAAAGTAGAGAAATGTGGGAATGGTCTTCTGGAAAAAAGTTAATTAATATTAAAAGAAATGGTAGAGCAGAGTATGATGACATAATTAAGAGTAGTAAAGATGAAGTACCTATAGTTAAAGATATGGCAAAGTTGAAATATGATGCTGTAGTTTTGGGAGATAATGAATTTATTTCAAATGATAAGCAAAGTCTTGATAAACTGGTTTCTGATTTTAAAAATAATAATATGCCATTGGTATCAGCAAATATATATGAACAATCTGGAGAAAATTATGTACAACCATATGTAATGAAAAATATTAAGACAGATGAGGGCAATGTAAAAGTTGGAATACTAGGTCTTACTATAAAAGAAGTAGGGGAAACCCTTGGTCTTGAGGATTTTGAAAAGGATAAAAAAGCTAGAGAGCTTGGAGAACAAGCTGATTACAAAGGAAAATTATATGCAAATGATTTAGTAGAAGATGCAAAGAAATGGATAAAAGTTATGGAAAAAGAAAGTCCAGACATAATAGTTGCAGTTGTACACTCAGGGGAAGAACCTAAAACAGATAGAAATCCAGGAAATAGAATAAAAGAGTTAGCAACTACAGTGGATGGAATAGATGCAATTGTAGCTGGTCATACTCATGAAAAAATAGATGAACACAAATATAAAAATAAATCTGGAGATGAAGTAATTGTTACACAACCAGGTTGGCATGGAGATAGAGTATCAGAGATTAATTTCAAATTAAATAAAGAGAATGGAAAGTGGGACATAAAGGAAAAGTCTAGTAAATTAAAAATAATTGATAAAGAAGTAAGTATAGTTGCTACTGCAGATTTACATTCACATTTCTCTGATGAATTAACAGTTGACCTTGTTAATGAACGTAGTAACCCAATTGAACCTGTTGTAGTAGATGCAGGCGACTTCTTAGACCCTCAAACAGATGAAATGACTCAATGGTATAAAGAGTGGAAAAGTATAAGAGATAATAATAGTGATAAAACGATTAGTAGATGCCCAATGGTCATGGATATGAATCAGGGAATGTATGATGCAGTAGTACTTGGAAATCATGAATTTGTATCTGAAAAAGATGAATTTTGGTCAGATGAACGCCTTTTAGATGCTGTTATAGAGGATTTTGAACAGGTGGCAATTTCTGTGTTATCGGCAAATATATATAGGCAATCTGGTAAAAATTATGTTAAACCATATATTATAAAAGATGTGGAGACGAGTGAAGGTAATGTAAAAGTAGGAATATTGGGACTTACTATAAAAGAAGTAGGTAAAGGTCTTAAAAATGTAAACTTACAAGAGCAATTTCAATATAAGGATAAATTGTATGCAAATGATTTAGTGGAAGATGCAAAGAAATGGGTAAAAGTTATGAAAAAGAAAAAACCAGATATAATAGTTGCAGTTGTACATTCAGGAGAAGAACCAAAAAATCCAAAACATCCAGGAAATAGAATAAAAGAACTAGCAACTACAGTAGATGGTATTGATGCAATTGTTGCTAGTCATACTCATGAAAAAATAGATGAGCATGAATATAAAAATAAGTCTGGAGAAAAAGTTATAGTGACACAACCAGGTGAGCATGGTAAATATTATTCTAAAATTACCTTTAAAGTAAATAAAGAAAAGGGTTCGTGGACTATTAATGATAAATTCAGTAAAACAATTGAGGTTGAATAACTTTATAAAATTTATAGATAAAGTAAATTATCTGATATTGACATGATATATAAGATAAAGTTTCTAATATTGGTATAATGCATAATGTGAAATATTTTAATAATAAGAGAATAAACAAGACAAATAAAAATATTTTAACATGTAAGATATAGTATGAACTATTATACTAATGCTTACTTTATAATTTGAACATGTTAGAATAAGTCTTATTTGAAAATTTTAGTGTATTAGAGTAAGTATTATTTTACTAGTAAAAAATATTGAGAACTATATGTAGATTTGCTTAAAAAGGAATTTACATATAGTTCTTTTCGTATAATAAATAGTACAATCTTATATGGTAAAGATAAAGTGTGATATTAAATTTTATTATCATCCAAAATCTAAGGAGGAGTCTCTTATGAAAATAAAATTTATTATAGTAGCATCAATAATATTTTTAATAGTATTACTTGTGGGGTGTCAAAGCACTAAAGATACAGAAATCAATGTACTCGCCACAAGTGATTTACATTCAATTATTCCAGATAATTTAATTTCCTATGTAGAAGAGGAGAGAAAATATGATGAGAATCTACTTATGGTAGATGCAGGAGATTTTTTTGACATGCAAAGTGGTGAGATGAATAAGTGGTTTACTGGTCAAAAATTAGTAAGATTTAAAGATGGGATACCAGAGTACAAAAAAATAGCTGAACCACGTGAAGGAGAAGTTCCATTGGCTAAAAAAATGGCAAAGCTGAAGTATGATGCAGTTACATTTGGGAATCATGAATTTGTATCTAATGACAAGCAGAGCCTTGATAAATTGGTTTCTGATTTTAAAAATAACAATATACCATTAGTATCAGCAAACGTATATGAACAATCTGGAGAAAACTACGTAAAGCCATATGTAATGAAAAATATAAATACTGACAAGGGAACTGTAAAGGTTGGTATACTTGGTCTGACTATAAAAGAAGTAGGGGAACGTTCAAGGTTTAAAAGTTTTGAACAAGATAAAAAGGCTAGAGAACTTGGGGAACAACCTCAATACAAAGGGAAATTATATGCAAATGATTTAGTAGAAGATGCAAATAAGTGGGTAAATGTTATGGAAAAAAAAGAAAAGCCAGATATAATAGTTGCCATTGTACATTCAGGTGAAGAGCCAAAAAATCCTAAAAATCCAGGAAATAGAATAAAAGAACTAGCAACAACTGTAGAGGGAATAGATGCTATTGTAGCAGGTCATACACATGAAAAAATAGAACAGCATACATATAAAAATAATTCTGGTGAAGAAGTAATAGTAACACAGCCTGGAGCTCATGGTAATAGTATATCAAAGATTAATTTTAAGTTGGATAAGAAGAATGATAAGTGGTTTATAAAAGACAAATATAGTGAATTAAAGGTTTTTGGAAAGGAAGTAAATATAATTACAACTTCTGGTCTGAATCCAAAATTTTCAGATGAAATGGCAGTTAATTTGTTTAATGAAAGAGATAGAGATGTTCAACCTATCTTTATAGATACTGGAGATTTTTTAAATACTAATACAAAAGAAATGACTAAGTGGGCTAAAGAGTGGCAATACAATGAAAATAAAGGCATCTATAAAAAAATAAATGAATGGCCAATTGTATATCTTGGTTATGATGCTGTAGTACTTGGTAGCCATGAATTTACAGAGGATAAAGAGACTTTTGAGGAAAAAAAATCTACATTGGATTATATTATAGAAAACTTTGAAGAAATGAAGATACCAGTATTATCAGCTAATATATATGATGAATCTGGAGAAAATTATGTAAAACCTTATATAATTCATAATGTAGAAACTAGGGAAGGAAATATAAAGGTTGGAGTATTAGGTCTTACTACTACTGATAAGGATGAAGAAGACTTAAGTAACTCAAGCTTAAGCAAAGACTCAAAGACTTCGAAAATTCCTGAAGAAACAGGAAAGTTATATACTAATAATCTAGTAAAAGATGCAAGCGAATGGGTAAAAGTTATGCAAAAGGAAAGTCCTGATGTGATTGTTGCAGTTGTACATTCAGATAATAATAGTACTCTAAAAAATCCAAGTAGTGAAGTCAAAAAACTTGCAATGTCAGTAGATGGAATAGATGCTATTGTTGTAGGTCATACGAAAAATAAGGTAGAAGAACATATTTACAAAAATAAGTCTGGGGATGAGGTTATAGTAACACAATCTGGAGAAGATTGTTATTCAAAAATAAGTCTTGAACTAAGAAAAGAAAATGGCAAGTGGAATATCATAAACAAATATAGTAAAGCAATAAAAATGAAGTGAATTTATTGATATATAAACCATTATTAACACTGATTTTTATAATATAATAAATACTGATTCTACAATATAATTAACACTGATTTTTATAATATAATAAATACTGATTCTACAATATAATTAACACTGATTTTTATAATATAATAAATACTGATTCTATAATATAATTAACACTACTTTTTATAATGTCATCAACACTGATTCTATAATATAATTAATACTACTTTTTTAAATATAATCAATACTGATTCCATAATATAATTAACACTACTTTTTTAAATATAATCAATACTGATTCCATAATATAATTAACACTACTTTTTTAAATATAATCAATACTGATTCTACAATATTATTAATACTACTTTTTATAATATAATCAACACTACTTTTTTAAATATAATCAATATTGATTCCATAATATAATTAACACTACTTTTTTAAATATAATCAATATTGATTCTACAATATTATTAATACTACTTTTTACAATATAATCAATACTGATTCTACAATATAATTAACACTACTTTTTAAATATAATCAATATCGATTCTATAATATTAACACTACTTTTTATAATATAATAAATACTGATTCTATAATATAATTAACACTACTTTTTAAATATAATCAATACCGATTCTATAATATTAACACTATTTTTTATGCTATATAACAATTATTGAAAATGATATAAATATAATATCTCAAATAATATGAATATAACATCTGAATAGAGGGTGTTTTATTTGTAAAAAATAAGTTTACAGTTTGAGCGTATAAACTTATGGTAAAGGAGAATAATTATGAGTTATAAGAAGATTGCAATTATAACGGGTGCTAATAGTGGTTTTGGTAAAGAGTTTCTAAAGTTATTAATAAATGAAGAAGAAATAACAGAAATATGGGCAGTTGCAAGAAACAAGGCGAGATTAAATCAATTAGTAGATGAATTTGGAAGTAAGGTAAAAATTTTTTCAAAAGATTTATCAAAAATAGAAGAAGTAAAAGAAATTGGTACATTTTTAAGTAAAGAAAATGTATGTATAAAATACCTTATAAACAATGCTGGTTTTGCAAAATTCTGTTCATACAATGATTTAAGTATAGATGAATCTATTAATATGATTGATTTAAATATTAGTGCTGTTGTAGCATTGGGACTTATATGTATTCCATATATGCAAAAGGGAAGCCATATCATGAATATTTCTTCACAAGCATCATTCCAGCCATTGCCATATCAAAATATTTATAGTTCAACTAAAGCGTTTATAAGAAATTATACAAGAGCATTAAATGTTGAACTTAAGAGTAAAGGGATAAATGCAATTGCTGTATGTCCAGGTTGGATGAGTACAAATCTATTTAAGAGAGGTATAGTTGTAGCTGAAAAAGGGACAAAAAATTTCCCAGGTATAGTGTCTCCAGACATTGTTGCCAAAAAAGCATTGAAGGATGCAAAGAAAAATAAGGATATTTCTGTGTATGGTATAAATACAAAATCCAGTCATTTATTAGCAAAACTATTGCCACAAAAAATGATGATGAAGGTTTGGTTAATGCAACAACATATTAAGGAATAAGAGTTTCGGTAATTAAGTATCAGTTGGAGATTCAATCTGTTATATATTATGAGAAGTTTTGTTGAGCAAATAATAATTGTGACAAAACGGCTTATCTAGTGCCGATAAGCCGTCTATAATGTATATAAAATATATTTTTGATTTTACTTTATTTAGATATTGAAGTATTAAAATATGTAGGACTTGAAATTTTATAAAGATAAATACTATGATATTTTGTAAAAACTGAGATATGTTGATATTACATAGTTTAACTATACTGTTAAATTGAAGTTTTCTTATTTTGCATTATGCTTATTACTTAATGATTTAGACTATAATTTCCATACCATCATATGCAAAATAAATGTTATCAAGTTTCTTTTCTAATTCACTGTAATAACCATATGATTTTCCCCACATTTCGTCAATATGTGTAATGATAATCTTTTTAATTCTATAATAGTTTTTAATTTCAACAATCTCATCTAAAGTAAATATTTCATCTTTAAATGGTGTGTCTTTAAGTTTTGTACCATCATTTAATATACCATCATCAGAAACTAGACTTATTATTAAAACATCAGTATCAAAGTACATATCACTATGAGTAAATGGCTTGGGATTACAGCAGGCATATATGACTTTTTTTTCATTCTCTTTGATAACATAGAAGGTTATATTCCTGTCTGGATTATTGTTAATCAAATCAATATCAAAATTATTTATCTTTACATGTGAAGTTTCATTAATAGAAATGCAATTTATAACATCACCATAATATTTAAGACAATCGAGATTCGTTCGGTTTATATCTTCAATTACTTCAGGAAGCGCATAAAAGCCAATTGGATTATTTTCTCCTGTGATAAAGTCACATCCTATTTTTTCGACAATTCTAATACCCTTAACATGGTCTGGGTCATGGTGAGAAATTGAAATATGTTTTACTTCCGATATTTTTTGTCTGTTACAAGCTACTGCAATATCTTCAGGTGTGTCTATCAGCATTTTTATATCATCAATATATAAACTTGGCCCTAATCGTTCATATCTTCCGCCTTTTTGTCTGGCTTCTTCACATATTTTGCATTTGCAAAATGAACTTGGAATAATTGACATACCGCCACTACCAACAATTTTTAATTTCAAAGTTATTACACCACCTTCTTAAAATATTAGATTATATAAATAATATACAAGCACAACTGATTAACAAAATTATGAGTTAATAAATTATATCACATGCAAATATGAAAGAATAGTATGAAATTTTTATAAACATATATTAAATGTTTCTCAATGAAATTGACTTTGTATATGAACTGAATGACTTATTCAATATGGATAAGACATTTTTCTTGTAATAAGATATGATTGTCCTATAAGGTTTATGTAATTTTGATATAATTTGATATAATATATTGATTAACAACATACATGTTATTGGTGAGCATATTTCTATAGAATGGAATATATAATTTTTTATATTTATCATTATATCATTGTCTAAAGAAAGTTAAAAAGAGTAGAGCACAAAGGAATTATTTGTACTTTACTCTTTTATTGTTTTGTTAAAAAAACTAATTTATATTAGTGATTAAAATATATTTAACTAGAGTATAAGGATAGTATATAATCTTATAATTGATTTATCTGACAAATTAAGATAATATCCTAATCAAATTCTAGTCATTTAAACATAAAATCATAATTGATTTATCTGACAAATTGAGATAATATCCTAATTAAATTGTAGGTATTTAAACATAACATTATAAATAATTTATCTGACAAATTAAGATAATATCCTAATCAAATTCTAGTCATTTAAACACAACATCACAAGTGATTTATCTGTCAAATTAAGATAATATCCTAATTAAATTGTAGGTATTTAAACATAACATCACAAGTGATTTATCTGTCAAATTAAGATAATATCCTAATTAAATTCTAGTCATTCAAACATAACATCACAAGTGATTTATCTGACAAATTAAGATAATATCCTAATTAAATTGTAGATATTTATACATAACACTAAAAGTAATTTGTTTAACAAATTAAGATAATATCCTAATCAAATTGTAGGTATTTATACATAACACTAAAAGTAATTTGTCTAACAAATTAAAATATTATCCAATTAATATAAAAATTACTTCTTTTTAACTGGGAAGCATACCTCTGTTACCCAATTATCAGGATTACTATCGTTGCCAGGACTTACATGATAAATATTAAACATAGGACCATCTACATCATAGTTATTATCTGATATCCAATTACCAATAGCCTCACAAGCGTCTGCAACTTGATTGAAATTTCCATTAACAATTGCAGTTGCAGCAGTCACACTTGGAACAGTCTTAAATTTAACATGTTCAGTATCTTTATACTTTCCAGATACAGCAACTTGTACTTCAACATCTACATAATCTTCTTTATATCCAGTATCATAAAAAACTGCTTTAGAATACTTTGGGGGTTCAATTTGAACATTCTGGTCTTTTGTCTCTAAAAATACTTGATGCCATAACATTCCTTCGTCTTGATAAGTTGGTATAACCCTTCTAAGTGTCATCATATATTTTGGTGCAAAATTCTTTATAGTTACATCATAATTTTTCATAATATCATTTCCTCCAATTCTTTTAATAGTGGTTTCTATTTTTAATAGTTTTTTCTGTGTATCTTCTAATTGTTCTTTTACTTGAGAATGGTGGATATTTAGATATTTTATGAGACTTTCTTTATCGTTATATTCTGTCAAAATTTCTTTTATAGAATACAAGCCAAAGCCCATATCTTTTAGTGCATGGATTCTGTTTGTAGTAGAAAGTTGGTCTGCACTATAGTATCTATATCCATTAGTTTTATTCGTATGAGAAGGAGTTAAAAGTCCTATTTCATCATAATGACGTAACATACGAATACTAATTTTACTTAGCTTTGAAAAATCGCCTATCTTAAACATGTTTTTGTCTCCTTTATAAAGGTACTTTTAGCTTAATATTAATATAAACCATATCATAATGTTAGAGTCAACTAAAATTATAATTAAATTATATTGACATATGATGAAAAAAATATTATACTGAACATGTTCAGAACTGAAAATGTTAATTGTTTTGGAGGTCTATTATGAAAAGTAATGATAAAGATGCTAGAGAACGTATAATTGAAGTTACATTGAATCTTTTAAATGAAGTAGATGATATTGAGGAGATTACAGTTAGAAAAATTGCTGAGCGTGCAAATGTTGGAGTTGGTTTAATAAATTATCATTTTAAAACAAAGGATAATTTGTTGAGTACTGCCATAGGAGATGTGATGTCAAATATAATAGCAGAGTTATATGACGATAGTGTATATACTCTAAGACCTATTGAAGATTTGAAAAATTTATTAAAAAAATTGTGTGATACTGGATTACATTATGAAAAAGTGCTTCCTTTTGTGTTGAATCAATGTATAACCAATGGAGATATGCAAGCAGAACTTGATATTGTCCCTATGCTTCGTAAAATTTTTGGAAATAAAAAAGATGAAATGAGTCTAAGAATCATTGCCCTGCAAATTATTTTACCAATACAGATTTCTGCTTTATCTACAGAATCATTTCAGTTATACAGTGGTATAAATATAAAGAATAAATATGAGCGAGATAAATTCATTGATATTTTAATAGAAAATATTATTGGAGAGGATGTTGATGTAAGATGAAAATTATAACTATTGGTTCAAGTCTTATCACTGTTTTACTTTTTCTTTCAACTATGGTTTGTGGGTTCTGGATTAAGAATAATAAGGTAACAGATGCAAGTTCTATTAAGTTCCATATGAATAGTGCTATTTTTACAGGGATATTTTTATTGATTTCCACAATCCTTTTAATTATATATATAAAAAAATAATAATATTATTAATAAATAAAGTATCAGAAATTATAAAGACAAGAGTCTTAAAAATTTCTGATACTTTACCATATAATTTTATTAAACATTAATTGTGTGTGAAAAAATATCACTTATTTCAATCTAATACTAAATCTTAAGAATGAGTATAAAGTATTAGAAATTAAGAAGCATTTTTTAGTTCAAGTGGATTATCTATACCAAAATAATCATATAAAGTAGAGCTTATTTCCTCTAAATTTCCATTTTGGAAAGGTAATTGTAAATTTACCTTTTCTACCACATCTTTAAATCCAGCATCAGTATTTTGATTTAAAAAATCCATATATACATCAACAGCTTTTCTGTAATCTTCTTGTGATAATTGCCATATCTGAAGTGATACATCAGATGCAAGACCATAACTCAAGTAATAAAAAGGAACTTGGAAGTTATGAGATACAAGTATCCAAAAAGGAGCATTTTTTTCTCTAAGTATATTATTGGAAACTCCATATTCTTCCTCTAAATCAAAAAACAATTTATTGATATCATTTAGACTCATATATGGATTCTTGTATATAATTTCTTGAAATTCATCATAAAGACAAGCATCAATAATAGTATTTAAAACAATCGATAAGTGTTCTTTTTTTATAGCTTCAGATTGTTTACCAAAAAAATCATCAAAATATTTATAAAATAGAATTTCTAAAGATGTTGAATGAACTTCACATACATCTATACTTGGTTGTATCTTATTATTTAAGTTAATACTGTTGTAGTAATTATAAAAATGACCAAACTCATGAGCAAAACTAGTAACACCTAAAAAAGAATTGTCCCATGTATTAAACAAGAAAGGTGCTTTATATTTATTTATATAAGTAGTATATCCTCCAGGTGATTTGTTTTTTCCAGAAGAATAATCGTACAAGTCATATTTTTTCATATAGTCGAAGCTCTCTTTTAGTTTTGGAGATATATCTTCAAGTACTTTATCAAACTTCCTAAATGAGCGATTTTTATATACTTTAATATAAATAGAAGAATCAGATGGTTTAGATGAAATCTCTCTATATAATGGAACTATGTAATCTTTTACGTCTTGTCTAAATTTTTTAGCTTCTTCTTGAGAATAGTCTTTGTTTAGGTTCATATAGGCATAATCTATATAATTCTTAAATCCTTGCTTACTTGCTATTTCAGTTCTTGTCTGTATAAGTTCTAAGAATATGTTACCAAATATAGGATTGTATTTTTTTAAGTAATCTGAATAAATTTTCACATATTCTTCAGGGCTAAGATTTGGTCTTGACAAGGCTTCTTCAAAGTCTACCTCTATACCATCTATTGATACTGTAGATTTAGCTAATAAGTCTTCATATTTTACAACTAGGTCTTGCTCTTTTTTAAGCAAACCTTCAACTTCTTTAGAATTAAGTTTTCCAATGTTCTTTAGATAATTAAATGTATCCTTTCCAAGTTCTTTTTCTAATTCTTTAGAGAATTTAGAAGTTACAAATCTATCTTGAAAGTCTTTGTATGACATGTCAACATCTACTGATTTACTCATAAGATACTTATATTCCTTAGAGTAAAATTCGTCTGATGAATCTATGTTATTTCTAATTTTTGCTATAGTAAGTGTACTGTAAAAATCTTGATAAATTTTATCAACTTCATTAAATAAATTTAATTGTTCCTTAGCTGTTTTAGCTGTTAAAAGTTTGTCGTTGCACTTGTTAATGTTTTCGCAAATTGACTGTATATTAGGACGCTTATATTCCATTTTTTCAAAAGGAATAGTTCCTCTAACAGAATCTTTTTTTGTATCATTAGTATAATTTCTTATGTATGATGCAAATATAATAAAAACTGCAATTAAAATTAGAAAAACAAATATTTTCTTCTTGGATTTAACCATAAAAATCCTCCAATCATGGATATAGTTATTAATTATTTTACTATATTAAATATAAAAAATGCATGTTAAGAAAATTTAACATAAAGATATAGATAAGATTATAAATAATATAAAAAATTTAACTTCAAAAAAGTATATGAAATTTATACTGGTAAAATGATAAATAAATTTTAAGTACAAAATAGTAAAAGCTATGATAGTTTTAGACCTATTATATGTAAAAAATATAGATGTTTTTGGTGCAATTTAAATTAAAAGATATATATAAAAATTTAAAATATTCCAAACAGAAATTATAAAAATTACTATCATTGTCTTTATACAATATTTATACTATAATAGAATAATAATTTAGAGGAAAGCTCTAAAAATAAACAAATTAAGGGTCTTAACAGTAGTGATTTTATGTTAAGGAGGTATAAAGAAAGTTGAAAACAATAGTTAGAAGACTTATTCTCTACGCAGATGGAATGCGTCCTACTCAAATAATGGTATCTGGGTTTGCTGCGATTATTGTAATCGGAGCATTGTTGTTAACACTCCCGATAGCGTCGCAGAGTGGAGAGAGTATAGGCTTATTAAATGCTCTATTTACGGCTACTTCAGCGGTTTGTGTTACTGGTCTAGTTATGGTAGATACAGCAACTTATTGGAGTTTATTTGGACAGATAGTTATAATAACATTGATACAAATTGGTGGTCTTGGATTTATGACCGTAGCCACAATGTTTTCACTTATGGCACGAAAAAAAATACAACTAAGAGAAAGATTATTAATACAAGAGTCATTAAATCAAGCTGATTTATCGGGACTTGTAAGACTTACAAGATTTGTATTAATAATAACCATAACAATAGAGGGAATAGGTGCACTGGTTTTATCAACTGTCTTTATTCCACAATTTGGTTTGTCTAAAGGGATATGGTATAGTGTATTTCACGCAATATCAGCGTTTTGTAATGCCGGATTTGACTTGATGGGCAGTGTAAGTGGCCCATTTACATCGTTAAATTCTTATGTAAACAACTTTACAGTATCAATGACTGTTTGCGCACTTATAGTGCTTGGAGGGCTAGGATTCCCTGTTGTACTTGATATTGTAAGAAAAAGAAGATTTTCAAAATTAAATGTGCATTCTAAGGTTGTATTGTTTTCAACTGCTACACTTATTTTTGTGGGTGCATTATTTATTTTTCTTATAGAATTTAATCAAAAAGCTACTATGGCGGACTTGCCTTTAAAGGGAAAAGTACTATCAGCAATATTTCAATCAGTAACAGCAAGAACTGCTGGTTTTAATACGCTTGATTTAGCTACTTTACGAGAAAGTAGTGTATTTGTAATGATAATTTTGATGTTTATTGGAGCATCACCTGCATCAACTGGTGGGGGTATAAAAACAACAACACTAGCTGTTTTAATCATTACAGTTAGAAGTTTTCTATCAGGAAAATCAGATATAGAAGCTTTTGAAAGAAGATTAGCTCCATCAACTATAAAAAAATCTCTTGGTATATTTGTAATCAGTATATCAGCAGTTATTTTTGGAACATTGATTATTTCAATAACTCAGCCTAATTTTACATTAGTTCAATCAGCTTTTGAGGTTACATCAGCACTTGCTACAGTTGGTTCAAGTTTAGCTGGAACTCCAAACTTAAATGCTTTAGGTAAGATTATAATAATAATCTTTATGTTTATGGGTAGAGTTGGTTCTCTTACTTTATTTATGGCTATACTTTCTGGTGGTAGAAGAAAGAGTCAACCAATCAGATATGCAGAAGGTAAAATTATGGTTGGTTAAGTTACCAAGAAGTAGTATAAATTTATAATGGATTTAGAGTAGCACTGTAAATCTGTTGATAAAATAAATGAGCCTAGATGTAATTATATGAAGAAATAAAATCGACTAATGAACAAAATTAATTAATGAAATAAAAAAACAGGGAAATAAAATACAAATAAAAAGGTAAATCAAAATTAAATTAATCTGTGTATATAAAATTATATATTGTGTATAAGTTTTGTATGTGTAAAGTATATAAGTTTTGTATGTGTAAAGTATATAAGTTTTGTATGTGTAAACAATTAATTTAAGAGATATTATATAAATTGTGTATTAGGGAGGAAGTTTCGAGATGAAGCAATATATAGTCATTGGGTGTGGGAGATTTGGAAGTTCAGTTGCGTCTACTATGCATCTTTTAGGACATCAAGTAATGGCAATAGACAAAAATGAAGATTCAGTTCAAAGTATATCTGACAAGGTAACCCATTCACTTATAGTGGATGTTACTGATGAGCAAGCGTTAAGGTCATTAGGTTTAGGTAACTTTGATGTAGCAGTAGTTGCAATAGGTTCTGATATAAGGGCATCTATAATGGCGACTCTTATAGCCAAAGAAATGGGTGTAGAGTTGATAATATGTAAGGCAAAGGATGAATTACAAGCTAAAGTTCTTTATAAAATTGGTGCAGATAGAGTTGTATTTCCAGAAAGAGATATGGGAGTAAGAGTTGCACACAATTTAGTTTCGGATAATATATTAGACCATATTGAACTTGACCCAGAGTATTCAATTGTTGAAATCGTAACTCCAAATAGTTGGGTTGGCAAGACACTTATAGAGCTTGAATTAAGAGCTAGATATGAGATAACTGTACTTGCTATAAAAACAGGTAAAAATATAAATGTTACACCTTCTCCAGATGAGGAACTTACAGCCGGAAGTATCCTAGTTATAATCGGTCAAAATACTAGTATAACAGCGATAACATCTGGAAATAAGGGGATAATTAGAAGAAGATAATTTACTATTTAATATATATTTAATTGCAATGAAAGTAGATAGTATCATATAATTATGAATAGTTATATGATACTATTTTTTTAATCGAAGGTAGTATTTATTTGTAAGATTAGATAAAGAGAAATTAAATTAAAAGTAAGGAGGCTGTGCTAATATAAAAATTTATAAGTTATTAGCATTTAGATAAAATGATTACAAATATAAACAGTAAGGATAATGAAAAGTTAAAGTATACAAGAGCACTATTAAAATCAAAGAATAGGAATAAAGAGTCAAAGTTCATAATAGAAGGATACAGAGTAGTAATGCTTGCACTTGAATGTATGGCAAACCTTGATTATGTATTTATCAATGAAGAATTTGAAAATAAGAAAGAACATGTAAAACTATTAGAAGATTTGGATAAAAAAAACACAAAGATATACAAGACTACTAATAAAAACTTTAAAGAATTAGTGGATACAGAAAATACTCAAGGAATAATAGGTGTAGTTTCATTTAAGAAAAAAAAATTAAGTGAAAGTATAAATAAAAAAGATAAATTTGTATTGATTTTAGACAGAATACAAGACCCAGGAAATATGGGGACTATAATAAGGACTGCTGATTCTGCTGGAGTAGATGCCATAATAGCACTAAAGGGATGTGTCGATATATACAACCCAAAAGTAATTAGGTCTACTATGGGTTCTATTTTTGATATGAATATAATTGATGCTTCACAAGATGAAACTGTGGACATGCTTAAATCATTGGATTTTAATATAGTTTCAAGTTACTTAAATACAGAAAATTTTTATGACAAAATAGATTATGGCTCAAAAGTAGCATTGGTGATAGGAAACGAAGCAAATGGAATAAATGAAGAACTTGTATCAAAGTCTGATATTTTGGTTAAGATACCTATATATGGTAAAGCCGAGTCGTTAAATGCTGCGATAAGCTCTGCTATACTGATGTATGAAATAAAAAAATACTTAATTTAATGTATTGTAATAAATATAATGTCATGTTATAATCTTGAATTAAATAGTAGAGTATCAAAAATAGTCAATATATATTAAAAAAATAATTAAATTAATTATATATTAGATGTATATTATATAAAAAATAATTGAGTTAATTATGCATTAGATGTATATTATATAAAAAATAATTGAGTTAATTATGCATTAGATATATATTATATAAAAAATAATTAAATTAATTATGTATTGGATATATATTAAAAATAGTCACATAATTTGAATGGAAATGATATAATACTAAAATAAACAATATAATATTGTAAATGCAATGAAAGAGGAAAGTATTTTGATTAAACTTAGTAAAGAGATAAACACCTAGGCTGGGAGTGTTTTCTAAGAGGTCATGAGAAGTTCCCTCTGGAGTAACAGAGCTGAAATTTTACAGTAGGCTTTGACGTTAAAAACGCGTTAAGTTTGTTAGAGGTGGTTTGATGATTTTTAAATTGTTAAACTACTAGGGTGGTACCGCGAAACTATAGCCTTTCGTCCCTAGACAGGGATTGAGGGGCTTTTTTTATACAAAAAAACGAAAGGGTGATATGTGTGCAAGAAAAATTACTTGCTTTACGTGAAGCAGCTTTGGCTGAAATAAAAGAAGCACAAAGCATAGAAAGTGTAGAAAGTTTAAGAGTTAAGTACTTAGGAAAAAAAGGTGAGATAACTGCCATACTTAAAGAAATGGGTAAATTATCTGCTGAAGAAAGACCAGTAGTTGGTAAGGTTGCCAATGAGGTAAGAGAAAACATTGAACTTAGCATAAATTCCAAAAAAGAAGAAATAAATGCTATTGAAAAAGAAAGAAAATTAAAAGAGGAAGTGATAGATGTTACTCAACCAGGAAAAGTTTTAAAGGTTGGGAAGAAGCATCCAATAACTCAAATTATAGATGAAGTAACAGATATATTTATCGGAATGGGATTCTCTATAGCAGAAGGGCCAGAAGTTGAGACTGTTGAAAACAACTTTGACGCATTAAACGCTCCTAAAGACCATCCATCAAGAGATATGAGCGATACATTCTATATCAATGATGGGGTATTACTTAGAACTCAAACATCTCCAGTTCAAGTAAGAACTATGAGAAGTCAAGAGTTACCAATAAAAGTAATTGCACCAGGTAGATGTTTTAGGTCAGACTCGCCAGATGCTACACACTCACCAATGTTCCATCAGATAGAAGGGCTTGTTGTTGGAAAAGATGTTACTATGGCAGAATTTAAAGGAACTATGGATATCTTCGTTGAAAAATTGTTTGGTTCTGATATCAAAACTAAGTTTAGACCTCACAACTTTCCATTTACAGAACCAAGTGCAGAGGTTGATGTTACTTGTTTCAAATGTGGTGGTAAAGGTTGCCCAATGTGTAAATATGAAGGTTGGATAGAAATATTAGGTTCAGGTATGGTTCATCCAAATGTGCTTAGAAATTGTGGAATAGACCCAGAAGTTTACAGTGGATTTGCATTTGGAGTTGGGGTTGAAAGACTTGCAATGCTTAAATACGAAATAGATGATATTAGATTATTATTCGAAAATGATATGAGATTCTTAAATCAATTTTAATTAGGAGGGTATGTAGATGTTAGTATCTTTAAAATGGCTTAGAGACTATGTTGATATAGACATGGATGTAAAAGAGTTCGCTGATAAAATGACAATGACAGGAACTAAAGTTGAAACAATAGATTATTATGGTGAAGAAATAGAAAATATATTGGTTGGAAAGATTTTAGAAATAAAACAACATCCAAATGCTGATAAGTTGGTTGTAACCAAAGTAGATATTGGAGATAAAGTTGTTCAAATAGTTACAGGAGCTACAAATATATCAGAAGGAGATTATATTCCAGTAGCTGTAAATGGTTCTAAGTTACCTGGAGGAGTTGAAATCAAACAGACTGATTTCAGAGGTGAATTATCAGATGGTATGATGTGTTCAGCAGCTGAACTAGGTATAGATGAACATTACATTGAGGAGTATAAAAGAGGTGGTATATATATTTTAGACCACGAAGATTCTTATGAATTAGGAAAAGATATAAAAGATGTTTTAGGATTAAAAGATGCTTTAATAGATTTTGAATTAACTTCAAACAGACCTGATTGTAAATGCATGATGGGTATAGCTAGAGAAGCAGCTGCAACTATAGGAACAAAAGTAAAATATCCTGAAATCGAAGTAAAAGAAAGTGACGAAGAGATAGATTTCAAAGTTGAGATAGATAATCCAGATTTATGTAGAAGATATGTTGCTAGAATGGTTACAGATGTAAAAATAGAACCTTCTCCATATTGGATGCAAAGAAGACTTACAGAAGCAGGAGTAAGACCTATAAGTAACATAGTCGATATAACAAACTTCGTAATGTTAGAGCTTGGTCAACCACTTCATGCTTTTGATATAAATCAAGTAGAGACTGGAAGAATAGTAGTAAGAAATGCTAAAGATGGAGAGAAACTTGTAACATTAGATGATGTTGAGAGAACATTAGACAAAGATATGCTAGTTATAACAAATGGAGAAAAATCACTTGGTTTAGCTGGTGTAATGGGTGGTGCTAACTCAGAAATAACTTCTAATACGAAGACTGTACTTTTTGAAAGTGCCAATTTCAAACCAGAAAACATAAGAATGACAGCTAAAAAAGTTGGTATTAGGTCAGAAGCATCTTCAAGAAATGAAAAAGACTTAGACCCTAATCTTGCAGAGATAGCAGCAAATAGAGCTGCACAACTTGTTGAAATGTTAGGAGCAGGAAAAGTTTTAAAAGGTGTTGTAGATGTATATCCAAATAAACCAGAACCTAAAAAATTGGTAGTAAATCCTCAAAGAATTAACCACCTATTAGGTGTAGATGTACCAATGGAGCAGTTTGTAGGAATTTTAGAATCATTAGAGTTTAAATGTAATTTGGTAGCTAATGATAAATTAGAAATAGATGTACCAAGCTTTAGAACAGATATGGAACAAGAAGCTGATGTATGGGAAGAAATAGCTAGAATTTATGGATTTGAGAATATACCTTCTGTACAATTAGAAGGAAATACGACAGCAGGAATTAAAACTTCAAAACAAAAATTCATGGATGCTTTAAAAGATAATTCAACTGCTGTAGGATTAAATGAAATATTAACATATTCATTTGTAAGCCCTAAGGGAGTAGATAAGATAAGAGTACCAGAAGGTAATGCAAAGAGAAATTTTGTTAAATTACTTAACCCATTAGGAGAAGAAACTTCTGTAATGAGAACTACTTTAATACCAAATATGTTAGATGTTTTATCAACTAATGTATCTCATAAAATAGAAGAAGTATCTGCATTTGAGTGTGGACATATATTCATCCCACAAGATTCAGAATTACCTAAGGAAGAAAATAGAATGTGTGTAGGTATGTATGGTAAAGATGTTGACTTCTTTGCACTAAAAGGAACTATAGAAACTATACTTGTAAATGTCGGATTTAAAGGTTATGAAATTGAACCTCAAGATAATAATACTACCTTCCACCCTGGTAGATGTGCTAAAATAGTGTATAATAATAAATATGTAGGTACATTAGGTGAATTGCATCCAGATGTTATAGAAAACTACAATCTAGGTCAAAGAGTTTATGTCGCTGAAATAGATATTGACTTTGTATTTGATAATTCTGATAGAACAAAGAATTATGTGCCATTACCAAAATATCCATCTACATCAAGAGATATAGCTCTTATTGTTAAAGATGATGTATTTGTAAAACAAATAGAAGATATAATAAAGGAAAATGGTCAAGGATTAGTAGAAAGCTACAAGTTATTTGATGTTTACAAAGGTTCTCAAATAGAAGCTGGATACAAGTCAATTGCATATTCAATAACTTATAGAAGTAAAGATAAAACTCTAACAGATGAAGATGTAGCTAAGGTGCATGATAAGATATTAAGTGAATTAAGCGAAAAATTAAATGCTAACTTAAGATCAAATTAACAACTAATGTCGGGGGAGGTTAGGATGAACAAAGTAATGGTTAAAATCCATGGCGCTGAATATCCAATGGTTGGAGACAAATCAGAGAAGTTTATGATTAGTATTGCTGATTTTGTAGACAAAGAAATGGATAAAATAACACGTCAAAACCCGAAATTGAGCTTATCAGTTGCTGCGATATTAACTGCATTAAATATATCAGACCTTTTATTTGAATGTTCAGATGAGAATGAGAAGTTGATTAAAGCGAATGAAGAATTGAGTAAGAAGGTTGGAGCATCTAATGAAGAGCTTCAATTAGAAATCAAATCTTTAAAGCTTACGATAGCAGAAAAAGAAGCAGAAAATCGTGAAGCTGAAACTAAGATGAAAGAGTTAATTGAGATTATAGAAAATAAAAAGCAAGAAATATTCGAACTTAGTAATACGACAGAAGGTTCTAGAGCAGAGTTAGATGCTTATAAAAACAAGATTGAGGAGTTAAGTACTCAACTTGAAGAAGCAAATGAAAGAGCTACTATAGCTGAAAACTTAGCTTCTGAGTTTCAAAACAAAGCTTATGATTTACAGTTAAAATGTACAGGGTTAAATAATGATGCAAAAAATGTGGAATAAACTAAAAGATTTGCTGTCTCTTGTTTTTTGAGACAGCTTCTTTTAATGTATAAATATAAATGCTATATAGATATAGATAATGTTTAAATATAAATAAATATAAATGATGTATAAATATAGACAATATTTAAATATAAATAATTTTTTTATATCAATGAAAAATAGAATCTAAAATGATTTTGATTTTGTATCTATCATTAGAAAGCGAGAGGTTTATATATGACAAGCAAGAGTCAGATGTCTGAATCATTCTTTTTATGTTCTTTGTTGGCAATAACAGGAGGATTTTTGGATATTTATACTTATGTGGTAAGAGGTAAAGTCTTTGCTAATGCACAAACTGGAAATATAGTTTTGTTTGGGCTTAATATAGCAGAAGGTAATGTAAAGGAATCATTTTATTATTTGATTCCTATTTTGGCATTTATGTTAGGTGTATTTATAGCCGAGAAGATAAGAAAGTATTTTACAAATAATAAGACAAAGATTCATTGGCGTCAGGTTATCATTATAATTGAAATGATTACAATACTTATTGTTTCATTTATTCCTAGAGGAAGATTTAATATGTTTGTAAATGTTGCTATTTCTTTTATTTGTTCAATGCAAGTAGAGAGTTTTAGAAAAGTAAATGGGAATAGTTTTGCAACGACAATGTGTACTGGAAATTTAAGAAGTGCTACAGAAACTTTATTTCATTATATACATACTAAGAATATTTTTATGATAAAAAAGAGTTTACAGTATTATGCTATTATTATATTCTTTATATCTGGAGCTATTTTAGGAACTTTTTTTACAAAAATTTTCGTGGAAAAATCAATACTAATATGTTTTTTTATTTTGGCAGTGGTCTTTGGAATTATGTTTATCAATAAAGATGATTCATTTAATGAAAATTAACTTTCTGTAAATTTACAAAAAAATGAAGCTGTTATTTGATATACTTTATATATAGCAAATATTGTATAGATTAATTAAAGAATTTAAAATATAGTAAGCAGTGTATAAATTAATTAAAATGTCTTAAGTATAGTAGGCAATATATAGATTAATAGAAGTATTTCAAGTATAGTAAACAGTGTACAAATTAATTAAAATGTTTTAAATTTAGTAAGCAGTATATAAATTAATTGAAGAATTTAAAATACAGTAATAAATATATAAGTTAATAGAAATATACTAAATATAGTAAATAATGTATATGTTAACTCAAATGAACCAAATATAAATAACTAATATATAAATTGATTGAAGAATTTAAAATATAGTAAGAAATATATAAATTTAATACAAATATTTAAGTTATAGATATAATTATATTAACCTAACAAGTATAAATAGAGGAGAAAAATATGAAAAAAATAGAATTACTTGCACCAGTAGGCTCTTTTGATTCATTAAAAGCAGCAGTTCAAAACGGAGCAAATGCTGTGTATTTAGGTGGTAAAGACTTTAGTGCTAGAGCATCTGCAAATAACTTTGATAGAAATGAGCTGATTGAGGCTGTTAAATACTCTCATATAAGGGGAGTGCAAGTCTTTGTTACTGTAAATACATTGATAAAACAGTATGAAATAGAAGATTTTGTAGAGTATGTAAAATTTTTATACGATATAGATATTGATGCTTTAATAGTACAGGATATAGGAATGGCAAGACTTATAAAAAAACTATTACCTGACTTTGAACTACATGCAAGCACTCAAATGGTAGCACATTCCTTAGAAGATGTAAAATACCTTCAGAGTGTAGGGTTTGATAGAGTTGTTTTAGCAAGAGAATTAAATGTTGATGAGATAAAATGGATTTGTGAAAATACAACTGTAGATATAGAAGTTTTTGTACATGGGGCTTTATGTGTATGTTACTCGGGTCAATGCCTTATGAGTAGTATGATAGGCAATAGGTCTGGAAATAGAGGTAGGTGTGCACAGCCATGTAGACAAAAGTATGAGTTGATAGATATAAATACAGGAGAAGTAGTAAAAAGTAATGGAGATTATTTGTTGAGTCCTAGAGATTTAAGTACTATAGAAGATTTGGATAAAATAATTGAAGCAGGTGTATTATCTTTAAAAATTGAAGGTAGAATGAAAAAGCCAGAGTATGTAGCTACTGTGGTTTCAGGATATAGAGAAGCGATTAATGAATTTGTAGATAAGAAAAAAATAAGTATTTCTGAGGAAATAATAAATAATTTGTATACCATATTTAATAGAAAGTTTACAAAAGGATATATATTAGGTGAAGTTGGTAAGGATATAATGAACTCTAATAGACCTAATAATCAAGGGCTATATATTGGAAAAGTTTTAGATTATAATAGAAAGAACAAAAGACTTAGAGTAATGCTAGAAAATACGCTTAAGAAAGGTGATGGAATTAACTTAGGTGGAGGTACTATTGGAAGAATAATAAAGGATGGAGAGATAACTACAATAGCACATAAAGGGGATTTGATAGAATTAGATTTTGTTGGAGAAGCAAAGAGAAATCAGCTTATATATAAGACTTCTGACAGCGAATTGATGGATAGAGTACAAGCTACATTTCAGCAAGATAAAGAGTTCATAAAAACTAATATACGTGCAAAAGTGAGTATTAAACTAGGTAAAAAGCCAGAGCTTTTTATAAGTGATTTTTGTGGAAATAAATCGGTGGTAGAAGGAGACAAAATAGTTGAAAAAGCTATAAAGGTGGCTTTAAGTAAAGAAAAAATAGAAACACAAATTCAAAAGCTTGGAAATACACCATATAAGTTAAAAGAGATAGAAATTGACCTGGATGAAGGTGTAAGTATGCCTATAAGTGTGTTAAATCAAATGAGAAGGGATTGTATTGAGCTTTTAGATGAAGAAAGAATAAAGATAAAAGATAGAAAATTTAAGAAGAATAGATTAAAATACCAGCCAAATAGAGTAAATAAACAGAAAAAACTTGATACAGTTCCTAAGATTAGAGTTAAAGTTAAGAACTTGGAGCAATTAGAAGCAGTATTAAATTATAATGTAGATTTAATCTATTATGAAGATATAAATACATTATCAAAAGCTTTACAAATGGTCTCAAGTATTTCTATAGATTCAAATATTTCTATAGATTCAAGTATTTCTATGGATTTAGATACTTCTTCGTCTTTAGATACTCCTAAAGAACTAATGGGTTCAAATACAAATAACATAGATACTTTGTCAAATACAAGTAAAATAGATACTTTGAATAAGAACCACTATAATACAGCAGTCACTAACAAAAAATTAATCTATTCAGCACCAAGGATTGTTAGAAATAAAGAGTACAAGCAATTTGAGATATTGGATAATATAAAAGGAATTAATAAGGTTCAAATTGGTAACTGGGGCTCTATGGAATACTTTAAGAAAAAAGACTTAAATATAGATTGCTACTTAAATGCATTCAATAGTGAAAGTATAAACCACTTCAAAGAAGAGGGAGCAAGTACAGTTTGTTTGTCACAAGAACTAAACTTAAATGAAATTAAACAAACTTTAAAATATACAGATGTAGAAATTGAAGCAGTAATATATGGATATGCTCCTATGATGGTTACAGAATACTGTCCTATGGGAGTAGTTGTTAGAGATTGTAAAAAGGACAAGAGAGTTGCTAAATGTAAGGAAAGTAGTTATGCTTTAAGAGACTTTACGGATGCAAGTTATAGGATAACACAAGATATATTCTGTAGAAGTACAATTTACAATTCGAAGGTTACTTGTATGTTGGACAATCTATATGAGTTAGAGGAAATTGGAATAGATGTATTTAGGATAGATTTTACAGTTGAAGATAGTGAGATGGTTAAAAAGGTTATTGAAGCTCACATTGAGGTATTGAGTAATAATTATAAACTTGGAAAAAAGGCTACAGACTTGTATAAGAAATTAGATGAAATTGGAACAGTTGCAGGACACTACTATAAAGGTGTAGAATAGATATAACATGAAAAATATACATGAATATATATAAAAACTTGAATTTATGTGTATTAATATATAAAAATATCATATATGTGAAAAAACAGGGGGATTGGTGAAAATGAGAGAAGAAGCTTTAGAAATTTTATTTAAGTATTTAGAAACTGATAGAATGAGAAAACATTGTTATGCTGTTGAAGCTGTTATGAGAGAATTAGCCAAAAGACTAGAGCCAGAAAAAGAAGAAGAGTGGGCAGTGGCAGGTCTTTTACATGATTTGGATTCAGATATAGTTGGAAGAAAGCCAGGAGAAATATGTGAAGGACATGCTACAACAACAGTAGAACTGCTTAAAAAAGAAAACTTCGGTGACGAAGAAATGTATAGAGCAATACTTGGTCATCATGATGGAATGGGAGTTACAAGAACTAGCCTAATGGAAAAAGCAATATATGCAGCAGACCCTATAACTGGGTTTATAACTGCTATAGCTTTAGTTTATCCAGATAAAAAACTTACCAGTGTAAAGACTAAGTCTGTTATTAAAAGAATGAAAGAAACGAGATTTGCTTCAAATGTAAATAGAGATGCAATGAGAAGTATAGAAGATATAGGGATTCCATTTGATGAATTTGCAGAGCTTTCTCTTAATGCAATGAAGAATATAAGTGATGTGCTTGAAAGTGCTGAAAATAATTAGTTGAGAATATAAAGAGAAAGCAAGGCGAGATACATGAAACTTACAACTATTTGTTATATAGAAAAAGATGACAAGACTTTGATGTTGTACAGAAATAAAAAGAAAGATGATATACATGAAGGTAAGTATGTAGGAGTTGGAGGAAAGTTTGAACAAGGAGAGACCCCAGAAGAATGTGTAATTAGAGAAGTAAAAGAAGAGACTGGTCTTACTCTTAAATCATTGTCATATAAAGGGTTGATAACTTTTCCAAAATTTAAAGATGAAGAAGATTGGTATATGTTTTTGTATTTCTCAGATGAGTTTGAAGGTGAATTATCTGAAAAAGATTTAAATGATTGTAAAGAAGGAAATTTAATTTGGGTTGATAATGATAAAATATTCGATTTAAATATGTGGGAAGGTGACAGGCTGTTCTTAAATTGGGCTAAGACTGGAAATATCTTTAGTGCAAAGATTGTATATGATAATGGGAAACTAAAAGATTATAATGTAAGTTTCTTAGATTAATTAAGATATAGTTTTTAGATTAATTAAAATGTAGTTTAATGATATATTTTAAGAATATAATTTAAAGATATTACTTAAAAATGTAATTTAAAGTTACATCAAATTAAAATGTAACTTACAGGTTATAGCAAATTAAATTTATTGACTAATATTAAGATAAACAATAGTAGTTGGGAAAAGGGGCTATCTCAGTGCATAAAGATAGCCTTTTTTTAGTCTGTCTACTTGACAGGGACATATCCAAAATAGAGGTAAGCCTTTTTTATTGTTGAAATGATAAATATCCACTTGATTTCATACAATAAAGAATATCTAATTAACTAAAAAGTTCACTTTTAGACATCTACTTCTTTTATCTTTTACTTTGAATAAGTTCTAATTTAAGTTCCAATTTATGTATATTTTTCTCCATTAAAGTGTAGTTAAGGCTAGTATATTGTTAAAAAAATAAAAATTGACTTAGACAACTATTTGTTTTATACTAAAGTAAATTTTTTAAAAGGAGGAATAATTTGGAATGATAGACATAAATTTAGAAAAATGTGTAGGCTGTGGTATGTGTGAATCAGACTGTCTTGTAAATGCAATAAAAGTTAAGGATGATAAAGCAAAGGTTAAAAATATTCTCTGTATTAACTGTGGTCACTGTATGGCAATTTGCCCAACAGATGCAATAGAAATGCAAGGATTTGATAAAAATGAAGTAATAGAATACAATCGTGAAAGTTTTGAATTAGAACCCGAAAAGTTATTGAATTTTATTAAATTTAGAAGAAGTATAAGACAATATAAAGATATAGAGGTAGAAGAAGAAAAAATAAAAAACATAGTGGAAGCTGGTAGATACACACCAACAGGTGGTAATAGACAGCCTATAAGATACATATTAGTAAAAGAAAAGCTAAAAGAAGTGAAAGAACTGGCAATACAAGGTCTTTATAATTTGGCATTAGATACTGATGACAATGACCCTGTACGTTCTATCTATAAAAATACATTTAAGAAAATGTACAAAAGATATAAAGAGAACGGAAATGATTCTTTATTTTATGATGCCCCACTACTTATGGTAGTTGTAGGAGATATGTCTCTAGGTGGAAGTGCTTATGTAGATGGAGGACTGGCTGCATCTAATATGGAACTTATGGCCTATTCTCAAGGATTAGGAATTTGTTATAATGGATTTTTTGTTATGGCATCAAATGTAGAGCCAAAGATAAAAGAACTGTTAGGAATGAGCGAGAACGAAGCTGTTATCACTTCATTTATATTGGGTTATCCAGATGTGAAATATAAAAGAACTGTAAATAGAAACACTGCTAAATTTGAGGTGAGATAGAACTTAAACTTCACTACAACTTGTAAAATTATGGGATATAGAGTAGGTATTTAGCAGGGTAAATTTGTTGTAATAGACATATAAATGAGTTATAATTTAAATATATTGTATATATTAAGGATATTTAAATTTCTAAGTAGATTTATATATCCTTTTATATACTAATCTATTTTTACATGTCTACAAGTTTATGCAGTAATTTATACTGTAAATCTTAACTATATGGAGGATTGTGTAGTGAATTTAAAAAAATTACTTTTATTAATTATTGTAATTACATCTATATTCACTTCTTGCATATTTTCTTTTGGTATCAACGCTATAGGTAATGATAATCGTACCATTCGTGTTGCTTATCCTATTCAAAAAGGTTTAACTGAAATAGATGAGCAAGGTAACTATTTTGGGTATACATATGAATATTTACTAGAAATTGCACAGTATACTGGATGGAATTATGAATTTGTTCAAGTTCCTGGAGATATAAATGAATCTATTACAAAATTAATGAAGATGTTAGAAAATGGTGAAATTGATATAATGGGAGGTATGTTATACAATGAGCCAATGCAAAAAATATATAATTATGCAGGGAATAATTATGGAGTAGCAAATACAGTACTACAAGCATTATATGAAAATACAGATATTGATAACATAATGAGTTCACAAGATGTGAAAAAAATCCGTATTGCTGTAATAGAAAATTCTGATACTAGGCTTAAAGAGTTAGATGAGTATTGTAAGATGAATCTTATGTCACCTGAATTGGTATATTGTAAAACAAATGATGAGCAACTAGAAGCACTAAAGAGTGGTAAAGCAGATGTACTTCTTAATGTGAGTATGAACCCACTAGAAGGTGTACGTACTGTAGCAAAATTTTCATCAAAACCATTTTATTTCATTACTCCTAAAGGTAGTACAAATTTAACTCAAAAGCTTAACTCAGCAATTAATAATATTGAACAGAAAGACCCATATTTTTCAACTACTTTATATGAAAAATACTTTACACCAGAGAACAATCAAATGTTTTTATCTGATGAAGAAACTGATTACATTAAAGAGACAGAAAAATTAAAAGTAGGAGTACTTTTAAACAAACCACCATTTCAAAATATAGATAAAGATACAGGTGAATTAAGAGGTATATCAATTGATTTGTTAAATCATATATGTGATAAAACAGGCTTAGAATTTGAACTTGTGCCTGTAAAATCTCAAGAAGATTTAGAAAACATGACTAAAAAGCGTGAAATTGATATTGTAGCAGGAATGATTTATGATTATGAATACTCTCGTGAACATAATATAGTTATGTCTCGGCCTTTTCTTTCTACTCAATATACTATGATGATTAATAATAAATTAAATGAGAATAGTTTAGATGGAAAACGTGTAGCTCTAGCCAAAGGTATTAATTATTATGGTCAGTTTGAAGAGAATATAGTTTGGTATGATAATTTAGAAGAGTGTATAGAAGCTGTTAATAAAGGCTATGCAGATTACACTTATGGCGAAGGTTATTCTATGCAGTACTATATGAATCAACCTAAGTATAAAAATGTGCGTCTAGTTCCTCAAACTTATAAAGCAAAGAGTATTTGTTTTGGTATAATTAAAAAAGATAAACAAGAATTATTGAATATATTTAATAAAGCTATTATAAGTATTTCATCAGAAAAAATGCAATCAATTGTCTACCAAAATACTACATATAGACAAGACTTCTCGTTGCTTTATATTATGCAACAGAATCCAATTGAGACTATTTTTATTGTAGCCAGTTTATTAATTTGTATTATTGGATTTATGGCATTTGGTTTGCATACTCGTACAAGTATGAACGAGAAGATATCTTTAGAACTCAAAAAACATACTCAGTTGTATGAAATGACAAGTGAATACTTTTTTGAGTATGATTATAAGCAAGATAAATTGATAATTTCTATGCCAGAAAAGGGTATTGAGACTTATTATGGTTTGGATAAAAATGATAAGGAAAGTGAAAATGGCAATATAGAAAATGAAAGAGATAAAATAAGGAAAGAATATAATAAAAAGTTTTTTGATGTAATAAAATCACAAGAAAATGGAACAACTGAAATGTATTCTATTATGCTTGATGATACTTTTCATTGGATTAGAGTTACTTCAAAAATAATTTATAATGATAGAAAAATACCAATGTATGTAATCGGGAAAATATGTAATATTGATTCTGAAAAAGAGGAAAAGAATAGATTGTTAGATAAGGCTCAAAGGGATAGTTTAACCAATATTTATAATGCAGCATATATTAGAAAATTAACTGCACAAAATTTGTTGAATTTATCAACTGAAAAAAATGGTGCTTTATTGATTATAGATATTGATTATTTTAAGTCGATTAATGATACTTATGGTCACTTGTTAGGAGATAAAGTACTTATTGATGTTGCAAAGGTACTTGATGAAAGTTTTGCAAAAAATGATATAGTAGGTCGTTTGGGTGGAGATGAATTTAGTGTTTATATCAATGATATAATAAATAAGGAAGAACTTATTAATAAATGTAATGATGTATACAATCATATTCATCTCATTAAGTTGCCAAATGGAGAAAGTTTATCTATTAGTATGGGGGTAGTTATAGCAAAGCCTGGTCAAGAGTATGATGAACTGTATCAAATAGCAGATAATGCTCTTTATGATTCTAAGAGACAAGGAAGAAATAGATTTAAAATAGTATAAGAATTAATTTTAAAACAGAATAAAGCTTAATAATATTTAAATTACAATAAAGCCTAATGATACATGTTATTATCTATCATTAGGCTTTATTTCTATAAGTTAATATTGAAAGTAAATATTATACTAACAGTAGTATTAATTTACAGAGTTAATTTTATATAGATTACTTAAAATTAAAATCTACTTAGAATCAAAACTTAAATTTAATATTGGTTCATAGATTTTAATATTTCAATAACATAATCCCAAACATTAGCTACAGAAGGGATACTAACATGTTCATTTGGAGTATGAACATCAAACATATCTGGTCCTATAGAGATAGCTTCAGCATGAGGAAGTTTATCAAGTAATAATCCACACTCAAGACCAGCATGTAGAGCCATAACAGTAGGAACTTTACCAGTTAATTTCTCATAAGTTTCACTGCATATTTTTTCTAATTTTGAGCCTTTTTTAAATTCCCAAGCTGGGTATTGAGCTATAAGGTCGTAATTAGCACCTAAAGCTTGAGCCAAAAGTCTTATTCTATCAGCGATTTCATCTCTAATAGACATAACAGAACTTCTAACAGAAGTTAAAAATTCAATAGTAGATTCTTTAGTTTCAATTATAGCGAAGTTAGTAGAACTTTCAACTAATCCTTCTATATCAAGACTTACTGATTGAACTCCATGAGGAGTTAAGCAAGACATTTGAACAACTTTTTCTTTGCAATCTTTAGTAAGAACTTTGTCTACAGAAGTTTCAGCTACTGAGTAAGTCATGCCAGGGTCAGAAGTAGTAAACTCATGTTTAAATGCAGTTAAAATGTCATTTATTTGTTTTTTAGCAGATTCAACATCAGCTTTATTAACAGCTATTACACATTTAGCTTCACGAGGTATAGCATTGTGCTTAGTACCACCATCAACAGAAGCTAATTCATAATCAACATTCAATACACTTAATACTCTAGCTATTGCTTTGTTAGCATTTGCTCTTTGTAAAACAATTTCCATACCAGAGTGTCCACCTAATAGTCCAGTAACCTCAACTAATAATCCTTGTTTGTCACCTTCAACTTTTTTGTATTCAACAGGTAAACTAACAACACAAGTTTTACCACCAGCACAGCTAACTAATAAGTATCCTTCCTCCTCGGAGTCCATATTTAGGATATATTGACCTTTAATTAAGCTAGGGTCTAGTGCATCTGCACCATTCATACCATCTTCTTCATTAACAGTAACTAAAACTTCTAGTGCAGGATGCTCTAAAGTATTATCTTCTAATATAGCCATACCCATAGCAACAGCTATACCATTGTCAGCTCCTAGAGTAGTTCCAGTAGCATATATCATGTCACCATCAATTCTTAATTTTATAGGGTCTTTAAGAAAATCATGTTCAACATTCTTTTCTTTTTCGCAAACCATATCCATATGTCCTTGAAGAACTACACCTGGACAATTTTCATATCCTTTTGTAGCAGGCTTTCTTATTATTATGTTTAAGCTTTCATCCTGAATAGTTTCAAGACCTAAATTTTTACCAAAGCTAAGTAAAAAATCACTTATGCCTTTTTCATTTCCAGAACCTCTAGGAATTTGAGATATTTTCTCAAAGTTTTTAAAAACACTTTCTGGTTTTAATCCTTCTAATACGTTTCCCATGACTCATGTTCCTCCTTAATTTATCTATATAAGTAGCTATTTTTTTTTATAAGCTAAAATAAACTCCTTTAAAAATATTAAAGAAGATTTTTTAACAGATTATATTACAAATAAAGCATGTTTATGTATAATATATAGATAGCTACATACATAGTATAATACAAAATATGTGTAAAATATATCTAAAAGAGAAAAAATATAATAATTTTAGAAATGAAAAAGAAATAAAACTTGCAGTTTTTATTGGAAATGCTTGAAAACATACATTTTTAAAATTAAATAAAAAAGTTAAAATATCGAGGATGGTGAATATAGAAAATGAATGAGAAATCGTTAAGAGTTCTAGAATACAATAAAATAATAGATTTGTTAAAGAAGAAAGCCTCATCTTCTTTAGGTCTAAAATATATAGAAAATTTAGTACCAAATACTGATTTTGTAGAAGTGAAATCTATGCTAGAAGAAACTAGTGAAGCTCAATCAATTATTATAAAGAGAGGTTCAGTAGGGTTGGAAGGTATTCATGATATAGAAGATAAGGTAAAGAGAGCTTATATAGGTGCTTCTCTTGACCCAGGAAGTCTGATTATGATAGCAGATACCTTAAGAGTGGCTAGAAGATTAAGAAATAGCTTATCTAGTAGTGATGAAGAAGATTTTAATTATCCAATAATACAATCTCTATCAAATTCTCTATATGTATACAAGGACATAGAAGACCAGATATACAATGCTATAATTAGTGAAGTAGAAATATCTGACAATGCTTCAAGTACACTTAGAGATATCAGAAGAAGAATAGCCCAAAAAAATCAATCCATTAGGTCAAAATTAAATTCAATAATAAGTTCAACTACTTATCAAAAGTACTTACAAGATGCAATAATTTCTCTAAGAGGTGATAGATTTGTAGTACCTGTAAAATCTGAATATAGGTCGCAAGTAGCTGGTATAGTGCATGACCAGTCATCTTCTGGTGCGACACTTTTTATAGAGCCAATGACTATAGTAGAGATGAACAATGAATTGAGACAGTTAAAACTAGGTGAGCAAGAAGAAATAGAAAGAATTTTATCAGAGCTTTCTGCTATGGTTGGAGAAGTTAGTGAAGACTTAATTTCTAATCAAGAGATACTTGGAAGATTGGACTTTGCATTTTCAAAGGGAAAACTTTCTATACAGATGAGAGGAATAGAACCAACTTTAAATGAGGATAAATATTTAAACATAAAAAATGGAAGACATCCACTGCTGGATAAAAAGAAGGTAGTAGCAAATACAATTTATTTAGGAAGAGACTTCCATACATTGGTGATAACAGGTCCAAACACAGGTGGTAAGACTGTTACAATAAAAACTGTAGGTCTATTTGCACTTATGACACAAAGTGGACTTCATATACCTGCTGATTATGGAAGTAGTATGTGTGTATATGATAATGTATTTGCAGATATAGGAGATGAGCAGAGTATTGAACAGAGTCTATCAACATTTTCATCTCATATGACGAATATAGTATCTATATTACAAAACGTAACAGCAGACTCTTTAGTTATATTTGACGAGTTAGGAGCGGGAACAGACCCTGTTGAAGGAGCTGCCCTTGCAATAGCAGTATTAGAAGATATAAATTCTGTAGGAGCTAAATGTATAGCTACCACTCACTATAGTGAGCTTAAAAATTATGCTCTTACTAAACCAGGTGTAGAAAATGCAGCAGTTGAATTTGATATAGAAACTTTAAGCCCAACATATAAGTTACTTATAGGTGTTCCCGGAAAATCAAATGCGTTTGAGATTTCTAGAAAACTTGGGCTAAGTGATTATGTGATTTCACGTGCTAAAGAATATATAAATACAGAAAACATAGCTTTAGAAGATGTGTTACAGAATGTTGAAAAGAATAGAATCAAAGCAGTAGAAGATAGAGAAGAAGCTGAAAGATTAAAAGAAGAGATTGAAAAACTGAAAGTAGAGTATGACGAAAAGCTTGAAAAATTGGTCAGTCAAAGAGATAAGATGATTGAAAAAGCTAAATCAGAAGCATTTTCAATTATAAGACAAGCTAAAGAAGAAGTAGATATTATAATAAAAGAACTTAGAAGTCTTGAACAAGAAAGAGCTTCAAAAGAAAAGAATCGTAAGATAGAAGAACTTAGAAAAGAATTGACCAGCTCTATGGGAAGTCTTCAGCCAACAGTAAAAAGTATGATAGTTCCAAAGGTATCAAATAAGGAGATAAAAGACTTAAAGCCAGGTGAAGAAGTTAAGGTAATAACTTTAAATCAAAATGGTAGTGTAGTTTCAGTAGATAAAAAGAGAAAAGAAGCAGTAGTGCAAATTGGTATAATGAAGATGACTCTACCTTTTAAGTCTTTACAAAAAACACGCAAAGATGTTTCAACAAATGTAACTAAATCAACGAGAAACATTATAAGGTCAAAATCTGGTAGTGTAAAAAATGAAGTTGACCTTAGAGGGTTAAACCTAGAAGAAGCTATAATGGAAGTAGAAAAGTATCTTGATGATGCATATGTGGCAGGTTTAGAGTCTGTAACAGTAATACATGGAATAGGTACAGGAGTATTAAAAGCAGGGCTACAAGACATTTTAAGAAGAAATAGACATGTAAAATCACAAAGAGGTGGTCAATATGGAGAAGGTGGAGCAGGAGTAACAATTGTTAAATTAAAATAATTTGTATAAGAATACATTAGTAATTTGTATGAGAATATATATAATTTGTATAGGAGCACATTTTTATGATATTGGTATCTGCATGTTTAATAGGAATAAATTGTAAATATAGTGGCGATAATAATGATAATGAAAAAGTCAAGGAATATTTAAAAGGCAAAGAATTTACACTTGTATGCCCAGAGCAGTTAGGTGGTCTATCTACACCAAGACCACCTGCTGAGATAGTTGATGGAAAAGTAATTACTAAAGATAATAAGGATGTAACAGAAAACTTTGTAAGAGGGGCTAATGAAACTCTAAAAATAGCAAATTTATATGTATGTAGCGAAGCAATACTAAAAGAGGGTAGCCCCTCTTGTGGATGTAATCTAATATATGATGGTAGTTTTTCAGGTAAAAAGATACCAGGGAAAGGTATAACAGCAAGGCTATTAGAAGAAGAAGGAATAAAAGTTAAGAGTGAAAAAGATTTATAGAAAATAGATAAAAGAGTAAAAAAAGTATATAAAGCTGACATTGATGTATGAAAATAGATAAAAGATTAAAAAAACGTATATAAAGTTAACATTGATGTATGAAAATTAATAAAAGATTAAAAGAAAAGTATATAAAATTAGCATTGACGTATGAAAATAGATAAAAGATTAAAAAAAGTATATAAAGTCAACTGGATAGTACAAGAAACAATAAAATAGAAAAAAGTCTTATAAAAAATCAATAATAGTGTGATTAAAAACTGCAATTATAGTATTTTTAATATATACAGAAAACATAATTACTAAAGTGTTTTACACTGTAATGAAATACTTGAAAAAACACGAAATTTGATTTAACATAAAGAGATAAGCACAATATAAACCAGGAACAATGTAGAGAGGAGCAACAGAATGCAAGATTTTAAGGTGGCAATATCAAATTGCCTTAAAGAAAAAATAGAAGATTTATCGAAAGAAGAGATAGAGGCACTTATAGAAGTTCCACCAAATAAGGATATGGGGGACTATGCTTTTCCATGCTTTAAATTAGCCAAAGTGTTTAGAAAAGCTCCAAACATGATAGCAAGTGAATTGGCGGAAAGTATAGAACCAAGTGGAGAGATAACAAAAGTAATACAATTAGGCGGATATGTAAATTTCTTTGTAAATAAATCTCAATTAGCAGAAACTGTAATTAAAAAAGTTTTAGACGAAAAAGAAAATTACGGACATAGTGATTTTGGAAAAGATAAAACTGTAATAGTTGAATATTCTTCTCCAAATATAGCAAAACCTTTCCATATAGGGCACATAAGAACTACAGTTATAGGTAATGCTTTATATAAGATATATGATTCGCAAGGATACAAGACTATAAGAATAAATCATTTAGGTGACTATGGAACTCAGTTTGGTAAGTTAATAGTGGCCTTTAAAAAGTGGGGAGAAAAAGAAGTAGTAGAGTCTAATCCAATTCCAGAATTGCTAAAATTATACGTAAGATTCCATGATGAAGCTGAACAACACCCAGAAATGGAAGATGAAGCAAGAGCATGGTTTAATAAATTAGAAAATGGTGACGAAGAAGCACAAGAATTATGGCAATGGTTTAGAAATGAGAGTTTAAAAGAGTTTAACAGAGTTTATAAACTTTTAGATATAGAATTTGATTCTTTAGCAGGAGAGAGTTTTTATTCTGATAAAATGAACAGAGTTATCGAACTATTAGAAGAGAAAAATCTTTTAAAAGAGTCTAAAGGAGCAAGAATTGTTGATTTAGAAGAGTATAAAATGCCACCAGCACTTATTACTAAGAATGATGGTTCAACGTTATATATGACAAGAGATTTAGCTGCTGCAATATATAGAAAAGAAACTTATGATTTTGACAAGTGTATATATGTAGTTGGTTCTCAACAAAACTTACATTTCCAACAATGGTTTAAGGTAATTGAGCTTATGGGATATGATTGGGCAAAAGATTTAATTCATGTTGGATTTGGTATGGTTGCACTTGAAGAAGGTACTATGTCGACTAGAAAAGGAAGAGTAGTATTTTTAGAAGATGCTTTAAATCAAGCTATAGATAAAACTAAGGAAATTATACTAGCTAAAAACCCAAATGCTAAAAATGTGGATGAAATATCTAAGCAAGTAGGTGTTGGGGCAGTAGTATTCCAAGAGTTATCTAATAGTAGAATTAAAGACTATACCTTCTCTTGGGAAAGAACGCTTAGTTTTGATGGTGAGACTGGACCATATGTTCAGTATACACATGCTAGATGCTGTGCAGTTTTAAGAAAAGCAGAAGTAGAAGTGACTTCTGATATAGATTATAGTCTATTAGCTGATGAAGATAGTGCAGAAGTTCTTAGAGTTATAGAATCATTCAATAAGAATATTTTACTTGCTCTAAAGAAAAATGAGCCACATATAGTGACTAGATTTATGCTAGATTTAGCTCAAGCGTTTAATAAATTTTATCATGACAATCCAATTTTAGTAGAAAATTTGGAAATAAGAAAAGCAAGACTTGCATTAGTTTTAGCAACAAAACAAACTTTAGAAAATTCTCTGAAATTGTTGGGAATGCACGCTCCTGAAAGAATGTAGCATGATAAAATGTTGAAATAAAAAGAATAAAATTGAACTTAGTACGCAATTTGTATAACTGTAAAATATAGGGATGTCGAAAACTGATGCTTTACATATAAAAAAGTAGTATCGTATAATAATATATAGATAGTAGATTACAATGATTTTTGTACACTACTATCCCCCTATATATGACAGCTTCTTAAACGGGCTGTCTCTTTTTTTTTAATAACAATTTATTTACATTCAATTTTTCAGAAAGGATATATTTATGAATGACGAATTACTAAAAAAAGTCTACACATCTTCTTTTAGTAGTGCAAGTAGGGCTCTTAAAGATTTAACTATAATAAATACAAAATCCTTAATAGATGATAAAACGCAAAGATGTGTGTATATAGACGAAAATAGACTGAGAGATGAACTTATTTACTATAGATTTTATGGAGAAAAAATAGGAAATATCAATTTTTTAAATATTTTATTACCACTAATTTTATCAAATACTAATATTCAAAAAAGTGAAGATGAGGTTATTAAACTAATAAAAAAGTATGTTATTTATTTTAAAAAAGAAGAACTTTTATTTGATTATTTATTAGGTTCTGTAGTGTATAATTCCATTATGCACAATCTTATAAATAATAGTAAAATAGAGTATGTCGAATTACTACAGAGTATTAAAGACAAGATAATAGGATTTTCTATAGAATTAGACAAATCAGATGTTGTAAAATTTCAGATGGCAAGGATTAAAGCAATACAATTAATTGATAAGTACATTGATTTGAAATCTGAAGATTATGATGAAGAAAGTATTTTATTAAATGTTTTAAATGTTCTATATGATGTATATATGGAAGATAGAACTGTAGAAAATGAAGGAATTAATAGCATAAAAAAATCTATATTATCCATTTTGGGTGAAGATAGTAAATTAAATGAAGATAATATAGATTTTATTTTTTCTATGTCCGAATATGTTGTTAAATTGAGAAAATATAAAATTGGAGTTAAGGCATATAATAAAAGCATAGACCCAAGAAGTCTTATAAGACTTGAAGAAGGTAATACTATAGTAGACCCTATATTTAATCAAATAACAGTTATGTCGAAAACCTTTAATGATAATATATTAAGCATAAAAATAAATTCTAAATCAGGTATTTATATATTAAAGTTTAAAAAGGTTTAGGTTATTAGAGTGTGCTATTTTTTTCTAGATAATCTAAAAAATCTTTTTCCTTAGTGTCAGTTAAAAAACATAATTCCTTTACTATATTATTCCTAAGGTCAATGAAATCACTAATTTGAGTATTTTCATTAGTGTATTCAAGAGACTTTATAATAAGTAGTAAATCTCTTTTTGATAAAGAGTTGATAGATACTTTTTCAATTAATTCCATAAAAAACTTCCTTTCCTCACATTACTTGAAATTAATAAATTAATTATATAGATATTATTTAGACTTTACATATACTATTTTAACCTATAAGGGGTACAAAAAGACAGTATAATCTTAAAAAGAGGTGAGAAATATTTGAAAATTTTATTAACAACATTAAATTCCAAGTTTATTCATACAAATTTGGCTATAAGATATCTAAAAGAATTTGTAAGAGATTTGATAGAAGTTAATATGAAAGAATACACGATAAACAACGATTTGGACTATATTTTAAAGGATATATATAAAAATGAATATGATATAATATTATTCTCAACATATATCTGGAATGTGGGAGATATAGTTAAACTTTGTGATAATCTAAAAAAAATTAGACCTAATACTAAAATAGCTTTGGGCGGACCGGAAGTGAGTTATGATAGTTATGAGGCAATGAAAAAGTATGATTTTGTGGATTATATACTTTATGGAGAGGGAGAATTAATTTTTAGAGACTTAGTACTTCACTTGCAAGGAAAGATGGAAATAAATGATGTAAATGGACTTGTATATAGACAAGGCAATGAGATAATAGTGAATAAGCCTATGGAATTACTTCAAGATTTGGATGAGATTCCTAGTCCTTATGAAAACTTGAATCCAAAAGAATATGAAAATAGAATAGTGTATTATGAATCATCAAGAGGTTGCCCTTTTAACTGCCAGTACTGTTTATCATCTACTATTCCAGGTCTAAGGTATTTTAGTTTAGACAGGATAAAGAGTGATTTAAAAGCTTTAATAGATGCAAGAGTATCACAGATAAAGTTTATAGATAGGACATTCAATGCAAATAGAAAAGTGGCTATGGAAATCATGGATTTCCTTATGAAAAATGATAATGGATATACAACTTATCATTTTGAAGTTACAGCGTATTTGATAGATGATAAGATGCTTGAGTTTTTGGCTGATTGTAAAGAAGGTCTTTTTCAATTTGAAATAGGGGTTCAGTCAACGAATGAAAAAACACTTGATGCAGTAGGCAGAAGGGATGATTTTAAAAAGTTGTCTCATGTTGTACAAACTGTAGCATCTTATAGAAATATACATCAGCACTTAGACTTAATTGCAGGACTGCCTTATGAAGATTATAAGAGCTTTGAAAATTCTTTTAATGATGTATTTAATCTAGGTATAGAGCATCTGCAATTAGGCTTTTTAAAGATGATTAAAGGGACAGGTATGAGAAAAGTTGCAGATGAGCATGGTTTTAAATATAAGGATTATGCTCCATATGAGTTTTTATACAATAATTATATAAGCTATGAAGAAACTTTGAAGCTAAAGGATATAGAAGATATACTGGAGAGATACTACAATTCTAAAAACTTTGTGTTATCTATGAGATATATTATAGGCAGATTTTATAAACAAAGCCCTTTTAAATTCTTTGAGGTTTTTGCCAAGTATTTTGATGAAAATGGCTACTTTGATTTGGCACAAGGAAAGAATCAGTTATATAAAATATTGATGGATTTCTATAATGAAAAAATCAACATAGATAATGATGTATTCAACGATATATTAAAATATGACTATATATCACTGGGTAAAACATCAAATATACCACAGTTTTTTAATAAGCTAGATGTGGATGATTTTAAGAATAGATGCCATGTATTTTTACAAGATAATGATAACTTATCAACATATTTACCTAGTTTTGTTGATAAACCAGCTAAACATATAATAAAATATGTTCATTTTGAGCCATTTAGATTTAATGTTGTGGATTTAAAAAATGATATAAATACAGAAATAAGAGAAGTAGAAAATGTAGTCTTATTTGAGTATGATGATAAAAAAATATTTGAGAAATCTAAAACTCATAAAGTAGAGATTTAAGTATTTAGGAGGATAAAATGGATTTTAAGATAGAAAAATATTTGCTAAAAAAAGCAGAAGAATTAGCTTTTATAACTATAAAACATGGTGGAGAGTTTAAATTAAAAAGCTATGAAGTGCCAAAAGGTGGATTAGATGTACCTATAAAAAATGAGGTATTAGTAAAAGGGATAAAAGAAAAGACTGCTCAAGATAAGTTAAATTCAATGTCTATAGCAGATGCAATGATATATATAATTGGAATAGATAGTAAGTTTAAAAACAATGCAGAGTATGAGAAGTTTTTAAATGCTTTATCAAAAGATATTGATTTGGATTTGAAATCGTATATGGGATATATGTCGAGAAAATACTTTGAGATTGGTGAACATACAGATTCTTTAATATATATAAAAGCATTTATAACAATGTATCCAGATGATTTAGATGCAATGTATAACTATGCGATTGTTTGCCAAGAGATAGCTAAACAGTATCAAAAAGATATGGATGATAAGGCAATGAATGCATTCTTACTTGAAGCCATGGCTAAGCTTGAAAAGGTAATTGATGTTGATGAGAATTTTGCATTAGGTTATTATCACTTAGGCTACCATTATTATAATCAAGGTCAATATTTAAAGACTAAGCTGACTTGGGAAGAAGCGTTAAGGCTAGGGTTAGATGCTGATTTAGTAGCTGAGGTACAAGAGAATCTGGGCAAGATGGACTTTAAAGTTCAATATGAAGAAGGATATACACTTGTATTCCAAGGTAAGTTTAAGGAAGGATTAGAGAAGTTACTTCCATTAGAAGAAGAACATATGGATTGGTGGAACTTGCTGTTTATGATAGCACTTGGATATAAGGGTATGGACGAAATAGAGCAGGCTAAGATGTATCTTGAGAAGATATTGATAATAAAGCCTAATCAAGTGGATACTATAGTGGAATTGGGGCTTTGTGAGGCTTATAAGAATAATTTAGATAAAGCAATAGAGTATTTTGAACAAGCGGCTAAGATAAAGGAAGACCCAGAAATACTTTGCAATTTAGGAATGGCTTATTTAAATAATGGTGATATTGATGATGCAACTTACTATATAGAAAGAGCTTATGAATTAAATCCACAAGATGAAATTACTATTGCTTGTCTAAGAGAACTTGGAATAAATAAGTAAGGATATTGTTAAGTTGTATTTAATTTTATTGGTTAAGTGGGGCTATCTCAAAATAGAGATAAGCCTCTTTTTTAGTGCTGAAATGATGAACATATATTTTACTTTGTATAAAAAAGAGTGCCTTATACAGTGCAAAGTTCATTTTGAGACACTCTCACTTTTTATTATGATTTATTTTTCTTTGGGTGTATCCAACTTAGATGTATCCAACATGATAGAAGAAAAATCTTTTTGTATTTGAAGTAAAAATTTTTCTGCTGCCTTTGAAAATATTTGATGTTTTTTCCATATAATATTTAATTTAGCTTCTAAAGGAGGAGATAGAGGTCTAAAACAAAGATTACTGTTTTCTGTAGTATTGACGAGTCTATCTAAACACAGAGCGTAGCCCAGACCTTCTTCTACCAAAAGAGAAGCATTATAAACTAAATTGTATGTTGCAATAATGTTTAGTTTTTCATTACTGCCTTGAAGCCATTTAGAAATTGCTTTATCAACAAGTGTCTGTCTTGAAATAATAAGAGGTATATTGCATAAATCTTTTGGATTTATTGTGCTTTGTGATGCAAGGGCACTATCTTTACGCATTAGTAAACCCCATACATCAGTAGCAGGAATTTGTGCATAATCATACTTCTGTATATTTGCGGGTTCAATTAAAATACCAAAATCAAGCAGTCCCTTGTCTAATTTTTCAGTCACATCATCAGCATTCCCACTAAAAAGGTGATATCTTACATTGGGGTATTTTTGATGAAAATGATGGGCAGTTCTCGCTATAAGTCGCATAGCTTCAGTTTCACCACTTCCTATATATATATCACCACTAATAATCTCATTGGGATTGTCAAATTCTAATTCAACCTTATCAACTAATGATATAATTTCTTCTGCTCTTTTATGTAAAAGCCTACCTTCATTTGTTAAGGTGATTTTTCTATTTCCTCGAACCAATAATTTAACTCCCAACTCTTCTTCAAGTTCCATAATTTGTCTAGAAAGTGTTGGTTGTGTTATATGTAAAAAGGTTGCCGCACCAGATATACTTTCTTCTCTTGCAATTGCTAAAAAATATCTTAATACTCTTATTTCCATAATTATCCCTCCTCAATATTAACTTATTTATTATATAATTATATCAATTTAAATGCTTTTTAAGTATAGTTAAGTATTTAATATAGATATTTGATATAGATATAATTGTATATTACACTAAAAGAAGCAATGATATTTTAATAAAAATAAATTAAATTAATTTTTATTAAAATATTATTTAGAATGTACAAATAAATTAAAGCACATATTGAAAGGATGTATAAAATGAATATCAATGAATTTTTAACACATATCAATCAAAGAAAACCTGTTTCTAGTAAATCAGAAATACATGAATTTATGGTTAAGTTGAGTAATGAGGCAATGAAAATCACAAGTAAGTTAAATTCTTCTTATCATGAACCAGAAGAAGTCCGTAGTTTATTTTCTGAGTTAATTGGAAAAAAGGTAGATGAATCATTTTTTATGTTTCCACCATTTTATACAGATTGTGGAAAAAACATCACAATAGGAAAAAATGTTTTTATAAATAGCAGTTGCCATTTTCAAGACCAGGGGGGGATTGAGATTGGAGATAATACGCAAATTGGGCATAATGTGGTATTGGCTACACTTAACCATGGTATTGCACCAGAGAAACGTGGTACAACTTATCCTTCTCCAATCACAATAGGAAAAAATGTATGGATTGGTGCTAATGTAACTGTAGTTCCAGGAGTTACTATTGGAGATAATGCAATTATCGCTGCTGGAGCAGTTGTAACAAAAAATGTTGCAGAAAATACTATTGTAGGTGGTGTTCCTGCAAAGCTTTTAAGAGTTATTGATGAAATCCCAGAATAAAATATTAAACTGTCTTTTAGTTATATAAATTCTTTATAACATAAAAAATAAATTGAGAAAAGGTATAGCAAATATGGTATTATTTAGTTAAATATATATAAGGGAGGGGTTACTTTTGATAAAAAAATTAGATGATATTTTAGAACAACTTAAGGGAGGAGAGAAAATTGTACTCTCTGTAGCAGCAGCTCATGATAAAGAAGTTTTAATGGCAATAAAGGATGCTGTAGAAAGAAATATAATTACTCCTATATTGGTTGGAAATGAAGGCAAAATAAGAGAAATATCAAAAGAAATAGGATTTGATTTAAGTGGTATCAAAATAGTGGATAAGGATGATATCAAAGAGTGTGCAGAAATAGCAGTTAAATTAGTATCAAGTAAAGAAGCCGACTTTGTAATGAAAGGATTATTAGATACATCTGTCATATTAAAAGAAGTGTTAAATAAAGACTATGGTCTTAGAACTGATAGTTTATTAAGTCATGTTATGGTATATGAGTTAGAAAAATACCATAAATTACTTATAACTACAGATGGAGGTATGAATATAGCTCCTGATTATGAACAAAAGGCAAAGATATTAAAAAATTCTATAAAAGCTGCAAAAGCTTTAGGAATGGAAACTGTAAAAGTTGCATGTTTGGCAGCTAAAGAGAAAGTAAATCCTAAGATGCAAGCAACTGTAGATGCAGATATGTTAGCAAAAGCTTGTAAAGAAGGAGAATTTGGTGAAAATGTAATTGTAGAAGGTCCTCTGGCTTTTGATTTAGCTGTTTCAAAAGAAGCTAGTGAGATAAAAGGGTTTAAAAGTGAAGTATCTGGAGATGTAGATATCATATTGGTTCCAACAATAGAGGTTGGTAATGGAATAGGGAAAGCCTTTACATATATGGCAGACTCTAAATCAGCAGGTATAATTATGGGTGCAAAAGCTCCTATAGTTTTAGTGTCAAGAGCTGATTCACATGAATCTAAATTATATTCTATTGCATATGGGGCTATTGTAGCTAAAAATATGAAATAGGATAAATCGCTTGAAATAAATGAATTAAAGTAGAAAAAATAGTCAAAATGTCTAAATTAATGCTGTATTAAAAAAGTTTTATATAAAAAATAATTATAGCTTCAAATGAATATATACAAATGTTCAATTTGAAGCTATAATTAATATTAAAGTAGGAAAAATAAAAAAATTCAAAAAAATTAGTCCAAAAAATGCTATTCTAAGAAATTTTTACTAATTAAGTTTAGGGAGTAAAAATCTGTAATAAGTCCAAACAGTAGTGAAAGATAATAAATACACAAACAATCTGCAATAATATAAAAATGACTAGAAAAATTTCAAATTTGATTTAAAAAAATCAAAACATAATTTAATTAAACTGAAGTATCAAAAAAGTAGGTTTAGATATTAACAAATAGCCAAAAACAAGCGATAAAATCAACTTAAATTAAGTGTAGAAAATAAAATTTTTATGTATTATCTAATTTTGTTAAAAAAATATTTAAATCTAAAGCAAAGCACTGAAAATTAGTATATAATCAACTTAGAAAGCATTTATTTTATTATTTTATGACATGAAGTCAGTCACCTGGGGGATTTTAAAAATCAAAAAAAGGGGATAGGAATATGGATGAAAAAATGTTAACAATTGATTTAAACAGCCAGAAGATGATAGCTAAAGCTAGAGAAGAAGGCGTAGAAACAATGTATGATAGAAAAGAAGGCTTTAAGGCACAATGTGGTTTTGGTCTTCAAGGTGTTTGCTGTAGAATATGTGGAATGGGACCATGTAGAATAAGCCCTAAGACTCCAAGGGGGTTATGTGGAGCAGATGAGCATACTATAGTAGGTAGAAACTTTGCAAGAATGGTTGCTGGTGGGACAGCTGCCCATTCAGACCATGCTAGAGATATAGCACATACATTAGCATTAGCTGATCCAAATGGAAACTATAAAATAAGAGACGAAGCTAAGTTAATTACTTTAGCTAAAGAATGGGATGTAGAGACAGAAGGTAGAGATATCTATGATGTAGCACATGAAGTGGCAGAAATTGCATTAATGGAATTTGGAAAACCTTTTGGGACATTAAGATTTATAAAAAATGCACCAGAACCAAGACAAAAAATATGGAAAGAATACGCTATAGAGCCAAGAGCTATAGATAGAGAAATTGCAACAATAATGCACTCTACTCATATAGGATGTACTGGTGATATAGATAGTTTAATACACATGAGTCTTAGAACTTCTATGGCTGATGGTTGGGGTGGTTCTATGATAGGTACTCGTCTAAGCGATATCTTATTTGGAACTCCAGTGCCAAGAAGAACAGAGGCGAATTTAGCAGTATTAGAAGAAAATAAAGTTAACATAATATTACATGGACATGAGCCAGCATTATCAGAAATGATAGTTTTAGCATCAGAAGAGCCAGACTTAGTAGCTTTAGCTAAAGAAGTTGGTGCTGATGGAATAAACTTAGCAGGTATGTGTTGTACAGGTAATGAGATTACAATGAGACATGGTGTAAAAATAGCAGGAGACTTCCATCAACAAGAACTTGCAATAATAACTGGAGCAGTTGAAGCTGTAATAGTTGACGTTCAATGTATATTCCCTGCATTAGCTAGAGTTGCAGATTGTTACCATACTAAATTTGTAACAACTTCTCCAAAAGCTAAGATAACAGGTTCAACTTATATTGAATTTAGAGAAGAACAAGCACTTGATGATGCTAAAGCAATAGTTAAAGAAGCTATTTTAAACTTTAAAAATAGAGATAAATCAAAAGTACTTATACCTGAATTAAAATCAGGCGCAACAGTTGGGTATAGTGTAGAAGCAGTAGTAAATCAATTAGACAGAGTTGTAAACTCTCATATAGACCCAGCAGGAACAGTTAAGCCATTAACAGACTGTCTAAAAGCTGGAGTATTAAGAGGAGCAGCTGGTGTAGTTGGATGTAACAATGCTAAAGGAGTTTCAAATGAGGCTCACGTAACAATAATGAAAGAATTAATCAAAAACGACATAATAGTAGTTACTACAGGTTGTGGAGCTTCAGCAGCAGCTAAGTTTGGTTTAATGGAATCTGATGCGGCTGAAAAATATGCAGGTAAAGGTCTTGCAACTGTCTGTAAATTAGTAGGAATCCCACCAGTACTACATATGGGTTCTTGTGTTGATATAAGTCGTATACTAGATTTGGTTGGAGCAGCAGCTAATTACTTAGATATGGATATGTGTGACCTTCCAGTTGTAGGTATAGCTCCAGAGTGGATGTCAGAAAAAGCAGTTGCTATAGGATGCTATGTTGTAGCTTCTGGTATAGACACTTATTTAGGAATAATGCCTCCAATAGCTGGTTCTTCAAGAGCAGTGGATATATTAACTAGTGAATTAAAAGATAAAGTTGGAGCTACATTTACTGTAAATACAAATCCAAAAGAGTTAGCAGCTACAATAATAGAAGATATAGAGAAAAAACGTGTTCACTTTGAAGCATTAGTTGAAGAAAAAATGGCAGAAAAGGCTGAAGCTTAAAAAATAGTGAAGTTATAGAATAAACGTTTTTATAAGAAGTTTCTGGTTGAGTAAAGTTGAATAAAGTCAAATATTAAAGTAAAGAACATCAAAATATAATGAATATACTGAATAAATAAAATATAAACAATATTAAAGAATAATAAAACTATACATGCTGCTTTGAAAAGCTAGTAGGGTAAATTTAATTGGTTCCTGTAAGGACTAGCTGTAGTTTATTTTTAGTGTATAAAAATATAGAGTATAAAAAATATTTAACTGTAAAATTAACTACTAAAAAGCAAATAGTAATAAAAGGTGGTAGGGATTATGAAGATAGCAATAACAGGTAAAGGTGGAGTAGGTAAAACGACTTTTTCTTCAATGCTCTCTAGGATGTTTGCTGAAGACGGATACAGAGTTGTTGCTGTTGATGCCGACCCTGATGCTAATTTAGCTTTAGCACTAGGTTTTCCAAAAGAAGTATATGAATCAATAGTACCTATATCAGAAATGAAAAAATTAGTTTCAGATAGAACAGCTGCTTCTGTAGGTTCATTTGGAAAAATGTTTAAGATGAATCCTAAAGTAGACGATATCCCTGAAAATTTCTGTAAAGAATACAATGGAGTAAGATTACTTACATTGGGAACCGTAGATTCTGGTGGTACTGGATGTGTATGTCCAGAGCATGTTCTTTTGAAGAGACTCTGCTCACATTTAATACTACAAAATAAAGATGTAGTCGTTATGGATATGGAAGCAGGAATTGAACACTTAGGAAGAGGAACAGCCCAAGGTGTAGATGCTTTTATAGTAGTTGTAGAACCAGGAGAGAGAAGTCTACAGACTTATAGAAAAGTTAAGAAACTTGGACATGATATAGGTGTAAATAAAGTATTTGTAGTAGGAAATAAAATTAGAAATAAGGAAGATGAAGAATTTATAATCCAAAACTTAGAAGATGGAGAATCTTTAGGATTTATTTATTATAACCAAGATGTTATTGATTCTGATAGAGCCAATCAATCTCCATATGATTCTAGTGAAACAACGAAAGAACAGATTAAAGCAATAAAAGATAAATTAATGTCACTTAAGGATAAATAAAATAGATAGAAATTTTGATTTGGGATTTTAAGTTGGTTAAAGGTTAGACATAGGCAATAGATAGGTAATAAGTAAGTAATTAGATAAATAACTAGCTATTAAGTTTGAATATTTTAATAGCTTAGTAGCTAGTTTTTAAGTAATTTTACATGTATAATTATCTTATAAAATATAATTTTTACATATTAATACAATTTTTACAAAAATTATATTTTAAATCTATTTAGGTTGTGGGAGGAGATTCAGTTATGGGATTTAAATCTGACATTGAAATAGCTCAAGAAGCTAAGCCTCAAGATATTAGAGAGGTTGCAAAAAAATTAGGACTAGGTGAAGATGATGTAGAACTTTATGGTAAATACAAAGCAAAAGTTGACTACAATCTACTAAAAAGAGAGACTGGTAAAAAAGCTAAGTTAATACTAACTACAGCTATAAACCCAACTCCAGCAGGTGAAGGAAAAACTACTACTACTATAGGTGTTGCTGATGCATTTGCTAAACTAGACAAAAATGTATTAGTTGCTTTAAGAGAACCATCTCTAGGACCAGTATTTGGTGTTAAAGGTGGAGCAGCTGGTGGGGGATATGCACAAGTTGTTCCTATGGAAGATATAAACTTACACTTCACAGGAGATTTTCACGCTATAGGAGCTGCTAACAATCTTTTAGCTGCTATGCTTGATAACCATATTCACCAAGGAAATGCACTTAGAATAGACCCTAAGAAAATAACTTGGAGAAGATGTGTAGACATGAACGATAGACAACTTAGAAATATCGTTGATGGTATGGGTAAAAAAGGTGATGGAGCAGTTAGACAAGATGGATTCGATATAACTGTTGCTTCTGAAATAATGGCAGCGTTCTGTTTGGCAAGTGATATATCTGATTTAAAAGAAAGATTAGGAAACATAATAGTTGGATACAGCTACGAAGGTGAACCTGTAACAGCTAGACAATTAAAAGCTAATGGTGCTATGGCTGCATTATTAAAAGATGCTTTAAAACCAAACCTAGTTCAAACTCTTGAAGGAACACCATCATTTGTACACGGTGGACCATTCGCAAATATAGCTCATGGATGTAACTCTGTTATAGCTACAAGAATGGCTATGCACTTTGCAGATTATGTAATAACTGAGGCTGGTTTCGGTGCTGACCTTGGAGCAGAAAAATTCTTAGATATAAAATGTAGAATGGCAAACTTAAAACCAGATGCTGTTATAATAGTTGCTACTGTAAGAGCATTAAAATACAATGGTGGAGTTGCTAAAGCAGACTTAAATAACGAAAACCTAGAAGCTCTTGAAAAAGGACTTCCAAACTTATTAAAACATGTTGAAAACATAACTCAAGTATATGGATTACCAGCAGTTGTTGCAATCAACAGATTCCCACTTGATACTGAAGCTGAACTTAAACTTGTTGAAGACAAGTGTAAGGAATTAGGTGTTAATGTTGCTCTTTCTGAAGTATGGGCAAAAGGTGGAGAAGGTGGAATTGCAGTAGCTAAAGAAGTTTTAAGATTATTGGATGAAGAAGAAAATAACTTTAGATTCTGCTATGAAGATGATTTATCTATAAAAGACAAGATAAATGCTATAGCTACTAAGATTTATGGAGCAGATGGTGTAGATTATACTCCTGAAGCTGATAAGGAAATAGCTAACTTAGAAAAACTTGGATTTACTAAAGTTCCAGTATGTATGGCTAAGACTCAATATTCTTTAACTGATGACCAAACTAAATTAGGTAGACCAACAGGATTTAGAATAACTGTAAGACAAGCAACAATTTCAGCAGGAGCTGGATTTATAGTTGCACTTACTGGAGAAATAATGAAGATGCCAGGATTACCAAAAGTTCCAGCAGCAGAAAAAATAGATGTTGATGAAAATGGAGTAATAGCTGGATTATTCTAAGGAAATTAATTTATAAATAAAGAGTAGGAGATATCTTAAAATAGTTCGTAAAATATCTCGAACAATTTGAGATATTTTCCTACATCCTTTCAAGGAGGATTATCATGAAAATAGCAGATAAAACTTGTGTTGATTTTGTAGAAGTACTATCTTCCAAAGAAGCAGTACCAGGTGGTGGGGGAGCTGCTGCACTAGTAGGTGCAATAGGTATGGCTTTAGGTAGTATGGTATGTAACCTTACAATAGGGAAGAAGAAGTATGCTGAGTATGAAGAAAGTGTAAAAGAGATATTAAGTAAGGCAGGAAAGTTAGAAAAAGATTTATTAAAAATGATAGATGATGATGCAGAATGTTTCTTACCATTATCAAAAGCTTACGGGCTTCCTAAAGAAACAGAAGAAGAAAAAAGAATAAAAGCAGAAACAATGGAAAAGGCATTAAAAGTTGCTTGTGAAGTACCATTAAACATAGTAAGAGTTTGCTATGAAGCTATTAAGTTACATGAAGATTTAGTTGATAAAGGTTCAAGACTTGCTATAAGTGATGTTGGTGTAGGAGTTCAGTGTTTAAGAGCTGCTATACTTGGTGGACAATTAAATGTAGTTATAAATATAAATTCTATACAAGATAAAGAATATGTTAATAAGGTAAAAACAGAAGTAGATAAGTTAGTTGAAGATGGTGTAAAAATTTGTGATGAAGTTTATGCCAAAGTTGAAAAAGCTCTTGGAAAATAATTTTTAAATGACGAAAGTAGATACTATGTTATTAATATGTGGTATATAGAATAAATTAATTTAAGTTTGCTTGTAGGGGAGTTGTGAATGTATGGAAGGAATGTCAACTAAAGGACAAATTATAAAAGGAAAACCTGTAGCTGATAAAATTAGTGAAGAATTAATAAAAGAAGTCGATTTACTAGTTAAAGAAGGTATAAATCCTAAACTAACAATAGTTAGAGTTGGGGCAAGAAGTGATGATTTATCTTATGAAAGAGGAGCACTAAAGAGATGTCAAAACATAGGTATAACAACAGAAGTGTTAGAGTTAGCTGAGGATATAACACAAGAGGAATATATTGATGTATTAAAGAGAGTTAATGATGACAAAAATGTTAATGGTATATTATGTTTTAGACCTCTTCCAAAACACTTAAATGAAGAAGTTATAAAATATGTTATTGCACCGGAAAAAGACGTAGATTGTTTTAGTCCAATAAACTCTGCTAAGGTAATGGAAGGGGATAAAAGTGGATTTCCACCATGTACACCTACAGCAGTAGTTGAGATATTAAAACACTATAATGTTGATTTAAAAGGAAGTAAGGTAACAGTTCTCGGAAGATCAATGGTAGTTGGAAAGCCAGTATCAATGCTTTTATTAAGTGAACACGCAACTGTTACAATATGTCATTCAAAAACTAAAAATCTATCAGGTGTAGCAGCAGAGGCAGACGTGCTAATAGCAGCTATTGGTAGAGCTAAGATGGTTGATGAAAGTTTTGTTAAAGATGGAGCGGTAGTTATAGACGTTGGTATAAATGTTGATGAAGAAGGAAATTTATGTGGAGATGTTGATACAAATGCAGTTTTAGACAAAGTATCAATGATAACTCCAGTTCCAGCGGGGGTTGGTTCAGTTACAACATCTATACTTGCAAAACATGTAGTTAAGGCTTGTAAATTACAAAACAATAAATAGATATATATATGTGGAAGGTTTAGGGGGGAAGTAGATATGATAATTTCTGAAAATAAACCATTAGAAGAAGTGCTAGGGTACTTAAAAGATTTTGACAAGCTGGTTTTAGTTGGTTGTAATCAATGTGCAGCAACTTGTAAAAGTGGTGGGGAAGAAGAAGTTTTAAAAATGAAGGAAACTCTTGAAGGTGAAGGCAAAAAAATCTTAGGATATGTAATGCTTGACCCTGCTTGTAACCTTTTAAAGTCTAAAAAGGATTTAAAGGCTCTAAAAGAAGAGACTAAGGAAGCTGATGCAGTTTTATCTTTAGCATGTGGAGATGGTACACAGACAATAGTTAAGAATTTAAAAGATAAGCCAGTTTATCCAGCCAACAATACTTTGTTTATAGGGGAAGTACAAAGAGTTGGAGAATATGAAGAAGCCTGTAAGGCTTGTGGAGACTGTGAACTTGGTTGGACAGGTGGGATATGTCCAGTAACTATGTGTGCTAAAGGTCTTATGAATGGGGCTTGTGGTGGAGCTAAAAATGGTAAGTGTGAAGTAAACTCAGAGAATGATTGTGCTTGGATAAAGATATATGAAAGACTAGAAGCTATAGGACAATTAGATAACTTAGCAGAAATAAGACCACCAAAAGACTATTCTAAGCAAAATAATCCAAGAAGTTTAAGTGCAAAGAAAAAGAAAGAAGCAGCAGCAAATTCATAAAAGTTTTTTTTAGAAGGTTAAAAGGGGGATTAGAGATGAGCTTATTAAGAGAAACATTAGAAAGTGGAAAATTTGCAGTTACTACTGAAATGGCTCCTCCAAAAGGGACTGACCTTTCACATTTAATAGAATGTGCAAAGCCGTTAGTTGGAAGAGTTCATGCAGCAAATGTAACAGACTTTCAATCGGCAGTTATGAGAGCAACTTCTCTTGCTACATGTAAATTATTAAAAGATGCTGGATTAGAGCCAGTTATTCAAATAACAGGGAGAGATAGAAATAGAATAGCTATACAAGGAGAAATGTTGTCAGCAGGTGTATTTGGGATAAACAATCTGTTGGCACTAACAGGAGACCATACTAGCGTAGGAGACCATCCACAAGCTAAGGGAGTGTTTGATTTAGATTCTGTGGGGATACTTCAAACTGCTGAGACTTTAATGGCAGGTACGGACATGGCTGGTAATAAGTTAAAAGGTTCTCCAGATTTTTATCTAGGAGCATCAGTAACTCCAGAATATTCTCCAATAGAAGTTCAATTATTAAAAATGAAAAAGAAAATAAAAGCAGGGGCTAAATTTTTCCAAACACAAGCACTTTATGACATAAATACAATGAGAAAGTTTAGAGAATTAACAAGGGATATGGATTGCAAGGTATTAGCAGGAATAGTACCTTTAAAATCACCAGGAATGGCTAAATTTATGACTGCAAATGTACCAGGAATATTTGTTCCAGATGAACAAATCGAAAGATTAAGAGCAGCTGGAAAAGAAAACTGGGTAAGTGAAGGAATAAAAATGGCAGGGGAACTTATCAAACAATTAAAAGAAGAAGATTTATGTGATGGTGTTCATATAATGGCAATTGGGGCAGAAGAGAATATACCTGCTATACTGGATGCCGCAGGTTTATAGTATTGCAAGATTGTAGATTATATTAGGTTTGGGGGAATTAAAGATGAAGATAGTAGTAGTAGGTGGTGGACCAGGAGGATATGTAGCAGCTATAAAAGCTTCTATGCTTGGTGCAGATGTAACAGTTGTTGAAAAAAGAAGAGTTGGAGGAACTTGCTTAAATGCAGGATGTATACCAACTAAAGCACTTCTTGCCTCTTCAGGAGTATTGAATACTGTAAAAGAAGCAAAGGATTTTGGTATAGAAATAGATGGTACAGTTAAGCCAAACTTCACTGCCATAATGGAAAGAAAAAATAAAGTTGTAAACCAATTAATAAGTGGTATAGAGTTCTTATTTGAAAAAAGAGGAGTAAACTTAGTTAATGGTTTTGGAAAATTAATTGATAAAAACACTATAGAAGTAACTAAAGATGATGGAACAGTAGAAACTATAAAAGCAGATAAGATAATACTAGCAAATGGTTCTGTTCCAGTTGTACCAAGAATGTTCCCATATGATGGAAAAGTTGTAATAACTAGTGATGAAGTTCTTGGACTTGAAGAGATACCTGAGTCTATGTTAATAGTAGGTGGTGGAGTTATAGGATGTGAGATAGGGCAGTTCTTTAGAGCCTTAGGAACAGAAGTAACTATAGTTGAGATGGTTGACCAAATACTATTAAATGAAGACAAAGATGTAGCTAAACAACTACTTAGACAATTTAAGAAAGATAAAATTAAGGTTATTACAGGTATTGGAGTACAAACTTGTGAAGTAGTTGATGGTAAGGCTGTTGCAACTCTTTCTAATGGAAAGGTTATAGAAGCACAATATGCATTAGTATGTGTTGGTAGAAGACCTAACCTTGACAATTCTGGAGTAGAAGATATAGGAATTGAAATGGAAAGAGGAAAAGTAGTAGTTAATGAACATCTTGAAACTAATGTAGAAGGTATATACGCAATAGGCGATATAATAGATACTCCTTTCCTAGCACATGTTGCTTCTAAAGAAGGTATCGTAGCAGTTGAAAATGCTTTAGGTAAGACTAAGGTAGTAGATTATAGAGCAATTCCAAGATGTGTTTATACTGAACCTGAAGTTGCTGGTGTTGGTAAGACTGAAAAGCAACTTGAAGCTGAAGGTGTAGAATACAATGTAGGTCAATTTGATTTTAGAGGTCTTGGAAAAGCACAAGCTATAGGACATTTCCAAGGATTTGTAAAAGTTATAGCTGACAAAGAAACTGATAAGATAATAGGTGCAGCAGTAGTAGGACCTCATGCTACAGATTTATTGACAGAGTTGTCACTTGCTGTTCATCTAGGATTAACAGTAGAACAAGTAGGGGATGCAATACATCCACATCCAAGTTTATCTGAAGGGCTAATGGAAGCACTTCATGATGTACATGGAGAATGTGTTCATTCTGTACCTAAATTATAATAGACAGACAGAGTACATAAGGCTCTGTGGCTAGATTTAAGGGGGAAGTCTTAAAATGGGATACAATATAGCTGTTGCAGGAAAAGGTGGAACTGGTAAAACAAGTCTCACAGGGCTTTTGATTGATTATTTGGTTAAGGACAAAAAGGGACCAGTATTAGTTGTAGATGCTGATGCCAATGCTAACATAAATGAAGTATTAGGTATCGAAGTTGAAGCAACAATAGGAGAAATAAGAGAAGAAGTAAATCAAAGAGAAAAGTTAGGCAATGCATTCCCTGGTGGTATGACAAAGGCACAATATCTTCAATTTAGATTAAATTCTATAATCGAAGAAGGCGAAGGATATGACTTATTAGTAATGGGTAGGTCAGAAGGTGAAGGATGTTACTGTTTTGTAAATGGGATACTTAGAGAACAAGTAAACAAAATATCTGGTCATTACAAATACTTAGTCATGGACAACGAAGCTGGTATGGAACATCTAAGTAGAAAAGTCACTAGACATGTTGATACACTTTTATTGGTTAGTGATTGCTCAAGACGTAGCATACAAGCTGTTGCTAGAATAAGAGATTTAGCTGAGGAACTAAAGTTAAGTGTTGGAAGAATACTTTTGATTGTAAATAAAGTTCCAAATGGAGTTATGAATGATGGTGTTAAAGAAGAAATTGAAAAGCATAACCTAGAGCTAATCGGTGTTGTACCTATGGATGAATTGATATATGAATATGATTCTACAGGTATTCCTTTAGTTAATTTACCTGAAGATTCAAAATCTAAAGTGGCTATGAAAGAAATTTTTGCTAAATTAGAATTAAAATAGGCTTAAGGGGGAAAAAAATATGGCATTTAAAATGTCTACTCAAAAATATTCTGGAAAAATATCAGAAGTTGAAGTAGGAATAGGGGAAAAAGCAATTAAATTAGGTGGGGAAAATGTATTACCTTTTTATAGTTTTGATGGAGAAGTAGGTAATTCTCCAAAAATAGGGATACAAATATCAGACGTTTATCCTGAAAGCTGGACTGATTCATATAAGGAATTATACAAAGATGTAGCTAATTGTCCAGTAGAGTGGGCTAAATATGTTGAAGCTAATACACAAGCAGATTTTATTTGTTTAAAATTTGATGGTTCTGACCCAAATGGATTAGATAAGTCAGTTGATGAATGTGCTGATGTAGCTAAGGCAGTAATTGAAGCAATAAAATTACCTTTAGTTGTAGCTGGTTCAGGAAATCATGAAAAAGATGGTAAATTATTTGAAAAATTAGCTCAAACATTGGATGGACATAACTGCTTATTTATGTCAGCAGTAGAAGATAACTACAAAGGAGTAGGAGCATCAGCTGGTATGGCTTATGCACATAAAGTAGGAGCTGAATCTTCTGTTGATATAAACCTAGCTAAACAATTAAACGTATTGTTAACTCAACTAGGCGTTAAAGGTGAAAATATAGTTATGAATGTTGGATGTTCAGCAGTTGGTTATGGATATGAGTACGTTGCATCTACTATGGATAGAATTAGACTTGCAGCATTTGGTCAAAATGATAAGACATTACAAATGCCTATCATAACACCAGTAGCTTTTGAAGTAGGTCATGTTAAAGAAGCTATAGCTCCAATAGAAGATGAGCCAGATTGGGGTTGTCCAGAAGAAAGAACTATAGCAATGGAAGTTTCAACTGCAGCAAGTGTTTTAGTAGGTGGTTCAAACGCAGTTATACTTCGTCATCCAAAATCAATAGAAACTATAAAAGAATTGGTTAACGCATTAGCTTAATTAAATTGTTAAGGTTAGGGGGAAAAAATAATGGCATTAAAAGCTTTAGATATATTTAAATTAACACCAAAGAAAAACTGTAAGGATTGTGGATTCCCAACTTGTATGGCTTTCTCTATGAAGGTTGCTTCAGGAGCTGTAGAAGTAGGTAAATGCCCACATATGTCTGATGACGCTATAGCAAAATTATCAGAGGCTACTGCACCTTTAATGAAAGCTTTAAAAGTTGGTGCTGGTGCATCTGAGTATGAACTAGGTGGAGAAACAGTATTATTTAGACATGAAAAAACATTAGTAAGTAGAAATAGATATGCAGTTTCATTCTGTACTTGTATGAGTGATGAAGCAGTAGATGCTAAAATAGCTAACATGAAAAAAGTTGACTATGTAAGAATTGGTGAACAAATGAAAGTTGAAATGGCTGTTTTAGAGTATTGTGGAGATAAAGATGCGTATTTAAAATTAATAGATAAAATAAAAGGCAGTGGATTAGAAGTAGCTTATATTTTAGCTTGTGATGATGCACAAGTAGTTAAAGAAGCTGTTGAAGTATTAAAAGATGCTAGACCAATGGTATATGGAGCAACTAAAGAGAACTACAAAGATATGATAGAAGTAGTTAAAGGAGCAAGTTTACCATTAGGTGTAAAAGCTGGTAGCTTAGAAGAATTATATGAAACAGTTGAATTAATTCAAGCCGCTGGATATAAAGAATTAGTATTAGATGTAACAGGAGAAAACATAAAAGATACTTACACTAATGCTATACAAGTTAGAAGAACAGCTTTAAAAGAGCAAGATAGAACATTTGGATATCCTTCAATAGTATTTGCAAATAGATTATCTAATTCAAACCCTATGATGGAAGTTGCTTTATCATCAATATTCACTATAAAATACGGTTCTATAATAGTAATAGATGATATTAGTTATGCTAAGGCATTACCATTATTTGCACTAAGACAAAACATATACACTGACCCACAAAGACCAATGAGAGTTGAACCAAAGATTTATCCAATCAACAACCCAGATGAAAATTCTCCAGTATTAGTTACTGTTGACTTTGCATTAACTTACTTCATAGTTGCTGGTGATATAGAAAGATCAAAAGTTCCAGTATGGTTAGTAATACCAGATGCAGGTGGATATTCAGTTCTTACATCTTGGGCTGCTGGTAAATTTGGTGGAAACTCAATCTCTGCTTTCATTAAAGAAAGTAAGGTAGAAGAAGTAACTAATTGTAAAGACCTTATCATTCCAGGAAAAGTTGCAGTACTTAAAGGTGATATAGAAGATAACTTACCAGGATGGAATGTAGTTATAGGACCAGAGGAATCTATGGAATTACCTAAGTTCTTAAAAGGATACCAAGAAAAAGCATGCCAAACAAACTAATAAAATATTAACTAACTATTAATATTAAATTTAAAGGGGGACATTATAAATGGAAAAATTTATGATTATAGGTGAGAGAATACATTGTATATCACCTTCAATAAGAAAAGCATTAGCAGAAAGAGACCCAGCTCCAATCTTAAAAAGAGCAAAAGAGCAATTAGAAGCAGGAGCACACTATATAGATTTTAATATAGGACCTGCCGAAAGAGATGGCGAAGAAATAATGACATGGGGAATCAAATTACTTCAATCTGAGTTCAACAATGTTCCTATAGCATTAGATACAGCTAATAAAAAAGCTATCGAAGCTGGACTAAAAGTTTATGATAGAACTAATGCAAAACCAATAATAAACTCTGCTGATGCTGGTTCAAGATTTGATTTAATAGATATAGCAGCTGAATACGAAGCAATGGTTATAGGTTTATGTGCAAAAGAAGGTATCCCAAGAGATAATGATGAGCGTATGGCTTACTGCCAAGAAATATTAGAAAAAGGCTTAATGTTAGGAATGGAGCCAACTGATATACTATTTGACCCATTATGCTTAGTTATAAAAGGTATGCAAGAAAAACAAGTAGAAGTTTTAGAAGCTATAAAAATGATGACTGAGATGGGACTTTTAACTACAGGAGGATTATCTAACGTATCTAATGGATGTCCTAAGCATGTTAGACCTGTTTTAGATAGTGCATTCTTAGCAATGGCAATGGCTAATGGATTTAGTTCAGCTATAATGAATCCATGTGACCCAGAATTAATGAAAACTGTAAAATCTTGTGACATAATCAACGGGGCATCTTTATATGCAGACTCTTTCTTAGAGTTAAATGAAGGTGGATTTGCTTTCTAGGGTTTTTAGGGTATAGTTAATAAAAAATAGGTGTAAATATTAAAGGGGGAAATAGAATGAATCTATATAATATAATCTTTACAGGGTCAGAACAAGCTTTAGGTGCGGCTCAAGCTATGTTAGCTGAAGCTATAGAAAAGAATGGAAAAGAGCATAAAGTTGCTTTCCCTGATACAGCATATTCATTACCTTGTATATATGCTGCAACAGGACAAAAGATGAACACTTTAGGGGACTTAGAAGGTGCTTTAGAAGTAGTAAAATCTTTAATAAATAGAACTCATTTACTAGAACATGCTTTTAATGCTGGTTTAGCTACAGCTTTAGCAGCAGAAGTAATTGAAGCATTAAAATATTCAACTATGGATGCTCCATATAGTGAGCCATGTGCAGGTCATATAACTGACCCTATAATCAGATCACTTGGTGTACCATTAGTTACAGGAGATATACCTGGTGTTGCAGTTGTTCTTGGTGAGTGTCCAGATGCAGAATCAGCAGCAAAAGTTATAAAAGATTACCAATCTAAAGGTTTACTAACTTTCTTAGTTGGTAAAGTTATAGACCAAGCTATAGAAGCTGGAGTAAAAATGGGTCTTGAGCTAAGAGTTATACCTCTAGGATATGATGTAACTTCTGTTATACACGTTGTATCTGTTGCAGTAAGAGCAGCATTAATATTCGGTGGATTAACTCCTGGTGATTTAAACGGATTATTAGAGTACACAGCTAATAGAGTTCCTGCATTTGTTAATGCATTTGGACCATTAAGTGAATTAGTTGTATCTGCAGGTGCTGGAGCAATAGCTTTAGGATTCCCAGTTATAACTGACCAAACAGTTCTTGAAGTTCCAATGAACCTATTAACTCAAAAAGATTACGATAAGATAGTAGCTACTTCATTAGAAGCTAGAGGAATAAAAATAAAAGTTACTGAAATACCTATCCCAGTTTCATTTGCAGCAGCATTTGAAGGTGAGAGAATTAGAAAGAGCGATATGTTTGCTGAGTTTGGTGGAAACAGAACTGAAGCTTGGGAGCTTGTTGTTAAGAAAGAAGCAACAGAAGTTGAAGACCATAAGATAGAAATAATAGGACCAAATATAGATGAAGTTGATGCAGATGGTGTATTAAGATTACCACTTGCTGTAATAGTTAAAATAGCTGGTAAAAATATGCAAGAAGATTTCGAGCCAGTTCTTGAAAGACGTTTCCACTACTTCTTAAACTATATAGAAGGTGTAATGCACGTTGGACAAAGAGATATGGCTTGGGTAAGAATCTCTAAAGATGCATTTGATAAAGGATTTAGACTTGAGCATATAGGAGAAGTTTTATATGCTAAGATGTTAGATGAATTTGAATCAGTAGTTGATAAGTGTGAAATAACTATAATTACAGATGCTGAAAAAGTTTCTGAATTAAAAGGTGAAGCAATAGCTAAGTACAATGCTAGAGATGAAAGATTAGCTTCATTAGTTGATGAAAGTGTTGACACTTTCTATTCTTGTAACTTATGTCAATCATTTGCACCAGCTCACGTTTGTGTTGTTACTCCTGAAAGACTTGGTCTTTGTGGAGCAGTTAGCTGGTTAGATGCTAAGGCTACTAAAGAACTAGACCCAACAGGTCCTTGTCAACCAATAGAAAAAGGCGAGTGCTTAGATGATAGAACAGGTGTATGGAATTCAGTAAATGAAACTGTAAACCAAATATCTCAAGGTGCAGTTGAATCTGTTACATTATACTCTATACTAGAAGACCCAATGACTTCTTGTGGATGCTTCGAATGTATCTGTGGTATAATGCCAGAAGCAAATGGATTTGTTGTAGTTAACAGAGAATTTGCAAGTGTTACTCCAGTTGGTATGACTTTCGGAGAACTTGCTTCTATGACAGGTGGAGGAGTTCAAACTCCAGGATTTATGGGACACGGAAGACATTTCATATCTTCTAAAAAATTCGCTTATGCAGAAGGTGGACCAGAAAGAATAGTTTGGATGCCAAAAGAATTAAAAGATTATGTAGCTGATAAATTAAATGCTACAGTTAAAGAAATGACTGGAATAGAAAACTTCTGTGATATGGTTTGTGATGAAACTATAGCTGACGATTCTGAAGGAGTATTAGCTTTCTTAGAAGAAAAAGGTCATCCAGCATTAGCTATGGAAAGTGTAATGTAATTGATGGAAAATTTAAAATAATATGATATAATATTAATATGATTTAAGTAATTTAATCAATAATATAATATTGGGGGTCTATCGAAATGAAATTATTACCAGAATTAAAATACTCTAAAGATCATGAGTGGGTAAAAGTAATTGATGGAGATGTTGTATATATAGGTATAACAGACTATGCTCAAGATCAATTAGGAGAAATATTGTTTGTTGAAACACCAGAAGTAGAAGATACTGTAACTAAGGGAGTAGATTTTGGAGTAGTTGAGTCTTCTAAAGTAGCTTCTGATTTAATATCTCCTGTTAATGGTGAGGTATTGGAAGTTAATGAAAAATTAGAAGATGAGCCAGAATGTATAAATGAAGACCCATATGAAAACTGGATATTAAAAGTAAAACTAGCTGATGTGGCTGAACTTGATACGTTATTAAGTGATAAAGAATACGAGGCTGGATTAGAATAATTAAAGATTAAGATATTATTATAATTGGGGAAAGTATAGTAAAATTTGAGTGCACGCAAATTTAGCTATACTTTCCTTTTATCATATATAGAACAAATTGGGAGGGATAACATGATAAAAGTAAGTTTTACACCAAACAATAAAGAGGTTTATTGTAATGAGGGGGATATATTACTAGAGGTTGCAAGAAATGCAGATATATTCATAGATGCTCCTTGTAATGGAAACGTGTCTTGTGGGAAGTGTAAAGTAAAATTATTGAATGGAAAAGTTGATACAGAAAAAACAAGACATATAACAGATGATGAGTGGGAGCAAGGTTATATACTAGCTTGTTGTACAAAGGTAATATCAGATATAGAAATTGAAGTTCCTTCTAAAGTATCATCTTCTATGCATGGTATGAAGATAGAAGGTAGTAATAAAAAAGAGGATAGGGAAATTTTTGAAAGAGCTAAAAAAATAATTGAAGAACATAACCTTCAATTTAAAACAAATATAAAAAAGAAATACATAGAAATGGAAGAACCAAATTTAGATGATAATATAAGTGATGTAGATAGATTGGAAAGATATGTTAGAAATAACCTAGGATATAATGAAATAGATTTTAGATTGGATATACTTAGAAAAATGCCAACTGTATTTAGAAAGAGTGATTTTAAGGTTACAATAACATATGTTCAAAAACAAAAGAAACTTACAATCATAAATATAGAACAAGGAAATAAAGAAAATTCCTTATACGGAGTTGCAATAGATATTGGTACAACTTCAGTAGTTGTTTGTTTAGTAGACCTATACTCAAAAGAGGTAGTAGATAAAGCATCTTCTGGAAATGCACAGATAAAATATGGAGCAGATGTTATAAATAGAATTATATATTCAACTAAGAAAAATGGATTAGAGACACTTCATAAAGCTATAGTTGAGGAAACTATAAATCCACTATTAAAAACAATATATGAAAGAAATGGAATAGATAAGGAAGATGTAGTTACATTAGTGGCTGCCGGGAATACAACTATGACAAGTTTATTCTTGGGTGTGTATACAGACTTCTTAAGACAAGAACCTTACATACCACCATTTTTAAAATCTCCAAAACTTATGGGTGAAAATGTTGGTCTTTTTGTAAATGACAGTGCATATGTGTACTTAGCTCCATCTGTTGCAAGTTATGTAGGAGGAGATATAACAGCAGGAGTATTATCAGCAGGGATATGGTCAAGTGAAGAAAATGTTTTATTTATAGATTTAGGAACTAATGGAGAGATTGTATTTGGAAATAAAGATTATATGATGAGCTGTGCATGTTCAGCAGGACCTGCTTTTGAAGGTGGAGGGATAAGCTGTGGAATGAGAGCATCAGCAGGAGCAATAGAGAAAGTAATTATTGATAAAGATACTTTAGAGCCAACATTAAAGATTATTGATGAATGTGCACCAGTTGGTATATGTGGTTCTGGTATAATTGATTTAATCTGTCAAATGATTACTAAAGGTGTAATAGATAGAAGAGGTAAAATATACAGGGATTTAGATAATAAGAGAGTTAGATTTAATGAGCATGAGATAGGAGAGTATGTATTAGCATTTAAAGAAGAATTTGATTTAGAAAATGATATAGTAGTCAATGAAGTTGATATAGATAATTTCATCAGAGCTAAAGGAGCTATATATTCAGGCGCATACACTCTTGTAGATAGTTTAGGTATGGATTTTAGTATATTAGATAGGGTTTATATAGCAGGTGGTATAGGAAACAACCTAGACATAGAAAACTCAATAATTATAGGGTTACTTCCTGATATCGATAGAGAAAAATTTACTTATATAGGGAATAGTTCACTTGTTGGTTCTTACTTAGCTCTTATAAGTAAAGATGCAAAAAATAAACTTGAAGAAATAGGTAATCAAATAACTTATGTTGAACTTAGTGTATATCCAAGTTATATGGATGAATTTATTTCTGCATGTTTCTTACCACATACGAATATAGAGCAGTTCCCAACAGCAAAGAAATTACTAGAAGAGTAAAATGTACTTAAGAAGGAATAAACTATGAATAAGAATCTATCTGAAAAAATGAAAATAGCATTTGATATTAAATTAAAGAATTTTGGAAATAAAATAGAGTTTGCTTATCCTAACCAGACACTAGCTCTTAGTACTACAAGCAATCAATGTAGTTTGAAATGTGCCCATTGCAACGGTCACTACTTAAACAATATGGTGCCAATAGAAGAATATGAGGAAAAAGTACAATCAAGGAATATAACTAGCTTTCTATTGAGTGGCGGTTGTAGTTATGAGGGAGATGTCCCTATAAATACTCATATTAATACCATTAAAAACTTAAAAGAGCAAGGATATAGATTGAATGCTCATTTAGGTCTTATGGATAAAGATAGCATTGTAGAGTTGTGTAAGTATTTAGATATAGTTTCTTTTGATTTAGTGTTTGATGATGAGACAATAAGAGAAGTTTATAAGATGAAAAAGAGTAAAGAAGATTATATTGAAGTCTATAATACAATACAAGAACATACAGAAGTAGCACCACATATATGTATTGGTTTAAAAGGAGGACAAATAAAGGGTGAATATGAAATTATAGAATACCTACAAAAAAATCCTCCTAATAAGCTTACATTTATAGTCCTTATTCCAACAAAAGGAACTGAGTATGAAAATGTAGAACCTCCTGAGTTAGAAGGGGTAGCAGATATTTTATGTGAAGCTAGAATTAATTTACCAGATACTGAAATTAATCTAGGTTGTATGAGACCAAGAGGAGTGTATAGAAAAGAGCTAGACCAATTATCTATAATGTGTGGAGTCAATAGAATAGTATTACCATCAAGGTCTGCAAAGAATAAGGCTATAGAAATGAATATGACAATAAATGAGTGTAAGGAGTGTTGCGTTTTATGATTAGACTATCAGTTGGGACAGCAATAGAACTTGGGATATTAAACAAAAAAAGCGATATACCTCCTACCACAGCATATATAATGATTGGAGAAAAATGCATAAATAAATGCAGTTTTTGTTCTCAATCAATAGAAAGTAGTACTAGAAAAGATAAATTATCAAGAGTAATTTGGCCAGAGTTTTCAAAAGAAGAAATATTAGATGCTTTAAAAGCTTATAAAGGAAAAAATATAAAGAGAATATGTATTCAATCAATGGCAAGTGAAGAAGCACATAACTCTGTTTTAGACTTTATAAACTATATAAGTGGTAGGATAGACATGCCAATTTCACTATCTGCAAAATTAGAAAATGATGAACAGATAAAGAAGTTTTTTTCAGTAGGAGTTGATAAAATAGGAATAGCAATAGATGCAGCAAATAAAGAACTATATGAAAAAATAAAAGGAAATAACTATGATGAAAAGTTAAAATTTATAACTGAAATGTCAAAATCATATCCCAATAAAATAAGTACACATATAATAGTTGGTATGGGTGAAAGTCATGAAGATATATACAATTTATATACTTATTTAAAGGAAAATGATGTAATGATTAGTTTATTTGCATTTACTCCAGTTAGAGGAACTAAAATGGAAAAGATAAGTCAACCAAGCATAGAAAGTTATAGAAGGGTACAGTTAATGTCTTATATGATAAATAAAGGTTATCCAAAAGAGTATTTTAAGTTTAAAAATGGATACTTAAATAGTATAAAGCTTGACAATGATATTTTAAAAGACATAAACAAAGGCTATCCTTTTGAAATAAGAGGTTGTAAGGATTGTAATAGACCATACTATAATGAAAGACCAGGAAGTACTATATACAACTATTCAAGACCTTTAAATCAAAGTGAGATAGATTTAGCAATAAGAGAAATAAATCTATAGAGGATTTCTAGGATATATTTATACTAAAAATGGGGGCGTAATAATCATGAATCAGTGGAGAGTTATACATAATAAATCATATGAAGGAGCAATGAATATGGCAATTGACGAAGCTATATTTACTGCATATAAGAAAGGACATAATAAGCCAACTCTTAGATTTTATACATGGGAACCAGCTTGTTTGAGTATAGGATATTTTCAGAAATTGGAAGATGAGATAGATTTAGATAAGTGTAGATGTATGAATATAGACTATACTAGAAGAATTACAGGTGGAAGAGCTGTATTACATGATAATGAGCTAACCTATAGTATAATTATAGGAGAAGATAATCCTTTAATCGATAAGAGCATCAACCTATCTTATAGATATATAAGTGAAGGTCTAGTTAAAGGATTGAATCTAAGTGGTATAGAAACAGATAATTTAAATAGAGGCGAGAGAATAAGTAGGGAAAATTTATCAGCTGCATGTTTTAATGCACATGCATCATATGAAGTTACTATTAATAATAAGAAGGTAATTGGAAGTGCTCAAAGCAGAAAAGATGGTGTTTTATTACAACATGGTTCAATAATACTGGATTTTGATGTAGAAAAATTGTTTAAATTAATAAAAACTAAGACGCCAGAATTGAAAGAAAGAGCTATGAAATTTACAGCTAAAAAAGCAAGTGGAATAGAAAATGAAATTGGCAGAAAAATAGACATAGATATTCTACAGAAAAACATAGTAAAGGGATTAGCTGAACAATTTAATGTTGAGTTTGTGGAGGGAGATTTGACTGATTATGAGAAGCAATTAGTTAAAGAACTATATGAAAAATACAAGAATGAAGAGTATAATAAAAAGCGTTAACTTTAATTGACTTTACATAAATTAAAGTGATATACTTAAGGTATAATAATATACAAAAACTGAAATCATGAAGGTTTCTTTGGTTTATTGAAATACCTAAGGGAATCTTTTTTTGATTTTTAATAAAAATCATATTAGGAGGAGATTTATATGTGTGAATCATCAGCTTTCATTTGTAAAAGTAATAATGAGTTAGAAAAGGTTATGGAAAATGTGGTTAATATAGACCCTTGTGATGGAAAGATTTATTTAACGGATTTATTAGGAGAGCAAAAGATAATAGATGGGATAATTAAAGAAATAAGATTGATGGACCATAAGATAATAATACAAGAAAATTAATTAATAGGGGAATTTCATATGATAATAGCAGTGATAGATGGAATGGGTGGAGGTATTGGAGCCCAGATAGTTTCTTCTTTGAGAGAAGAGTTACCTACATATGTAGAAATTTATGCACTAGGGACTAATTCTATAGCAACTAGTTCTATGATGAAAGCTCATGCTAATAAAGGAGCTACAGGGGAAAATGCTATAGTAGTATCAGCTAAAAAAGCAAATATAATAGTTGCACCTATTTCTGTAATAATACCTAATTCTATGATGGGAGAAGTTACTTGTAATATAAGTGAAGCTATTGCAGACAGTGAGGCACTTAAGATACTTTTACCTATTATGCCAGAAAATGTGGAGTTAGTTGGATTAGAAGGTAAACCATTAGCACTACTTGTAAAAGATTCTGTAAACCTTATAAAAAAAGAGTTTAATATAAAATAACAGGGGGAATAACTAATGATTTTTGATAAAGAGATTGTAAGATATCATCATGGACATCATGACCATGACCACTGCCACGAACATACTCATGGAGATATATGTCATGAACATCCACATGACCATGCTCACGACCACGACCACGAACATAGTCATGAGGAATCATCAGAGTCTAAGGATGAAAAAACTTTAAAAATACTTTTAGTACATTGGATAAATCACAATGAAACTCATGAAGAAGGATTTAGAGAGTGGGTTGAAAAGGCTAGAGCTATTGGAAAAGAAGAAACAGCAAAGAGTATTGAAAAGGCTATAGAGTATATGGAAGAAGCTAATAAAATGTTGTTAGAGGCTAAAAAACATATGTAAATATAATTAATCGCTTATACGTTTGATATAAGCGATTTTTATATTTTGTGATGTTTAATTATTAAAAATTTTATCTAAGGGGTTGTCTAAAGATGGATATAAGCCTCCCTTTCATTGTTGAAATGATAAAAATATATCTAATTTCATGTAAAAAAGAGTATCTCATGAACTAAAAAGTTTATTTTGAGGTATTTTCTGTAATATACTTTAATGAGTAAATTTTATTACAAGATTGGATTATTTAATGTTAAATAATTATATATTCTTTAAATACTGCAAAAGCCTCATCAAGCAATTTGAGTTATTTTATGTTAAGTAATTATATATTGAGTATTACTATTTAAAGATAGTATTAATGTTAAGTTAAAAAATAATATTAATGTTAAGTTAAAAAATAATATTAATGTTAAGTTGAAAATAGTACTAATGATAAGATACTTAAAAGGCAGTTTAAAATTACTCTAATATTAGATATAATAAAAATTAGCATGATTAAAAATATTATTTTGAAGTTAAAAGATTTATGCATTTATATTAGATTTTTTCTTTAAAAAAGGAGTGAATTATTTATGAAAGATGGTCATATACATTCACCTTATTGTCCTCATGGAAGTAAGGATGATTTTGAAAAATATGTACAAAGAGCAATGGATGTTGGAATAACAGAAATGACATTTACAGAACATTTTCCGTATGCAAATGGATTTAGAGACCCTGCTCCTGAAAATGATAGTTGTATGAGTATTGAAGATTTACCAAAGTATTTTAATGATGTCAAGAAGTTGAAAGAAAAGTATGAGGGTAAAATCAAGATAAATGTTGGGTCGGAAGTGGATTTTATAGAAGGATACGAAGAAGGGATAAAGGAGAATTTAAATAAATATGGAAAGGAATTAGAGGATTCTCTTTTATCAGTACATATAATTAAGATTGATGATGATTATTATTGTGTAGATTACAGTGTAGAGGAGTTTCAAAATTTAATCGACAAATTAGGAAGTATTGAAGCTGTTTATAATAAGTATTATGAAACATTGATAAAAGCTGTAAATTCAGATTTAGGTATACATAAACCAAAAAGAATAGGTCATTTAAATTTAGTTAGAAAGTTTAATCAGGTATTTCCATACGATTATAAAGGAAATACAATTCTTGAAGAGTTAATAAAGTTAATTAAAGAAAAAGGTTATGAACTTGATTATAATGTTTCTGGAAATAGAAAAGAGTACTGCAAAGAGCCTTATATAGATGGATACTTATTAGAGTTGGTAAAAAAATACGATATTCCATTAGTTTTAGGTTCTGATTCTCACTGTGCAGAGGAAATAAATAAATACGATATTATTTAGATATATTCACACAAAAGACTGTAGATAAGTTTGTATAAAATAAATTTATGTACAGTCTTTTGTAAATTTATATGATTGAAAATAGTAATAGAACTTAAATAAAATAATAATAAGTTCTAAGTAAAATAACAATAGAATCTAAATAAAATAATAATAAAATTCAATAGAATAATAGGACTTAGGATTAATCTATCTTATTTATATAAACATTCTTATATAAGATTGTAGATAAGCTTGTATTTACACAAATCTATAGACCTTCTCTATTATATTGACTTAGTAATTATAAATACTATTTTGCGTTTAAAGTTATTATTTCATAAGTTTATCGTTTTCCATTATTATAGGGTCAGGTAATTCAATTTCACCTTCTGACATCTTCAATCTATTAAACATATAATTTTTTACATCTTCTTTATTTTTAAATTTAGTAACTTGATAAGGTGATGTAACACCATATTTTTCTAAAAATAGAATGCCATTTTTAGTTTTAATGCATATGCCTGTATGACCTATAAATACGTTTTTAGTTTCTGGATAACGAAGAAATCCATTTATAATAGATATATTTTTATTATTTTTAAAAGATATTTTTCTTTTTTTCCATTCATTTTTTATTTGTTCTGAAATTTTGATTGTATCATCTGTATCTTTAGCTGGTATTGCAGAAAAGAAGTTGATAAATTTTTCTACATCTTTGGTGCTAAATTTAGCATCTTTATTATTCATTATAGTGTCCAAGTCGACATTCAAGTCAATAGAGTCTCCAGTAAATTTCTTATTTGAATTTATAAAATCTTTAAAAAGTCTAAAAGCAGTTATTCTACAATTTACATCCATATAATCAGGGAATTTTTTCACCCAATTATCTTGCAATTTTTCTAGGTTATATGGAACTTGTTTTGCATTGATTGAAGAATATCCAGATTTAGATATATTTATATTATTTTGAAGTATTTTAACTTGCAATTTATTATAATTGTTGACTGCTTTAATAAATGTATCTATGTCTTTTTCATTAATTTTATTTTCTTTTAGGATTTCCTTTACACTATTTTGAGTTTTTTTATCTATCATATTAGAATATATCAATTTATTATTATTATTATATTTAATATTTGAATATGCAAATATCGTAAGTATACTTGATAGTACTAAGACAACAGACAATATCATTATTATTAATCTTTTTTTCATATTTAGTTCTCCTTTTTAAATTTATTGTGTCGACATATTTATAGTATATAGTACCTTTAAATTTACCTTCAATATGTTTTTAATTACAAAACTGTTGTAAAAAATATAACTTTATTTAAAACTTTTTTTTAATATGTAAATATATATACTAATAGGGGGTACTTATTTTTAGAATATTCAGTAAAATGATTTTGATATACTCTCTATATTTTGTATGTTAAAAGTAAATAAATTATTGTTAAAGAAGGTAAAGACTTTTAAATTTCTTATCATAGGATTTTAAGTAAATAAGAAGGATTGGAGTAATTAAAAATTTTTATTTTGCAAAAATAAGTATTTATTTATATGGATAAATTTGATTTTAAATCTATAAATATAGATAAAATCTAATTATTTAACTTCAACTATTCCTCAAAAAAGCAACTTTTAAGGAATAGTTGAAGCAAAAAGTTTGGTTACATAATAGTAATTTTAGTTACAAGAATGAAACTGTAAAACTTAGGATTTTCTTTATATAATTTCATTGAGAACATTTAATTTAGGAGGTAAGATATGAAAGTAAAAAAATTTAAAAGTGGTATAGTAATGGCATTAACAGTAATGGCAATTGGAGCATCATTGACAAATGTATCAGCTATGGAATTAAACAAGAGTAAAGAGTTTGAAACTAAATACAATGAAATGAAGAGGGATTTTCAAGAGGAATATGGAAAAGAAGACAAATTTAATATAACATTGGATGATGAATTTACAAAAGAAGAAGTAAATGGAGCTAAAGGGATTATAAAGACAACTAATAAAATGAATAATGAGGTTGTAGTATTAAATTATTTTGATGAAATGAAATCTGGAATTGAATTTGAGTTGAAGCCAAAAGCAGAAAAAAATGCAATTTTGAGAGATGAATTTCAACAAGGTTATGGAAAGGAAGATAAATTCAAAGTTGTGCTAGATGATGAATTTACAAAAGAAGAGGTAAATGGAGCTAAGGGCATTATAAAGACTACAGATAAAGAGACAGGTGAGGTTATCGTATATAATTACTTTGATGAGCTTGAAAAATAATGCTTAAAGATTACTTTGATTGAATGAAAAGGTAATTGTGTTGAGAATATTAAATGACTGAATAAAAACAGTTGTATCAAAAACAAACAATAATAGAATGTAAGAATGATTGTGTCGAAAATATAAAATGACTGAATAAAAAACGATTGCGTCAAAAATAAACAATAATAGAATGTAAGAATAATTATGTCGAAAATATAAAATGACTGAATAAAAACAGTTGTATCAAAACAAACAATAATAGAATGTAAAAATGATTGTGTCGAAAGTATTAAATGACTGAATAAAAAACGATTGCGTCAAAAATAAACAATAATAGAATGTAAGAATAATTGTGTCAAGAATATTAAATGACTGAATAAAAACAGTTGTATCAAAAACAAACAATAATAGAATGTAAGAATGATTGTGTTGAAAATATTAAATGACTGAATAAAAAACGATTGTGTCAAAAACAAAAAATAATTAAGTGTAAGAATGATTGTATCAAGAATATAAAATGATTCAACAAAAAACGATTGTGTCAAAAATAAAAAATAATTAAGTGTAAGAATGATTGTATCAAGAATATAAAATGACTGAATAAAAAACGATTGCGTCAAAAATAAAAAACAATTAAATGTAAGAATAATTATGTCAAAAATATAAAATAAATTAAAAGAAAAAGATTATATTGAAGGAAAAAGATTTGAAATAGGGGTGAACTTTACATATTATAGTTCACCCTTATACAAAAATATAAAATATAATTTATTATAGGAAAATTTAAAAAAATCAGTCTATTTAATTTATACTGATATATTGTAGGATTTTACAAACAAACTGTTATATAACTTTTTTTATCTCCAATTTTGATTTTAAGATATCTAAGAATTTATAACAATCTTCTGGATATATTTCTCCCATATTTGCTACTTGGAATATGTTAGCATCTAGGAATTTGCCTTTTCCTGGATAGACAACATAGCCACTTTCCCTTTCTAGCCCTAATATAAACTCATTTACATTGATTTCTTTAGGTAGAAATACAGATGTTACTGTATTAGACATATACTTATCTGGAAGTAAAAATGTTAGACCCAATTCTTCCATACCATTCCTTAAAATAGCAGAACATTCTTTGTATCTTTCTATTTTACTGTCATCTTCCAAAAACTCAGTTAAAGCTTCATTAAGGGCAAATATTAAAGTAACATTAGGTGTATTTGGTGTTTGAGAAGATGATTTAGCAACTTTATAGTGTTTATAAAGATTAAGATACACATTCTTACATTGATTTTCTTTAATATTTTGTAAAATACTCTCTTTAGCACAAAGGTATGCAGAACCTGGAAATGCTCCAAGAGCTTTACCACCAACACCTGTTATTATATCTATTAAGTCAGAGTTTAGGTATATTTGTTAATGTATGTATATTTATCAAATAATATTATAAGTGTTATGCAAGATAATTTTACCATATTTAAAACTTACATTTAAGCAAAAAAGTAAAAATAGATGTTTAATAATTCAAAATAACTCAAATTTTATAAAACAATTGACTAAAATATGATTTTATTATATAATTTACTAGTATAGAGATATGGAGAAGTACTCAAGTGGCTCAAGAGGATCCCCTGCTAAGGGATTAGGCTGGGTAACCGGTGCGAGGGTTCGAATCCCTCCTTCTCCGCCAATTATTAAAGGCTATTTTTATTAAAGATAGTCTTTTTATAATGTCATAAATGATTAGATATGTATAACTAAAGAAAGGAGGGAATAGATGACAACTTTAATTTTTTTCATAGTGGGGATAGCATCTTTGGTAGTTGCTTTTGTTATTGATGGGGGACATGTTGGAGCATTATTTGTATTTTCATCAGCACTTGTTGTGTTTGGTGGAACTATAGGAGCTGTTGGAGCTTCGACTCCATTCCCTGTGTTTAAAAAGTCTATAAAGATAATGTTATTAGCTTTTAAAAATAAAAAGCCTAATAACATAGAAAATATAATCTATTTCAAAGAAATTGCAACAAAGGCTAGGAAAGAGGGGCTTCTTAGTATTGACAAAGAAATAAGTGAGAATGATGAATTAGACCCTTTTATTAGAAAAGGGCTTGAACTTATGGTAGATGGAGTGGATGCAGTTACTATAAGAAATATATTGGAATCACAGATACAGATAACATCAAAACGACATAAAGAAGGAATAGCAATTTTTGATTCAGCAGGTGGATATGCACCTACACTGGGGATAATAGGTACAGTTATGGGATTAGTACATATTTTAGGTAATCTTTCAAGTAATCCAGATGCATTAGGACCTCAAATTTCTGTTGCATTTTTGGCTACTTTGTATGGTGTTGGTTCTGCCAATTTAATATGGTTACCAATAGCATCAAAACTTAAGGCTATAAATCAACAAGAAGTAAGTGAAAGACTTTTGGTGATAGAAGCAATATTATCCATACTTGAGGGTGATAATTCTAATTTAATGACAGAAAAATTAAAAATATTTTTAAATTCAAAAGAACTAATTGAACTTGAAGAAATTGGTGGTAGAGCTGAATAATATAAAAGGATGGAATGTTTATGTTGTATGATGAAGATGAAAAAGAAGAAAACAATGAGCGATGGCTTTTAACTTATTCAGACCTCATAACATTACTTATGATTTTCTTTGTAATAATGTATTCTATGAGTAATGTTGATGCGGAGAAATATAAACAATTATCTCAATCTCTAAATTCTGCTTTTGGTGGTTCTTCTGGAGTTATTGAAGGTGGTAATAGCAAGATAGAACCAGTAGTTGAACCAGGAAGTAATGATTTAGATACTTTACAAAATGCTAAGTTTAAAAAAATTGGTGAAGAAATTCAGAAGTATTTAAACGAAAATGGTATGGCTAATTCAGTATCATTAAGAGTTCAAGATAGAGGATTAGTAATAAGCCTTAAAGATACAATACTATTTGATACAGGGAAAGCTATTGTGAAGGATAATTCTAGAGATAAGATTATTCAAATAGGTAAGATGTTAAATGAAATGAATAGTTACATGAGAGTAGAAGGCCATACAGACAATATGTCTATAAAAAATTCAGAGTTTAAGTCAAATTGGGATTTATCAGTTATGAGAGCAACCAATGTTGTTCAACTTCTTATTGACAATGCAGGTATAGCACCAGATAAATTATCTGCTGTAGGATATGGTGAGTTTAGACCAATAGCAGAAAATTCATCTGAAGAAGGTAGGTCAAAAAATAGAAGAGTTGATATAGTTTTAGTTGATAGTAAATATGATAATGTAGAAAATGTTTCAAAGGATAAATAGTTAAATTAGCTGTCTCAATACAGAATTAATTCTAAAGGAGATGGCTTTTTTATGCGAAAATCAAAAATAGATACATAGTAAGTTACCTTTTTGTAGGAATATATGGTATCTTAAATATATAATATTTAAATAATGTATAAGCTCAATTAAAAAATTTATAGAGGATGGAAAATAAATGGGAAATAAAAATAAAAATACTAAATATAAAGATAAAACAAGAGAAAGGTATAATAAAAAAGTTGAGAATTTAAATAAAGAAAAATTAAATAAAATTAATAAGCAATCTAAGAAGGTAGATAAGATTGATGATATTATTAATAAATCTAGTATTGTATTATGTGTACTTCTAGTAGTGTTTTCATTGCTTTACTTATTTAAACTGGTTCAACTTAATATAATAATGATACTTTTAGTAATTACAGTAGCTATTCAACAAGGATTGGTGTCATTTGGTGCATTTAGAAATAAAAATTATGTAAAAGCTTTATTTTCTATATTTGTAATAGTATGTTTCTTAATTGCTTTTAAATATGTTGTAAATCCTGTTTAAATATATCAATAAACGTTCTATAATTAATATAAATAGTGAAGTTACAGTTTTAATGCTATTATAAATTTTATAATTTGAAGGAGTAGATTTTATGAATAGGTGTAAGTTTGCAAAATTAATTATCACATCAATGATTGTTTTATTACTTACAGGATGTAGTTTAAAGAAGGAAGATAATTATAAGTTAGACCCAGAAAATCCGACATCAATACAAATTTGGCATTATTATAATGGACAGCAGAAAATGGCTTTTGATAAGCTTGTTAAGGAATTTAATGACACTGTAGGTGCTGAAAAAGGAATTATTGTTGAAGCATTCAGTCAAGGTAATGTAGTTGATTTATCAGAGAAAGTTTTAGATTCTGCAAATAAAAAAGTTGGTTCTGAAGATGTACCAAATATATTTGCAGCATACTCAGATACTGCATATGAAATGGATAAATTAGGGTTACTAGTAGATATGGATAAGTACATAAGTAAAGAAGAATTAAATGAATACATAGACGAATATGTAGAAGAAGGCAGAATAAATTCTAAGGATGAGTTTAAACTTTTCCCAATTGCAAAATCAACTGAAATTTTGATGTTAAATAAAACTGATTGGGATAAATTTGCAAAAGCTACAAATTCAAATATAAATGATATAAAAACAATTGAAGGATTAGTAGAGACATCAAAAAAATATTATGAATGGACAGATAGTTTAACGAAAGAGCCTAATGATGGTAAAGCATTTTTTGGAAGAGATGCTTTAGCAAATTATATTATTATAGGAAGTAAACAACTAGGAGTAGAAATTTTTTCTGTTAAAGATGGTAAAGTTACACTAAATATTGATGAAAAAGTTATGAAAAAACTATGGGATAATTTCTATGTACCATATATAAATGGATATTTTGCTTCTTATGGTAAGTTTCGTTCTGATGATGCAAAAACAGGTGATATATTAGCTCTTGTAGGTTCTAGTTCAGGAGCAGCATACTTTCCAGATAGAGTAATGCTAAATGATAATGAGAGTTATAATATTGAAACATCTGTTTTTCAAGCACCACGTTTTAAAGGAGAAGGAAAATATGCTGTACAACAAGGTGCAGGAATGGCTGTAACAAAATCTACTAAAGAAGAAGAATATGCATCAGTAGAATTTTTAAAATGGTTTACAGATAAAGAACCTAATATAAAATTCTCTATTGCTTCTGGATACTTACCAGTAAAGAAAAAAACGAATGATTTGGATGTTATAAAAGAAGTTATGAAGAAAGATAATTTGAGTTTATCTGATAAAGTTGAAGGTTCAATAGCCTCATCTATTGAACAGATTAACAGTTGTAATTTATATACTAATAAAGCATTTGATGGTGGAACTAAAGCTAGACAAATACTTGAATATTCAATGCTTGATAAAGCTAAAGAAGATTCAAATAAAATAAATGAATTAGTAAAAAGTGGAACTTCTAAGAAGGATGCAGTAGCACAATTTAATAATGATAAAAATTTTAAAACTTGGTTTGAAAATTTTAAGGCTGAGCTTGAAAATGCTATAAAAAAATAGATGAATTGGCAGTTAGTGTGTTGACGAGCACAAAGGTATAGGTGGAATGGGTATGGAAAACAATCTAAGAAAAAACAATTCAATAATGAAAAAGATGATATTTCCCCTAATTATTGTTATGCTAATTCAAACAAGTTTATTTTGTGCCACAATTTTATGGGGAGGAACTATTAAGAAATTAAATGATAATTCGTTTGACATCTTAAATGAAAGAGTAATTAATCGTAAAAATTATATACAAAATGAAATGTTACAAAGATGGTCAAATACAAGTGAAACGGAAGCTACAATTAATTCCTCTGTAAAAAAAGTATTAAATGAAAAAAATGCCTTAATTGAGGATGTAGGCAACAATGAAGAAATTAACAAAGATATTATAAAAAGCATATCAAATGATTTAATATATCTTTTGAGAAAAAATTCTGTTACAGGAGCTTTTATAATCCTAAGTGACAAAAATATTAACGATAAGTCAATAGATAGTAAAGGTGAAATAAGTAGGACAGGATTGTATATAAGGGATTTAGACCCTAAGTTTAATCCAAATGATAATTCTGATTTGTTAATTGAGAGAGGTTCATCAGATATAGCAAGAAGTTTTGGAATATCTATGGACAGTTATTGGGAACCTAAGTTTTCATTTAAAAGTGAAAATGAGCAAGATGGAGATGATTTTTTTTATAAACCATTTAGAGCTGCAATTGATAATCCAAATGTATCAAGTTCTAATTTAGGATACTGGGGAAGTAAGTTTTTATTGACAAATGCAGGTGATAGGCTTATGACATATACAGTTCCCCTTATTTATGAAGATGGAACTGTATATGGAGTACTTGGAATAGATTTAAGTGTAAATTATTTAAGAGAATTACTTCCATACTCAGAGATAAATGGGAATAAAAAGGGTAATTATATTTTAGGTGTAGATAGAAATAATGATATGGCCTTTGAAAATGTAATTTCAAATGGATACTCATTAAAAGAAAAATTTTGGGATGGTTTACATTCTAATTTAGAGCAGAAGGAATCGTATAAAAATATATATAAGATTAAAAATAAAGATAATGAATGTGGTAATGGCAACATTTATGCTAGTGTACAATACTTAGATTTATATAACTCCAATACTCCATTTGAAAATGAACGTTGGGCTCTTTTGGGTATTATTGAAGAAAAAAGTCTTTTGTCATTTTCAAAAAGGGTAGAGAAATTAGTTATAATATCTATAGCAATTTCTTTATTAATAGGTCTAATAGGTATTTATATTGCATCAAGATTATTTACAAAACCAATTGTTCTTTTAGCCAACAAAGTTAGAAACAGTAATCCATCAAAACCAGTAAATCTTGATAAGATAAATATATCTGAAATAGATGAATTATCTTCAGCTATAGAGTTGCTCAGTGCAAATGTTGCAGATTCTTCGTCAAAATTATCACAGATTATTGAAATGGTAGATATGCCAATTGGAGCTTTTGAGTTATACAAAAACGCAGAGAATGTTTTTTGTACAAAAGAATTTTTTAGCGTGTTTACTACTGAAATCAAATTTGAAGAATATGGATATATGGAAAAAAATAAGTTCCTGAAAAAATTAAGGGGACTAGATAAATATTTGCAAGAAAGTTATGAAACAGAAAATACATATATATATAAGTTTGAATCTAAAGATAAAAAACTTAAGTGGATAAGAATGAATATCTTTGAAGATGAGCTAAAGGTTCTTGGTGTTGTTGTTGATGTAACAAAAGAATTTATTGAGAAAAGGAAGATAGAATATGAAAGAGATTTTGATATTTTAACGAATCTTTTAAATAGGAGAGCTTTTCATTCACAGATACAAGAAAAATTTAAGAATAAAGATGAACTTAAGATAGCAGCATTTATTATGTGGGATTTAGATAATCTAAAATATATTAATGATACATATGGACATGATGCTGGTGATGAATATATTAGGTGTGCTGCAGACATACTTAAGAAGTTTATATCATGGAATGGTATAGTATCTAGACTTTCAGGTGATGAGTTTTATGTATTTATATATGGATATGAAAGTAAAGATAGTATAAGAGATATTATTAATTCTGTTAAGAAACAGATGAATAATACCTTATTAAAACTTCATGATGGAACAGAATTTAAAATAAGGGCATCAGCAGGAATTTCCTGGTACCCTGATGATTCAACCAACTATGATGAATTAATGAGATACGCAGATTTTGCTATGTATCAAATTAAAAATACAATCAAGGGTGAAGTTAGTGAATTTGATATTAATATATATAATAAGGATTCATTCTTATTGAGTAATAGAGAAGAATTAAACAAGTTAATTGATGGTCAATTAGTTGAGTATGCATTTCAGCCTATTGTAGATTGTAAAGGTAAAGTTTTTGCATATGAAGCACTTATGAGACCTAAAATAAAAACTTTTAGTTCACCAATAGATGTCATTAGATTAGCTCGTTCACAGTCTAAATTATATCAAATTGAGCGTATTACATGGTTTAAAGCACTTAAATCATTTAAAAAATACAAAGAAAAATTTGGCGATTGCAAACTGTTCTTAAATTCTATTCCTAATAATAATTTGTCAAAAGTAGATTTTGAGGAAATTGAAGATTTATATGGTGAATATTTAAATAGAGTAGTACTAGAAATAACAGAGAATGATAAGATTAATGAAGATTTTATTGAGAAAAAGAAAGCATATATAGACCATTGGAATATAGAAATTGCTTTAGATGACTTTGGGACAGGTTACAACGGAGATGCTGTACTATTATATATAATGCCAGACTATGTAAAGATTGATATGTCTATTGTAAGAGGTATTGATAAAGATGAAAACAGACAGAAAATATTAAAAAATCTTATCTCATATTCTAACGAAAGAAATATTAAAGTGATAGCAGAAGGTGTAGAAACAAAAGGTGAAATGGAAACACTAATTAATCTTGGAGTAGATTATATGCAAGGCTACTATATTAGTAAACCATCATTTATACCTGAAGATATAAGCGACAAAATTAAAAAAGAACTCAAGATATGTCATGAAAATAGGAATGATGTGGTTTAATAGAGGAAAAATTAAATTTATTTTTATGAACTTTTAGTTTATAATTAAAAAGAAAATAATATAATTATAAATCAAGGTGGTGGAGCTAATAATCACAACAAATATAGATATAAGAAAGTTAAATGAAAATCAATTAGAAGCAGTTGAGCATATAGATGGGCCTTGCATGATACTTGCAGGGCCTGGTTCAGGTAAGACCAGAGTAATTACATATAGAATAGCCAATATGGTTGTAAACAAAAACATAGCACCAACAAGAATCTTGGCAATAAGTTTTACCAAGGCATCTTCAATAGAAATGAAAAATAGAGCTTTGAATTTAAGTGATGATATAAGACTTAATAAGGTAACCTATGGTACTTTTCACTCTGTATTTTTTAAAATTCTAAGATACTTTGAAAGATACAACTTAGACAGTATATTTGATGAAAAGTCAAAGCGAATGACAATCAAGGCAATCCTAAAAAGTTTAAATATAGAGAATGCTGATGATGATGAGAATATAGGACAAGTTATAAATGAAATTTCCTATGTAAAAAATGAACTTATGGATAAAAATGAATTTAATTCAGAAGTATTAACAAAAGATGAGTTTTTAAAAGTATACAACTTATACGAAGAACAAAAATCTAAAGTTAATAAAATAGATTTTGATGATATGCTTATAAGAACTTATTATTTACTTTTGAACAATAAGTCTGCACTAGAAATGGTTAGAAATGTGTATAAATATATATTGATAGATGAATTTCAAGATATAAATAAAGTACAGTTTGAAGTTTTAAAGTTAATTTGTAGCCCATTAAACAATATATTTGCAGTTGGAGATGAAGACCAAAGTATATATGGATTTAGAGGTGCTAGACCAGATTTTTTGCTTGAATTTGAACAATACTTTAATAATACTAAAAAAATAATATTAGATATAAATTACAGGTCTAAAAGTGAGATAGTGCATACTGCAAATAGACTTATCGACAAAAATAAAAATAGATATGAAAAAATCATTAAGTGTAGTCAGGGGGATGGAGGAAGTGTTACCTATATTTCTCCGCATGATTCAGAGGAAGAAGCCTTATATATTGCCAGGGAAATAATTGACGAAATACAAAAAGATTATGTAGAGTATTCAGATTTTGCAGTAATTTATAGAACTAATATACAGTCAAGAGCATTAGTAGATGTATTTATGGATATGAGGATTCCATTTGTAGTAAAAGACTCAGTAATTACAATATATGACCATTGGGCAAGTCAAGACATACTAGCCTATTTAAGAATAGGTATTAATCCAAAATCAAATAAAGATTGGTTGAGAATTATAAACAAGCCTTTTAGATATATATCCAAAGACAGTATAAATATGGTTAAGGATGAAAATGACTTTATAACAGCATTAATAAATAAGTGTAATCTTCATCCTAAACAAGTTAAAACAATAAATGATTTGGAAATAGATTTAAGTTATTTAAATACTTTAAATCCTAAAAATGCAATATCTTATATTAGAACTAGTCTTGATTATGATAGATATGTTTTAGATTATTGTAGCAACAGAAAGATAAAGACTAATGGACTTGTAGAGATATTAAATGAACTTGAGAGTTCAGCAACTAATTTTAATACTGTTACAGAGTTTTTAGAGCATATTGATAGAGTAAAGACTGAGTTAACGGAAAATAACAAGAATAAGCAGACTGAGGGTGTCATATTTACAACTATGCATAGTGCAAAAGGATTAGAATTTAGAAATGTTTATATTATAGGTGTAAATGAAGGAACAATACCTCATGAAAAATCATATGATATTTGTAAGGAAGAGAAAAAAGAAGAACAATTAGAAGAAGAAAGAAGACTTATGTATGTTGCTATTACAAGAGCTGAAGAAAAGTTATGTATAAGCTCTACTTTAAATAAGTATGGTAAGAAAGTTGATAAATCATTATTTATTAATGATATAAAATCTCCAACGAAAAAAGAAATTGACAGTATTGGTGTAGGAGATAAGGTATACCATAAAAAATTTCATGAAGGAGAAATAATTAAAAAAGATGGAATTATGTTTACAATAAAGTTTAAAGATAGAGAGCGAATCCTGGATTTGAAAACTTGTTTATTGAAGAATATAATTTATACTATTTAATTTAGAATCTAAATTTAGATAGAAATATAATGTATTATTTATTATGTGCAAGACAAATAGATATGTGTAAAGTGTATTATTTAACTTATTAGAAAAAGAAATAAGGGTTTAATATATTATTTATAGTTGTTTAGAAAAAGCAACAATGTGGAAAATATTATTTAGTATTATTAAAGAAAAGCAACAATGTGAAAGATATTATTTAGTATTATTTAAGAAATAGCTAAAAATATGAAATATACTATTTATAATTACACAAATAATATCAATAAATATAAACAGTAGTATTTAGATAATTTACAAGTAAAAATTATTAAAAAAATAAAAAACTTATTGACAAAAATATTATAAGGAAGTACAATTGTATTAACAATTTAAGGAAACAAATCCAATGATAGAGAAAGTAGCATATATGGATTTACAGCGAGTTAGGGGTTGGTGTAAGCCTAGCAATGAAGTCTATGTGAAGAGAGCTCTGGAGGAGATTATCAGAAACTTTAGTATGATAATTGGTTTACCCGCCTTAAGGGATTGAGAGGATAAGTACTTACTTATCAAAAAGAGTGGTAACGCGGATATAATTCGTCTCTTAGCTGTAAAGCTAAGGGACTTTTTTGATTTTAAAATAAAAATATCCATACAGCTTAAAAGCTAACAGTCACAAATTTTGAAAGTAATATAAGTATTTATCAATAAGAGTGGTAACGCGGTAAAGTCGTCTCTTAGTCATTAAAGACTGAGAGACTTTTTTTGTAACTCGAAACATTTAAGTATTAAAATCTGAGGGAAATTATAATTAAAAGAGAGGGGTAGTTAAAATGAAAGTATTTAAAAAATTATTAAGTTTAGGATTAGTATTAGGATTGACATTATCGCTAGTAGGATGTAGTGGTGGAGGAGAAAAAACAAAGTTAGAACAAATAAAAGACAATGGAAAATTAGTTGTTGGTACTAGTGCAGAATTTCCTCCATTTGAATTTCATAAGGTAGTAGATGGAAAAGATTCAATAAAAGGATTCGATATAATGTTGGCTGAAGAATTTGCAAAAGAGCTTGGTGTAAAGGTTGAAATTAAGGATATGTCATTTGATGGATTAATAGGTGCTTTAAATGCAGACCAAGTTGATATTGTTCTTGCAGGTATGTCTCCAACACCAGAGAGAGAAAAGAGTGTTGATTTTTCAGAATTATATTATTTAAGTAGAAATGCAGTTATAGTTAAAGATGCAGATATAGACAAAGTAAAAACTGAAGATGATTTAAAGAAACTTAGAGTTGGAGTTCAAGCAGGAAGTATCCAAGAAGAATATGTAGTTAACACTTTAAAAATGACAACTACAAAATCTTTGAAAGCAATACCTGATTTAATTACAGAATTAAAAAATGGAAACATAGATGCAGTTGTTACTAATGAAGCAGTTTCTTTAATAAATGTTAAAAAATATGATGGAATAAAAATGGCAAATACTGAAGTTGGGAAAGATGTAACAGAAGGTATGGCAGCAGCAATCAAAAAATCTGACAATAACAAAGATTTTATAGAATTATTAAACAAAAAGATAAAAGAATTACAAGATGGCAAGAAGATAGAAGAATTTTTAAATGAAGCATCTACTGAAGCTGCTTCAAATTAGTAAGAAAGTTATGTGGGAGATGAAATTATGAGTTTAGATTTTAGTTTTTTAAGTAGATTTGGGACTTCTTTTTTGGAAGGAACAGGTGTGACAGTATCAATTTCTCTTGTGGCATTATGCTTTGGATTTATAATAGGTATAATTATCTGTATGGCAAAAATATCAAAGAGCAAAGTATTAAGAGCAATATCATCAATCTATATTGAGGTTTTAAGAGGGACACCATTATTAGTACAGATATATATAGTATGGTTTGGTTTACCTCAATTAGGAATAAGATTCCCTATGTTGTTTGGTATACCAAGTGAATTTATAGCTAGTGCATTTGCATTATCAGTAAACTCTGGTGCATACGTGGCAGAGATACTTAGATCAGGTATACAATCAGTTGATAATGGACAAATGGAAGCAAGTAGATCATTAGGATTAAATTATTGGTCAACTATGAGATATATAATAATACCTCAAGCTATAAAAAATATATTACCTTCATTAGCAAATGAGTTTATTACACTTGTAAAAGAATCTTCAATAATATCTGTAATAGGAGTTGTTGAGATAATGCGTACTGCTGATATAGTAAAAAATGCAGCATTTAGAGCATTAGAGCCATTAATAGTAGCAGCAGCAATTTACTTTGTTATAACATTTACTCTATCAAGATTAGTTGGATTATTAGAAAAGAAACTATCTGTGTCTAACTAGATGAGAGCATGTTTAGCATTTAGGGAAAACATAGAATAGTAAAAAGGAAAGTGATAATATGATTACAATAAAAAATTTAAGTAAATCTTTTGGAGATTTAAATGTATTAAAAAATATAGACTTAGAAATCGCTAAAGGCGAAATAATGGTTATAGTAGGTCCAAGTGGTTCTGGTAAAAGTACACTTCTTAGATGTATGAATTTACTAGAAATACCTACAGGTGGAGAAATAATATTTGAAGGAAAAAATTTGGTCGATAAAAAAACTAATATTGATGAGGTTAGACAAAATATAGGTATGGTGTTTCAGAACTTTAATTTATTCCCACATAAGACTATTTTAGATAATATAACATTAGCACCAATTAAATTAAAAAAGATGACTAAGGAAGAAGCAGAAAAAAAAGCAGAAATTTTGTTGAGTAGAGTTGGTCTTTTAGATAAAAAAGATTCATATCCATCACAATTATCTGGAGGACAAAAGCAAAGAATAGCAATAGCTAGAGCACTTGCTATGGAACCAGATATGATGTTGTTTGATGAGCCAACATCTGCTCTTGACCCAGAAATGGTAAACGAAGTTTTGGATGTTATAAAAGAACTTGCTAAAGAAGGTATGACAATGGCAATTGTAACTCATGAGATGGGATTTGCTAAGGAAGTTGCAGATAGAGTTATTTTTATAGATGGAGGAAGTATACTTGAAGATAATACTCCAGAAGAAGTTTTCGGAAATCCAAAACATGAAAGAACAAAAGCATTTTTAGCAAAAGTGCTATAATATATAAAAAGGATGTTATTGATATTAGAAATTCAATACATCCTTTTTTAGTGATGGTTAATATTAATTTTAAAATTAAAGTTATATTAATATTAACTTTATTTTTACGATTTTTTGCAGAAAAAAAAAGAGCTCGGGGTAAGCTCTTTTTTTCCACCGAATTAATTTCCGTTACTAATCCGATTTTTAATAAATATAAAATATATCCTTATGAAAGGGTATTGGGAATAGATATATTAACTAACTAGGGTTACCAGGGGGATAACCTTAATTTATTATAACAAAATGCGACACAAAAATCAATATTTTTTTTGAAATAAATTATAAAAGTTATTTTTATAACAAGTAAGCTTATAAATTTAACTTTTATAGTAAAAATAAGTATATGTATAATATAATATATTTATTTTATATAATATATTATTTTATCATATATTGTATTTTATAATATATTTTTGTAGGGTATAGTATAAGTATATTATATTTTACTATAAAAATTTGTAATAAAGTGAAAAAACTAGCTTTTCATGAAATAATATTTTATAATTTAAGATTGTCTTTTTAATAAAGATTAACAAAAAAAATACTATAATTAGTGGTATAATAGTTAGAGTTGAAGATTTTAAATAAAGGTAGGTGTAATTAAGTTGGAAATATACTTAGACAATAGCGCAACTACAAAACCTTATCAAGAAGTTATAGATAAAATGGTTTATGCACTTAATACGGAATATGGAAATCCTTCTTCTGTCCATAGAAAAGGTGTAGAAGTTGAAAAAGCTATAAAAGAAGTAAGACAAGATATAGCTAAATCTCTAGGAGCGAAAGAAAAGGAGATTTATTTTACATCAGGTGGTACAGAGTGTAATAATACTATAATAAGAGGTATTACTAGTTTAAATAAAAAAAGAAAAAATCACATAATATCTACTAACATAGAACATCCTTCTGTTTTAAATACATTAAAAGATTTAGAAGAAGATGGTTTTGAAGTAACTTATTTAGAGGTCGGAAAAGATGGGAAAATAAATATAGAGGATTTAAAAAATGCGATAAAGTCAACTACATGCTTAGTAAGCATGATGCATGTTAACAATGAAATAGGAACTATACAGCCAATAGGTGAAGTTGGAAAGTATTTGAAGGGTTTAAAAGAAAAAATTTATTTCCATGTTGATGCTATTCAATCATATGGAAAAATTAACTTTAGACCATCTAAATACAATATAGATTTTATGAGTGTAAGTGCACATAAATTTCATGGTCCAAAGGGAATTGGATTTATGTATATAAAAGAAAATAATCGCCTTAAGCCTATGTTAACAGGTGGTGGTCAGGAAATTGGAATTAGGTCGGGAACAGAAAATGTACCTGGAATATATGGTCTTGGAGAAGCTGTTAGAATACTAAACAAAGATTTAGATGCTGTTATTTCGAAAGTAGATAACTTAAAAAATATATTAAAAAATGAAATAATTGATAATATAGAAGATATAAAAATCAATTCTCCAGAAGATGGAGTATGTCATATATTAAATGTATCATTTAGAGGGACAAAAGGAGAAGTTTTACTTCATTACTTAGAGCAAAAAGGTATTTATGTATCAACTGGCTCTGCATGTTCTTCTAAAAAGAAAGGTAGTTACGTATTAAATGCTATAGGTCTTACAAATGAAGAAATAAATGGAACAATAAGATTTAGTTTATCTGATATGAATACAGAAGAAGAAATGTTAGAAGCTGTGAAAGTTTTGAAAGAATCAATTTGTGACTTAAGGTCAATAATGAAAAGAAAATAAAGAATACTGTATAAATAGTGATAATAAATTAGTTTAAGAGGTGAAATGGTGTATAATATATTAATAGTAAAGTATGGAGAAATTGGAGTAAAAGGAAAGAATAGATATATATTTGAGAATAGGCTTATAAGAAATATAAGAAATATGTTAAAACCAATTGGAAGATTTAATGTATATAAAGAGTATGGAAGAATATATGTTGATTTAGAAGACTATGATTATGAAGAAGTAATTGAAGAAGTTAGAAAAGTATTTGGGATAGTGGGTGTGTGCCCTGGAGTAAGAGCTAAAAAAGATTATGATACATTAAAAGAAATAGCTTTAAAAATGTTAGAAGAAAAAATAGAGGCTGGATATAAAACTTTTAAGGTAGAGTCAAGAAGAGGAGATAAGTCTTTCGGATTGACTTCTCAAGAAATGAGTATGGATATAGGTGGATACTTATTATCAAAGGTAGGAGATAGGATTAATGTTGATGTAAGAAATCCAGAAGTTAAAATAAAGTGCGAATACAGAGAATTTCATACTATGGTCTATAGTGATACTATACCTGGATATGGTGGATTGCCACTTGGAACGAATGGTAGAGCTATGTCTCTTTTATCAGGAGGTATAGATAGCCCAGTAGCTACATGGATGGTTGCAAAAAGAGGTATGGAAGTAGAGGCAGTTCACTTTCATAGTTATCCATTTACAAGTGAAAGGTCACAGGAAAAAGTTAAGGATTTAGCTAAAATACTGGCAAAATACTGTGGTAGAGTAAGGCTTCATAAAGTTAATATCTTAGAAATACAAAAAGCAATTGGCGAGAATTGTAATGAAGAAGAAGCTACTATTCTTTCAAGAAGATTTATGATGAGGATAGCACAGAGACTTTCTGAAAAAAGACATTGTGATGCTTTAATTACAGGTGAAAGTATTGGGCAGGTTGCATCTCAAACTATACAAGGACTTACTTGTACTAATGCCGTTGTAGACTTACCAGTGTTTAGACCACTTATAGCAATGGATAAATCAGATATAGTTGATATAGCCAAAAAAATAGGGACTTTTGAAACATCTATAGTGCCTGAAGAAGATTGTTGTAGTGTATTTTCTCCTAGAAAGCCCGTCACTAAACCTAGATTAGAGAAAATAGAAAAATCTGAAACAGCACTTGACATTGAAAAATTAGTACAGGATGCTATTGACAAAATAGAGGTAGAGGATATTGAGTTTTAGCATACAAGTTATTTAATTATTAAATTGAATATTGAGTATATTAGTAGTTCTGTAAGTATATTAGTAGTTCTGTTGAAAGGATTTATGTAGACAATTTATTAATATGTAGTATTTAAAAATAAGTACTATAATTTTATTTAATGGGAATGATTATTATGAATAAAAAGGGTTTTACATTAATTGAATTGTTGGTAGTTATATCTATAATAGGAATTTTAGTTATAGTAGCTGTTCCAGCGTTATTTAGAAATATAGAAAAAAGTAAAGCAGTTACATGTCTTTCTAATAGAGAAAATATAAAGACTCAAATTGTTATTGCAATGGCTGAGGAATCAAGTAAAGACAAGAATGAAGTCATAAAAGAGGTATTAGAAAACAAAGATGGTAAGTACTTTGAAACAGAACCAAAGTGTAAGTCAGGTGGAATATATTCAGCAACGTTTGATGATGGTTATGATGGAATAACTGGAATAGAAAGCATTGCAAAAGTGTATGTTACTTGTACAAAACATCCAGACGGTGTTGAAATGGCTAGGGATGTGCATCAAAGTATGAAAGATTTGATTGCATCATTTGCACAAGACCCTTCTATAATACCAGGAGCTTCAAAGGGCAATGATGATTTTAGAAAATATTTATTAGACAATAAATATAAAAATGGGTGGCCTACAATTCCAGATGAATTTAAGGCAAAATATGGATTAAGTAAGGATACACTATATATACAACCATATGCATATAATCCTACTAAATCTGATGCTACTGTAGTTGTATTTGCAAATAATAAGACTGGAGGTAATTGGTATACTTCCCTAGTTTACGATTATGATGAAGGTAGATGGTATAAAGGTAAAAATGGTATTTCTGTTGCAGGTAGGTCATGGGATGTTGACACAGATAGTGTTAAGTCTGTAAAAACAGAGATTCATTCTAAAGAGGGATGGGGTCCTTTAAATTAATATATCATGTTTTATTAATCTGGTATTGATTAAACTATAGAAAAGAGCAGTTTCTATAGATGACGAATACCAGATTTTCATTTATATATATAATTGAGATATATTAAAAGTGTTTATATTTTTAAGTCTTCACATACAAGCTAAAAATAATTATAATAATATTGTAAAGAAATTTAATTATAAGATTAATTTTCTGAAGATTTAGTATTTGTACTAAGAAATACATAAAAAGGGGAATAGATATGAATAATAATTTTCAAGACAACCAAACAATAAATTTAATACAAAGTCGTAGAAGTATACGAAAATTTACGACAGAACAAATTAGTGATGAGCAAGTAAACACATTATTACACTGTGCATTTGCAGCACCTTCAGGATGTAATAAACAGCCTTGGCACATAACTGTTGTGCAAGACCAGAAACTTTTAAAAGAGATTAGTGATGATACTTTATCTAGGATTCATGAGGTGAGTAATGTTGAGATAAATAAAAACTTTAAGTTATTTTATGGTGCTCCAACCGTTTTATTTATTTCTTATGATGAAAGTAGTTCATGGGCTCCATATGATATAGGAATACTTACAGGGAATATAACAACAGCTGCACAAGCACTAGGGCTTGGAAGTTGTATAATAGGAATGGTTAGAGGTTTATTTACACCTGTTGAACAAGGGGATATTGAAGGTCTTGTGAGTGTATTGGATAAAGAAGATGTAAAAGAATCAGAGTCAATAAAGATGAAGTTTGATACAAATAAAAAATATAGAGAACTACTTGATATACCAGAAGGGTATTCTGTACCATTTGGTATTGCTGTAGGTATTCCAGATGGAAATTTACCAAATGCTAGAGAGGTAGTTTATAAAGTTTCCAGAGTTTAGGATGAAGTATTGCAAGAAACAATCAGTTACTTGAAGAATTAAATCAGTAATATACAAATAAATTGATGGAAGAGGAAGCTATTTAAAAAGTAGTTTAGATTTTTCGTTGTAAAATAATTAAATAAAGAATAAGGTGATAAGTATTTTATTTATTATCTTATTCTTTTTTATTTTTGTTTTGTAGAATGATAAAAATAAGGATTAAGTGTAATAAAATAGAAAACAAGTATGTTAATTTTAAGTATATGCTTTAAAATTTATCCAAGTTAAAAATTTAAGATATCTTTTCAGTATAATGGAAAAAATGTCAAAATATTGAAATAGGGAAAAAATAGTGATATAATAAGAAAAAATAGAGAAAAAAAGTAACCCTTAGTTATAAAAGGGTTCTTTTTTTTTATAATAAAATAGCTATAAAAATATACATATCAAATCAAATTAAGAAGTATTTCATTTCTAAGAAATATCCTAACATAAAAACAAAAAATGTTCATAAATTTAACTATTAACATAGATAATTTTTAGAAAAATATCTAAATTTTCAATAAATAGTAACTTTTTTTATAACAAATGGAAACTATGGATGTAATAATTAAAATAAAAAATATTATTTTTATTTATAAACATTGACATTCTAATTTTGTAGTGTAATCGTATTTTTTATTAATTCTTACAAAATCAATGAAAATAAGTATATCCATTTTAAAGTACATAAATTTAAAAATCCAGAAAAATATACTTAAATTATGTAAGTAAAAGAGGGGTTGAATCAGTTGAAAATGTAATATTAGTAAATAGTACATCAATCCTATATACCCTGTAAGCAACTCTATTTTCATGTACTAAAAATGTACCTATTTTATTAACTGAAAAGAATAAATTAAATGTAAGTACATAAGAAGATAGAAAAAATTAAAAACAAAAAATATTTATATAAATAAATATAAAAAATGATATAATCCCTATTAAAAAATTTATAGATGATGAAGAAATATCAAAATCTTATATTATAGGAAGAGACACTTCTTTGCCAAAATCTATAGAAAAACAATACCAAATCCAAAGAGAATAGGCGGAGAAAAAAATAAAATAAATTCAAGAGTAATAGAAAAGTTTTATAGAATAAAGAACTGATAACTCTTTATATAACGAAAAATAGAATTTTAAGAGAAAATGATTTAATAAATGATTTAACATGGTGTTTTAGCAGGTAAAAATAAATCACCAGTAATGATTATAGAAAAATTACTTTATGAATCTCAAAAAACTTAGTTAAGAGTAAGAGATTTGATAAGATAACTAAAGTTGGGGAAATGTGTTTGATGAGACAAAAAATTAGTAAAATAGTATAATCTAGATAAGGATATTTTGTTGATTAAACTACACTAATAGTAATATTGTAGGGGGAAAAGATGAGAGAAGAATCGAACTCTTTAAGTTTAGACCATATAGAAATTTTCTTTGAACTTTTATCTCAAAGTACAGAAGATTATATATTTTTTTGGGATATAAATAGGAATAAATTTAAAATTTCTTCAGCAATTTTTGATGAATTTAACTTAAGTAAAGAGATAGAATCTGATTTAGTCAATTGTTGGAGTAAAATTGTTTATCCGGATGATGTTCAAATATGGAAAGATGATATACAAGAATTACTACATGGAAAAAAAGGTGAGCACAATTTAGAATATAGGTTGATTAATAAATATAAAGAAATAGTATGGATTTCTTGTAGAGGTAAAGTTTATGTGTCGGATGACCCAAAAACTATATTTCTAGTTGGGAGAATAAAGAATATTGGTGAAAAAAATAAATTTGATTCTATCACAGGAACGTGGAATAGAGAACAATTTGAACATAGAATGAATTATCTTATAAAAGAGAAAATTTATAAAAATGGTGCTATGTTTATTATGGATATTGATAATTTTAAAAATATAAATGAAAAATATGGACATTCTTATGGTGACAAAGTATTGCGTGCAATTGCTACTGAAGTATTAGAATATCTTCCAAAAGATGTAAGATTGTATAGGTTAGATGGAGATGAATTTGCATTTTTTTACCCTATGTGTACTAAAGAAACTATAGAGAAAATATATGAAAAGATACAGATGTATACAAATACTCAGCATGAAATTGAATCAAATAAGTACTATTGCACAGTGACTGCAGGCGTTGCTATGTATCCAGAAGATGGAGATAATTATTTAGATTTATTTAAACATGTTGATATTGCATTGGATATAGCAAAAATTAGTGGTAAAAATAGAATTAAGTTTTTTTCACAAGAGCTCTATGAAAATAAACTAAAGGTAATTTCAATGCAACAAAAACTAAGAGAGTGCGTTGAAAATAATTTTAATGACTTTGAGCTGTTTTTTCAACCCCAGGTAAATGCTGTTACAAAAGAGGTAATAGGGGCAGAGGTACTTTTAAGATGGCATTCGAGTACTTATGGAGAAGTATCTCCTGTTGAATTTATACCAATACTAGAACAGAGTAATTTAATTATACCAGTTGGGAAGTGGATTATAAAAGAAGCTGTAAAACAGTGTAAAGAATGGCATAAAATAAATCCAGACTTTAAAATATCTGTAAATGTATCGTATATTCAGTTAAAGGAAGATTTTTTTAGAGATTTTATAGTAGAATGTTTAGTAGAGTATCAATTAAGACCTGAATTTTTAATTTTGGAATTAACAGAGAATTGTTGGATACCAGATATAAATTTACTAAATGATAAATTTATTAGTTTAAAGGGTATAGGAGTATATATTGCGATAGATGACTTTGGTACAGGATATTCATCTTTAAATTACCTTAAAGAACTGTCTGTTAATATAATAAAAATTGAAAGAAGTTTTGTTAAGAATATTACATATAATAGTTATGAATATACTTTTCTTGAATATATCATTAAATTAGCTCATATTATAAATTTAAAAGTTTGTGTTGAGGGAATAGAGTCTTATGAAGAGTATGATATAGTAAAAAGCTTAGGTGTAGATATTATTCAGGGTTTTTTATTTGGAAGACCTGTAAGTGCCTCTGAATTTTATAAATTTCAGCTATCAAAGTGATGTATATAAAATGAGATATATAGTATATAAAAATAGGGCAAAGTGGAAGTTTTGAAGTTTATTAAAAATTTACACTTTACCCTATTTTGTTATGTCTTCTATAAAGGATTAATATACTACACTAACTATTATATACTTTCACTCCAAATTTAGAGATTATTTCACTAGCTTTTTGGACATCTTCCTTAGTGGCATCAGGAACATCTTTTAGTTCATAATCGATACCTAAACTTTCCCATTTGTGTATTCCCATAGAATGGTATGGTAGCAATTCAAATCTTTCTACATTTTTCAATGTAGCTACAAATTGACCTAGTTTTTCTAAATTATCTATATCATCAGTAATGCCAGGAACTAAAACATGTCTTATCCATACAGGAATATTTCTTGATTCTAAGTGTCTAGCAAGTTTTAATGCCTTATCCATACCAACACCAGTCAAATCAATAGATTTTTCCTCAACCATATGTTTTAAATCAAGTAAAACCAAATCAGTATTATCTAAAACTGGGTCTATAGTTTCTATATCTACAAATCCAGATGTATCCAAGCAAGTGTGTATATCATTTTCTTTTGCTTTTTTAAATAATTCACTTAAAAATTCTGGTTGAAGAGTGGATTCACCACCAGAGGCAGTTATACCTCCACCAGAAAACTTCATAAAAGAAGTATACTTAAGAGCATCCGTTATTATTTCATCAACTGTGTATTCTTTTCCTGATTTAATATCCCATGTATCCCTGTTATGACAGTATTTGCATCTAAGAGGACACCCCTGAAAAAATAATATATATCTTATTCCTGGTCCATCTACAGTACCAAACGTTTCTATAGAATGTATCTTTCCCTTAATCATAGAGTTCACCTCACAATATATTTTAATAACCTTATCAATAGTTATAATATTTCTCTAAAAAAGGCCATCTTATACCAGAAATAATTCAAATATAAGATAGCCTTTTATTTTTATTTTTTACACAGTAGTAATCTTAGTTAAAGTATAAAAATTTAAAGACTAAGCCATTTTACCGTGGAATGTTCTGTTTATAACATCTAATTGTTGCTCTTTAGTTAATTTTATGAAGTTAACTGCATATCCAGATACTCTTATAGTTAATTGTGGATATTCTTCTGGATGTTCCATAGCATCTTCTAAAGTAGCTCTATCAAATACATTTACATTTAAGTGATGAGCATTTTGAGCGAAGTATCCATCCATCATTGCAGAAAGATTGTTTATTCTTTCAGTCATATCTTTTCCTAAAGCAGCAGGTACTATAGAGAAAGTATTAGATATACCATCTTGAGCATGTTCATATGGTAATTTAGCAACTGAAGATAATGAAGCTAAAGCACCATTAGTATCTCTACCATGCATTGGGTTAGCACCAGGAGCAAATGGAGCACCAGCTCTTCTACCATCTGGTGTATTACCAGTTTTCTTACCATAAACAACATTTGAAGTTATTGTAAGTATAGATTGAGTTGGATAAGAATTTCTATAAGTTTTATTCTTTCTTATTTTATTCATAAAGCTTTCAACTAACTCTACAGCTATACTATCAACTCTATCATCATTATTTCCGTATTTTGGATAATCTCCTTCTATTTCAAAATCAACAGCTATTCCTTGTTCATTTCTAATAGTTTTAACCTTAGCATGTTTTATAGCAGATAATGAGTCTGCACAAACTGATAATCCAGCCATACCACAAGCCATAGTTCTAAATATATCTCTATCATGTAATGCCATTTCTAATGCTTCATAAGAATATTTATCATGCATATAATGTATTACATTTAAAGTATTTACATATAATGTTGCTAACCAATCAGTGAATGGTTCAAATTTACTCATAACTTCATCATAATCTAAGTACTCAGAAGTTATAGGTTCAAATCTTGGTCCAACTTGAACACCAGATTTCTCATCTACACCACCATTTATAGCGTATAATAAAGTTTTAGCTAAGTTAACTCTAGCTCCAAAGAACTGCATTTGTTTACCAATTCTCATTGCAGATACACAACAAGCTATACCATAGTCATCTCCCCAGTATGCTCTCATTAAATCATCATTTTCATACTGTACTGAACTTGTATCTATAGATACTTTAGAACAGAAATCTTTGAATCCTTGAGGTAATTTAGTTGACCATAGAACTGTTAAGTTTGGCTCTGGAGAAGGTCCTAATGTATATAGAGTATTTAACATTCTAAATGAGTTTTTAGTAACTAATGTTCTACCATCTATTCCCATACCTCCTATACACTCAGTTACCCAAGTTGGGTCTCCAGAGAATAGGTTATTGTAATCAGGAGTTCTTAGGAACTTAACCATTCTTAATTTCATAACAAAATGGTCCATATACTCTTGTAATTCTTCTTCTGTTACGATTCCAGCTTTTAAATCTCTTTCAAAGTATATATCTAAGAAAGTAGATGTTCTACCTAAAGACATTGCAGCACCATTTTGGTCTTTAACAGCACCTAAATAACCAAAGTATAACCATTGTACAGCTTCTTTTGAGTTAGTTGCTGGTTTTGAGATATCAAATCCATAAGATTCAGCCATTTTTTTAAGTTCATTTAAAGCTGATATTTGCTCAGTTATTTCTTCTCTTAATCTGATAACTTCCTCATCCATGCAAGAAACTTCTAATGATTTCTTTTGCTCATTTTTATCTTCTATTAAAGCATCAACACCGTATAGAGCAACTCTTCTGTAGTCACCAATTATTCTACCTCTACCATAAGCATCTGGAAGACCTGTTATTATACCAGATTTTCTAGCAGCTCTCATTTCTGGAGTATAAACATCAAAAACTCCTTGGTTGTGTGTTTTTCTGTATTTAGTAAATATATCTTTTATTTCTGGGTCTAATTCATATCCAAAAGCTTCGCATGAATTTTCAACCATCTTTATACCACCATATGGCATGACAGCTCTTTTTAAAGGGGCATCCGTTTGTAACCCAACTATTGTTTCTAATTCTTTATCTAAATATCCTGGAGCATATGCAGCTATTCCAGAAACAGTTTTTGTATCAACATCTAAAGTACCACCATTTTCTCTTTCTTTTTTAAATAGGACCATTGCTTCGTCCCATAATTTTTTAGTATTTTCAGTGGCACCAGCTAAGAAAGAGTCATTTCCCTCATATGGAGAATAGTTTAATTGTATAAACTCTCTAACATTTATTTCTTTAGTCCATCTTCCTGTTTTAAATCCTTGCCATGCATTCATTAAGTATTTCCTCCTTAGATTTAAATGATAAATAATACTATTAAAATTAATTTTTATATACTTAATTTATTTTATATATTTTTTTAAAAATATATTTTCTAATATAATAATAGCATATTATTCGTATCCTGTATACATAAAAAATAAAAAATTGTCGCTTTAAAGTATAAAACAGATTATATGTTAATAATGTGGTGAAATTATACCCATATATAAATAAAATAAAACAAATAAATAGCTAATTAAGGAGAAAATATTTTTTATTTTTTGTTTAGGATAAATAAATTTTATTATGGAAAAAAGAAAAAGCATACATCTTCACAAACTGAATATTTATTTAATAGGGGGAGGTGATAGATTGTTTATCACAGTGGTATTATTTTTAGTAGGTTTCCTATTAATTACTAAAGGCGCAGATATCTTTATAAATTGTACTGTAGAGATAGGTAAAAAAACGAATATATCAGAAATTATACTTGGAGCTACTATAGTTAGTTTTGCAACAACATTACCTGAGTTTACAGTGTCTCTACTTGCTTCTATTGATGGTCATACTACTATGAGTTTAGGAAATGCAGTTGGTTCTATAATATGTAATACAGGGTTAGCATTAGGGTTGGTTGTTTTTATAAGTCCATTTAATGTAGATAAAAAAATGTTTTTTTCTAAGTCTTTACTATTAATAGTATCCGTTATAGTTTTAATTTTATTGAGTTTAGATGGAGTTATAACAAGAGGTGATTCATTATTACTTATAATAATATTAATCTTTTATATGGTTAATAATTATAGAAGTGTCGTTGGAAAATCTGATACTAAAAATAGAAATATTAAAAATAACACTAGTAAAGACATATCTACTAAAAAAGGGAAAAATTATAGGGGTTTTTCCGTATTAGAAATTGTAAAAATACTATTACTTTTTGCTACAGGATTGATAATGATGATAATAGGTTCACAAATCCTTATAGAGAGTGGAGTAATAATAGCTAGTTTTTTAAATATACCTCAGGGTATAGTAAGTTTAACTATAATAGCACTTGGAACTTCTCTGCCAGAGATAGTTTCGTCGATTACTGCTATAAGAAAAAATCATCATGAAATATCAGTAGGAAATATTTTGGGTGCAAACATATTGAATATAGTATCAGTAATAGCTGTATCAGCAATACCAAATAACATACCAATACTATCTCAAAATAGACAGTTGGATATACCATTCATGATATTATTATTATTAATAGTAATAATACCAACACTTAAATCTAATAAACTTAGTAGAATACAAGGTATATTGATGTTATTCACATATTTTCTGTACATATCAATTTTGTATTTCATGTATATTATTTAACTATACTGTTTAAAATATTAATTGCAGAATATCCTAAAAAAGTATATAATGGATAGGTTAAGATTAATTGATAACGGAGAGGAATAATATATGAATATAACAAAGTTTGAAGATTTACCAATAAGTGAGGGAATAAAAAAAGCTATAGCTGAAATGGGGTTTGAAGAACCATCTCCTATACAAGCACAGTCTATACCTGCGATTTTGTCAGGTAAAGACGTTATAGGACAAGCTCAAACTGGTACGGGAAAAACAGCTGCTTTTAGTATCCCTATACTAGAAACAATAGACCCAAATAATAGAAGTTTACAAGCTGTAGTGCTTTGTCCAACAAGAGAACTGGCAATACAAGTATCAACAGAAATAAGAAAGTTAGCTAAGTATTCGCACGGAATAAAGACATTACCTATATATGGTGGTCAGCCAATAGATAGACAAATAAAATCTCTAAAGAGTGGTGTGCAAGTTGTAATAGGTACACCAGGACGTACAATAGACCATATCAATCGTAAAACATTAAAGATGGATAATGTAAAAATGATTATATTAGATGAAGCAGATGAAATGCTAGATATGGGATTTAGAGAAGATATAGAAATGATTTTAAGTAAGATTCCAGAAGAAAGACAAACAACTTTCTTTTCAGCTACTATGCCAAGAGGAATTTTGGAATTAACTAAGAGATATCAAAAAGACCCAGAGCATATAAAAGTTGTTAGAAAAGAACTTACAGTTTCAAATACAAAGCAATACTATATAGAAACTAGGTCATCAAATAAATTAGAAGTATTATGTAGATTAGTAGATGTATATGACCCTAAACTATCTGTTGTTTTCTGTAATACTAAGAGAAAAGCAGACGAATTGGTAGGAGATTTACAAGCAAGAGGATATTTTGCAGATGCATTACATGGTGACTTAAAACAGACTCAAAGAGATATAGTAATGGATAAGTTTAGAAATGGTACAATAGATATACTTGTTGCTACTGATGTTGCAGCTAGAGGTATAGATGTTGATGATGTTGAATGTGTATTCAACTATGACTTACCACAAGATGAAGAGTATTACGTTCATAGAATTGGTAGAACTGGTCGTGCTGGTAGAGAAGGTATGTCATTTACTTTTGTATTTGGAAAAGAAATGAGAAAGATGAAAGATATAGAAAGATATACTAAATCTAAACTAATAAAGCATAATATACCAACAATAACTGATGTTGAAGAGAAAAAAGTAGGTACTTTCTTTGCACAAGTTAAACAAACTATAGAAGAAGGTCACTTAACTAAACAATTACAATGGTTAGAAGGTTTCTGTAATGATGAAGATTATGCAATGGTTGATATAGCTGCTGCACTTGTAAAACTATCTCTAGGTGAAGAAATGAAAGAAGAAATAATAGAAGAAAAACCTAGAAGAGAGCGTGGAGATAGAAAAGGTGGTACTGGAGCTAAAGATGGTATGATTAGATTATTTATCAATATTGGTAGAAATCAAAGAGTACAAGCAAAAGATATAGTTGGTGCCATAGCTGGAGAAGTTGGAATACCAGGTAAAGTAGTAGGTACTATAGATATATATGATAAGTATACTTTTGTTGAAATACCTAAAAAAGATGCAAAAACAGTAATTGAAAAGATGAAAGATATTAAGATAAAAGGTAATAAGATTAATATAGAAAAAGCAAATAAGAAGAAAAAATAACGTATAGTATACAAAACTATAATTAGAAAATATATAAAATAATATATTGGATATTTAAAAAGCCTGATGTGTTTTCAAAACAGATAGTAGATAATCTGTAAGAGTTAACAGCATAAGGCTTTTCTTGTTTTATATGATGTTATAATTTTCCAGATTATTGTGAAAAATGTATATTAGTTCCTTTTTTTCAAATCTGATTTGAAAAAGAGAATATTAATTATCTATATAGTTTAGATTATAATAAAAAATGTAAGATAACAAAGGGGAGAAAAAGATGTCAATGACTTATATGGACCCTAGGGTTTTTTTGATTTTAGAAATGGTGTTAGAAGAAGACACAAATACTCTAGAACAATTTTCAAATGTTTTGGGTGTTAGTACTAGGACTATCAGAAACTATATAAACCAGATTAATCGAGAATTAAAAGGTGGTATTGCTAAAATAGTTAAAAATGAAAAAGGTACATATAGTATAAGAATTGAGGATGAAAGTAAATTAATTGAGATTGTAAATTTTAATAGAGGAAAGCTATCAAATTTTATAAATTTAAATTCACCTGATGAAAGAATAAATTATGTTCTTGATATTTTAACTATGACCAACAATCCAATTACCATAGATGATTTGGCTGAAGAGATATGTATAGGAAGAACAACATTAATAAAGGATTTAAAAAAAGCAGACAGAATTTTAGCTGAATATGATTTAGAATTAAAAAGGAAGCCAAATATAGGTATGATTTTAGTTGGTGAAGAAATGGATATAAGATTATTAATCCTTGATAGATTGTATGAAAATTATATTGATGTCTTGGAAAACGTTAATCAGATAAATTTAGTTAAAGATTATGATATTGAATGTCTTAGAGATGAATTAAAAAAGTTATTTAAAAAAGAAGAACTCTACATAACAGAACAGGTCTTGAGAGATGTTGAAAGATATATAATCATGTCTGTCTTAAGAAATCTAAATGGGTACAAATTTGAAAAGATAGATAAGAGATTTGAAGTGATAAGATGTTCAGATGAATATACTTTAGGATTAAAGCTCAAAGATTTATTGGAAAAGATATTTAATATAGTTTTAAATGAAAAAGAAACCATATTTTTGACAATGCCATTAATAGGTAGAAAAGCTCCTAGTACAAAATTAGCACTTAGCAGTATAAAAATAAATGATAGCGTAAAGGAAGTTGTAGATGAAGTAACTAGTTTTTTATTAGAGACCTCAGGGATTGATTTTAAAGAAGATAAAAAGCTTATAGAAAATTTGGAATATCACTTGTATTTTGCACTTAATAGAATGAGATTCAACATAAGGGTAAAAAATCCTCTTTTACAAGAAATAAAGGAAAGATATACATTTCCATATAGTGTTGCAAAGATAGCTGCAATGATAATTGAGGAAAAGTTTGACTTGAAAATATGTGACCACGAAATAGGATATATAGCATTACATTTTGGAAGTTATTTTGAAAAAAATTCAAGAAAAGTTCTAAATGTAAATAGGGTAGCTGTTGTTTGTGGAACAGGTCTTGGGACTGCACAACTTATTAGAATAAAGATAGGAAAAATACTTGGAGAAAGTGTAGAAGTAAATACTTTTTCTGATATAGAAGCTAAAGCTAATTTAGATTTATTAAAGTATTATGATTTAGTATTTACAACAGTAGATTTCAAAACAGACTTAGATGTTCCAATTTTTAGAGTAAATGCGTTATTTAATGAAGAAAGTATAAAGAAAGAGATAGAAAATGCAATACTTTTGAAAAATAGTATAAATCTTAAGTCTATAAAAAAGATTGAAAAAAATATCCCTTTTATAGGTAAATTAATTGAAGAGGATAAGTTCTTTATATTGAATAAGAGTACGTTTATGGAAAATTTAGAAGATATGTTAGAAAAATTAGTTCATAAAGGAATTATTGATATAGAGTTCAAAAAAAAGGTATTAAAAAGAGAAAAGAAATCTTCAACAGCATTAGATAATTATATAGCATTGCCTCACTCAGTTAATACTAATGGGGAAAATCTTTATCTGGCATTTGGAATATTAGAAAAACCAGTGATTTGGGATACAAAGGAAATTAGAATAATAATATTGATGATAATTCCAGATAAGAATGTAGATAGTACAGACCTGATAATAAAAAGTTATGAAGAAGTACTTGAAGTAGGGAGAGATAAAAAGATGGTAGAAGAACTTGCTAAGGCAAAATCATTTGATGAATTTTATAAAATAATTACCAAGAGGAGGTAATAATATGGACCCAGTAATTTTTATTATAGCATCACTTATTACAGTGTATTTATTAAATATTTTTCTTGGATACTTACAGCTTAAAGATTTTAATAAAAATTATATTGAACTAAAAAGAAAAGGAAGAGTGGCAATTGGCAGAAAAAAAGGAAGAATTTCATCGGGTACAATTGTGTTGATACTTATAAATGATGATGGTGTGATTGTAGAGACTAGAAAAATGCAAGGTGTTACAGTATTGGCAAGAGTAAAGTCATTTGAAGGTTTGGTAGGAAAGAGCTTAGAGTATATAGAAAAATCAGATTTAACTGTTTACAATAAACTACTTAAAAAAGCAATACTAGATGCAGTCAAACAGTACATAACATTTGAGAAAAATAAATGTGAAGATACAAATAATCTGAGTACTGATGAAGAGTGTAGGATGGAAGTAGTTTAAAAAAATATATTTATAAGGAGGAGTTAATATGACGCAATTTTTTCAAGTATTAGCAAGTGGTGCAGATAGTTTTATGAATTTATTTAGGGCAGGTGGGCAACAATTTGTAGGTTTTGTAACAGATATAGTACCACTTTTAGTAGCATTATTAGTTACAATGAATGCAATTATCAACTTTATTGGTACAGATAGAGTCGAGAGACTTGCAAAAAAATGTTCTGCAAATATATTTACTAGATATTTGATATTACCAGTCCTTGGTACATTTGTATTTGCAAACCCAATGACACTATCATTAGGAAGATTCTTGCCAGAAAAGTTTAAACCTAGTTACTTTGCAGCAGCAAGCTTTTCATGCCATACAATGAATGGATTATTCCCACATATCAATCCAGGTGAACTATTTATATATCTAGGAATTGCAAATGGTATAACAACTTTGGGATTCTCAACAGCAGATTTAGCAGTTAGATATTTGTTAGTGGGTATAGTTGCAAACTTTATTAAAGGTGTAGTTACTGACTATACAACAAAATTTGTAGAGAAACAACAAGGAATAGCATTAAATTCAGATATAAAGATTGGATAATTACTTTAAGGTATAAATAAATTTTTCAAATAAAAAGATAGTGTATAGAGGAGGATAAATTATATGGCATTTAACAAAGTTAAAATAGTAAAAGGTTCTGGAGGATGGGGTGGACCATTGATAATAGAACCAACAGAAAAGAAGAATAAGGTAGTATATGTGACTGGGGGAGCAAAGCCAGAAACTGCAGTAAAAATAGCTGAACTTACAGGATGTGAGTTAATAGATGGATTTTCACAGGGTGTTAAAGATGATGAAATCGCATGTGTAATAATAAATTGTGGTGGAACATTGAGATGTGGTATATATCCTCAAAAGAAAATACCGACTATAAATATAATGAAAACAGGAAAAAGTGGACCATTAGCAATGTTTATAAAAGAAGATATATATGTTTCAGGGGTAAAACCAACAAATGTAGAGCAGTTATAATTGAGGTAGTAGGAGGGAAGAAATATGGCTTATGATACTAAAAAGAAGATAAGTGAGCAGAGTCAAGGAATTGTTGCAAAAATAGGTATAGCACTAGGAAATGTGACAAGTACTCTTTTTCAAGCTGGTAGGGATACTATAGATACATTAATACATACTATACTGCCTTTTATGGCTTTCGTTGCAGTCCTAATAGGTATAATAAATCAATCGGGTATAGGAAATTGGGTAGCCAATTTACTTACTCCATTAATCGGAAATGTTGGAGGTTTAGTTGTCTTATCAATAATATGTTCATTTCCGTTGTTGTCTCCGTTTCTTGGACCAGGAGCTGTTATAGCTCAGATAGTGGGGGTATTGGTTGGTACAGAAATAGGAAAAGGAAATATTCCACCAAGTTTAGCATTACCAGCATTGTTTGCAATAAACTCACAAGCAGCTTGTGACTTTATACCAGTAGGTCTTGGTCTTGCAGAAGCTGAACCTGATACAGTTCAAGTAGGAGTTCCGTCAGTTTTATATTCTAGATTTTTAACAGGTGCACCAACTGTTCTATTAGCATGGTTAGCAAGCTTTGGGTTATATAAATAGAAGAATACTTTATAAATAATTAGAGAGAGGTTCAGTTGATATGGAATTAATATACAGTACTCAAATAAATAAAATAGGAGATAATGCAAATGAATTTTTACAACATAATATGTTTGTAACTTTCAAAGATAATGCTCCTCAAGAGTTAGAAAATTACTGTTATATACATTCTGAAAATAATTTAGTAAAAGAAATACTTACGGATGATGTGCTATCAATAAATAATGTTGATTACAAAATTACTTCTGTTGGTGAGTTAGTAAACCAAAATCTTTCAGAATTAGGTCATATAACATTTAAGTTTACAGGTGAAAAAGATGGAGCAATTGGAGGAACCTTATATCTTGAAGAAAAAGAAATAGCACCTATTGGCGTAGGTACTATACTAAAAATAATTAGAAAATAAAATTTAAAACGAATCTAATCATATTATAAGTAAATTATAGATAAAAGTCAATTTAACTAATCAAGTTAACTTTTAATGTGATAAAAAAGGGGAAATGAAAATGAGAAAAGTGGCTTTAGTCGTTGGAGGAGGAAGAAGTTTAGGTGAATATTTATCTAAACATTTAGCTAAAGTAGGTTATGATGTTGCTATTGCAGATTTAAATGAAGACAACGCAAAAAAAGTAGCTGAAGAAATAAAAACTGAATTTGGTTGTAAATCTGTAGGATATAGTTGTAATGCCATAGATGAAAGACAGGTTATAAGTACTGTCAAAGCTATTGAAAATGATTTTGATAGAATAGATTTATTAGTGTACAATGCAGGAGTGGCTGTAAGTAAAAAAATAACTGATTTTGGATACAAAGATTTTAAATTTATTGTAGACGTAAATTTAAATGGGTACTTTCTATTTGCAAGAGAAGTATCTAAAGTCATGATAGCAAAAGGTATTGAGGGTAGAATAATACAGATAAATTCAAAATCAGGTAGAGTGGGAAGCAAGCATAATTCAGGATATTCAGCAGGTAAATTTGCTGGAGTAGGACTTACTCAAAGTTTAGCGCTAGATTTGGCAGAACATAAGATAACTGTAAATGCACTGATGCTCGGTAATTTACTTGATTCTGATATGTTTGAAAGTTTAATTCCTCAATATGCAGTAAAATTGGGAATACCTGAATCAGAAGTCAAGCAAGTTTATATAGATAAAGTACCTTTAAAAAGAGGGTGTAGATTTATAGATGTTGCAAATATGCTTACATTTTATGCTTCAAAGGAAGCTGAATACTGCACTGGTCAATCTATAAATATTACTGGTGGACAAGTTATGTAAGGTTTTTATGGAGTGTCTCAAGATGAACTCTTTAGTTCATGAGGCACTTTTTTGTATAAAATTAAATATATTTTCAGCATTTAAACAATGAAAAAGAGGTTTATCTTTATTTTGAGATAGCCTCATTTTTGTAATTAAAAAACATAGTGTTTAAGTAAACATATAAGATTGTTAGTTTTTTAAAAGAGAATTTTTTAATAATATTATATTTATGAAGTATTTTTAAACTTAATTTGATAAAATATAGCTATGTTTTATATACTGTAGTTTTGAACATAGAAAGTTTAATAAATTATAGTATATATGTTAATTTTTAATAAGGTAAGAAAGTAGAAAGAAGGATATTTTATGGATATAATAAAAAAATTAAGTCATGGGTGTACATTAGATTGTCATGACTGTTGTAAATTCAATGTTTATACTAAAGGAAATAATGTAGTAAAAATTGAAGGAGATAAAAATCATCCTTATACAAAAGGTTTTATATGCAAAAAAGGGATGGCCCATTTAGATAGATTAAATCATAAAGATAGAATAAAGACTCCTATGCTTAAAGTTGATGGAGTATGGAAAGAGATTTCTTTTGATAAAGCTATAGAAATAATGGCAGAAAAGCTTACATACTATAAAGAAAAGTATACATCAAAGTCTGTCATGCATTATGACCAATATGGAAGTGGGTCTGTGCTAAAATACATAGGAGATATATTTTTTAATTTTTATGGAGGTGTTAGCAGACATAAGGGGGGTCCCTGTTGGAGTGCAGGGATGCATGCTCAAAAATATGATTTTGGAGTAGCTAAGAGTCATGCTATAGAAGATATGTTAAATAGTAAAAGTATATTTGTTTGGGGAAAAAATCCAGCATATACTACAATTCATACTATGCAAATAATTAAAAAAGCTAAAGAAAAAGGGATAAAGATAGTAGTGATTGACCCCATATATACAAAAACAGCTCAAATAGCAGATAAGTATGTACAAGTAAATCCTGGAACAGATGGAGCTTTAGCTATAGCTATGGCAAAAATTATAGTAGAAGATAAATTATATGATGAAGAATATATAAACTCGTATGTTATTGGTTTTGAAGAATATAAAAAATATTTATCTTCATTGGAATTAAGTTTTTTAATTGATGAATGTGGTGTTAAAGAGAATGATATAAGAGAGTTAGTGGATTTATATACTAACAAATATTCAAGTATAAATGTTGGATATGGGCTTCAAAAATATAAAAATGGTGGAAACACAATAAGAGCAATAGATGCTTTAGGTGCTATAACTGGTCAAATAGGATTTAGTGGTGGAGGGGTAAACTATGCTAATAAAGTTTATCCGAGTGTTATAAATTCTGACCCTTACAATAGCCAATCATATGGTGAAGATAGGGAGTTTTATGTAAGTAATATCAGTAAATTTATAGAAGAATCTTTAAAAAATACATCAAATAAAGTAAATTATGCATCAGATGAACTTGATATGACATCAAATAAAGTAAATTATGTATCAGATGAACTTGATATAACATCAAATAAAACAGATTATATATCAAATGAATTGTATAATTTATCTAATAAGTCAATCAAAGATAATATTCCTATAAAGATGGCTGTGATAACTAAAAGTAATATGCTGAATCAACTGCCAGATTTAGTAGAATTGGAGAGGGTGTTTTCAAAAATTGAATTTAAAGTATGTTTTGATATGTTTATAACTGATACAGCTACTTTATGTGACATGTTTATACCATGTACAAATACACTAGAGAGTGAAGATATAATTTATAGTTCAATGACCAATCCATATATAACCTATAATGAAAGAGCTGTAAAGCCAGCACATAAATTGATGGATGAATATTACTTCTTTATGGAGCTAGCTAAAAAGATGGGATTAAATGATTATCCTTTTGTAGAAAAGAGAACTTATTTAGAAAAAGTGATTGAACCACTTAAGCGTTTTGACAAAAATCTGGATATAGAAAAACTTAAAAACAATTACTTTACTATACATAACCCTGTTGCTTGGGAAGATAAGAAGTTTGAGACTCCATCTGGAAAATACGAGCTTTATTCAGAAAGTATAAAAAACTTGGGAATAAGTCCAACACCTGTATATATAAGCAATAAATATAAAGAAATAGAAGATAAAAATATTTCTTTTAGATTATTAACTAATCATCATGCAGATACTTTATTTAGTCAGCATTTTATGGACAAAAAATCTATAGCTCAAGCATATATAAATCGGAGAATGGCTAAAAAAGTAGGTATTGAGGACAAAGATATTGTGATATTGAGGTCAAAAAAAGCAAAAATAAATGTACAAATAAATATAGATGATGGAGTAGGTAATTATATAGTAAAAATGTATGTTGGTTGGTGGAAGAAACATGGAAATCCTAATAGTTTAACAGACACTGGTATATCAGATTTTGGGGGTCAGGTAACATATAATGAAAGTATGGTAGAAATAATACGACAAAACTAGTTAAATTTCATTGAAGGAATAAAAATATAATTATAGAATTGATTAAAAGTTACTATTTTTACAAAACTATTGAAGGAGGGATTTTTGATGGTAAATTATTCCTTAGAACATAAGAATCTATACATAGAATTTATGTGCTCAGAACTAGACCACCATGTAGCCAATGAAATAAGGGAAGAAATAGATAACTTATTAAGTGTAAATCAAGTAAAAAATGTTGTATTTAATTTTGAAAATATTAATTTTATGGATTCTTCAGGTATAGGCGTCATCATAGGTAGATATAAAAAGATTTCTAATGAAGGGGGACGAGTTTCAGTAATTAATATAAGTTCACGAGTTAAGAAGATTTTTGATTTATCTGGGTTAAATAAAATTATTGGCATTTATGATACGTATGAAGAAGCTCTAAGTTCTTTGTAGGGAGGAGTATGTGATGAATAATATTATGGAAGTTAAATTTTCGGCAATATCTGAAAATGAAAGTTTAGCAAGAGTTATAGTAGCATCCTTTGCAGCTAAGTTAGACCCAACAGTAGATGAGTTAGTAGATATAAAAACTGCTGTCTCTGAGGCTGTTACGAATGCTATAATACATGGATATGAAGAAGACAGTTCTAAGTTTGTTTTCTTAAGATGTGAGATAGAAGGAAATACTATAAAGATTATAGTTGAAGATGAAGGGTATGGAATAGAAAATGTGGAGAAGGCAATGGAACCACTTTATACATCAAAACCAGAACTTGATAGATCAGGAATGGGATTCACAGTAATGAAAAGCTTTATGGACGATGTAGAGGTAAGTTCTGTAAAAGATAATGGGACTAGAATTGAAATGACTAAAAAAATAAATGTGCCTAAATAAAGTCCAAAAGTGAGGTTTTATTATGGAAGTAACTGTTGCCAGAGAAGAAAAAAAACCTCTTCTTAGTCATGAAGAGACTCTAGAACTTATTGAAAAAGTTCAAAATGGAGATGAAGAGGCAAAAGAAATATTAATATCAAGCAATTTAGGTCTAGTTAGGAGCGTTGTATCTAGATTTTTAAATATAGGATATGATAGAGAAGATTTATTTCAGTTAGGTTCTATAGGCTTAATAAAATCAATATATAAATTTGACCCAAAATTTAATGTAAAATTCTCTACTTATGCAGTACCAATGATTTTAGGTGAAATAAAGAGATACTTAAGAGATGATGGTATGATAAAAGTATCAAGGTCGTTAAAGCAAATAGCTGTAAAGGCAAAGATGGAAAGTGAAGCTTTAACTAAAAAATTAGGTAGAGAGCCGAGTATAGAAGAATTAGCTAAAGCAATAGATGTAGAAAAAGAAGATTTAGTAATGGCTATGGAAGCTAATTTCAATGTTGAGTATTTGCAAGGAGTTATTCATGAAGAGGAAGGTTCTCCAATATGCCTTATTGATAAAATAAGCATGAAAGGAGAAAGTGAAGAAGAAAAAGTAGTGGATAACATATTGTTAAAAGACATACTTGGAAGACTGGATAAGAGAGAGCGTCAAATAATAGTTCTCAGATACTTTGAAGACATGACTCAAAGTGAAATAGGAGAGATGCTCAATATATCACAAGTTCAAGTATCTAGGATAGAGAAGAAAGTATTGTCTAAGTTAAAAGAATATATATCGTGATAATACTTATGATATGTAGAATAACAAAATATAATAAATATATTACTAAAATAAAATGTAATAACTTTTTATGTTAAGTTTTTAAATTATTAAAAGATATTAAAATAATAAAAAGCATTAAAAAAGTAAAAATATAAAAACAAGGTGTCTTTATGGAAAAATAGATTTTTTCTTTATTAGACATCTTTTTTATTTTTTGACCAAACTTTAGATAGTCAAAATAAATAATAGGTTTATTTTTTTAAAATTAACAAATAATACTTTAGAGAGGTGTTTAGTATGGATAAAAATTATAAAAAATATGTAGACCAAATAAGCCCAAAACCTACATATTTAAAAAACTATACACTTGCATTTATTGTAGGTGGAATTATTTGTATGATAGGGCAAGCAATAAATGATTTGTATATGAAAGTTGGAGGTCTTGATAAACTAGGTGCTAGTTCTGCAACATCAATAACATTAATATTTATAGGGGCATTTTTAACTGGATTAGGAGTCTACGACCTAATAGGAAAAAGAGCTGGAGCTGGTTCTATAATTCCAATAACAGGTTTTGCTAACTCAATAGTATCTCCAGCAATGGAGTATAAAAGAGAAGGCTATGTATTAGGTGTAGGTGCAAACTTATTTAAAATTGCAGGACCAGTTTTAGTTTATGGGATAGGTTCTTCTATTTTATGTGGAATTATTTATTATATTTTTAAGATGTTTTAGATGATTTTTATTTAATTTAAATTTTATTAATTATGAAGAAGGTATAAAATCTGAAAATAGCTACTAAAGTAACTAATTGAAAAATAATTGTGCAGATTTAATTAAAATTTTTAATTAATATTAAAAATTTGAATAGTAAAATGCAAAATTAAAAAGGTGTGAAAATATGAAAAATAAAAGAATTGGAAAAAGAACAGTCAAGTTAGAAAATAAACCAACCATAATATCAACTGGAACTATAGTAGGTCCTAAGGAAGGTGAAGGACCACTAAAGGACTATTTTGATATGATTATGACTGACGATTTATATGGTGAAAAGACTTGGGAATTAGCTGAAAGTAAAATGGTAGAGACTGCATCTCAACAAGCTATCCAAAAGGCAGGTAAAAAATTGTCAGATGTAAATTATATGCTAGGTGGCGATTTAATAAATCAAATAGTTCCAGCATCATTTGCAGCAAGAGAACTGGCTATTCCATTTTTAGGTATATATGGAGCTTGTTCTACAATGGCAGAAGGTCTTTGTATAGGTTCTATGCTTATAGATGGTGGTTTTGCTGATTTAGTACTGTCAGGTACATCAAGTCACTATTGTACAGCAGAAAGACAATTTAGATTCCCACTTGAACTTGGAAATCAAAAACCAATGACAGCCCAGTGGACAGTTACAGGAGCAGGAAGTGTATTATTAGCTCCTAATGGAGACGGTCCAAAAGTAAAGTATGTTACTGTTGGTAAAGTAATAGATGAGGGTATTGATGATGGTAATAATATGGGACCAGCTATGGCTCCAGCAGCAATAGATACTATCTACTCTTACTTTGAAGATACTAATGATGACCCAAATAGCTTTGATATAATTGCTACTGGAGATTTAGGTACTCTTGGAAAACAGATAGCAGAAGACTTTCTAAAAGAAAAAGGTGTAGATATATCAAAAGTTTATACTGACTGTGGTATAGAGATGTTTAACCTTAAAGAACAAGATGTCCACTGTGGTGGAAGTGGATGTGGGTGTTCAGCTACAGTGTTTGCAGGATATATATATGATAAGTTGAGAAAAAAAGAATTTAACAAAGTAATGCTTGTATCAACAGGAGCACTACTTTCACCGACAAGTACACTACAAAAGCAGACAATACCATGTGTTGCACATGCAGTAGTAATAGTAAATGAGTAGGAAGTGATATAATATGTTAATGGACTATGTAAGAGTATTTATTGTAGGTGGAATTATATGTTTAATAGCCCAAGTAATGATGGATTATTTCAAAATGCAAACTCCATATGTTATGGTAACGTATGTAACAACTGGTGTAGTTTTAACTTTTCTAGGACTTTATGAGCCATTAGTTAAGTTTGCAGCAGCAGGTGCAACAGTTCCTATAATAGGATTTGGATATTCACTTGCTACAGGAGTAATAAAATCAATTCAAAGTGATGGTTTTTTAGGTATTTTTTTAGGAGGTACAACTGCTACAGCTGGTGGAATAGCAGCAGCTATATTCTTTGGATATATTATGTCAGTAGTATTTACTCCAAAAGCAAAACCATAAATCTTTATTAAAAGAATAATAAGTTTTTGAAATAATAACTTTTTATAAAGCAGGTGGATATCTTTTAGATTCCACCTGTTTTTTATATAAAGAAGCGTTTACATAATTGAAGTTGACAATTATTTACAACATAGTGTAGTATTATATTATCAAAATAAAATGAAGTGAAGTAGGGGATAAAGATGGTAACTATTAAAGATATTGCAAGGAATCTAGGTATCAGTTATTCAACTGTTTCTAGGTGCTTAAACAATAATCCTAATGTATCTGAAAAAACAAAAAAGAAAGTGGTAGAAGAGGCAAATAGACTAGGGTTCCATTTTAATGTAAATGCAAGAAATTTAGCAAAAAAAGAAACTAACAGGATAGGGGTAATCTTTTCAAATAATTTTAATCATCAAGATACTAGAAAGTTTTTTAGTGATATAATGGATAGTTCTATAAATTCTATTGAGACTAATAAATACGATTTTATAATACAGCCTAATAAT